>NZ_JAOTRZ010000250.1 GCF_030247655.1 Trichlorobacter sp. | reverse complement strand
GGCTGGTCAGGCGCCTGCAGCGGAACAAGCTCTGGTTGCACGGTGGTTATGTCTGCTGATAAGAGTCTGGGAGCCCTGTTTAATCTGGTGCCCAGGGCCCGGATCGGTGCTACTGCCTACGGTACCCTGAGCAGTGCCTGTCTGGCTGTTACGGCAGGGCAAACTATCGAGATCAAGGCACTCAGCTTTATTGGAAACCTGACCCTGAACCGTGGCCTGAACATTACCCTGCGGGGTGGCTATGCTGATAACTACAGTGGCCAGACCGGCTATACCGAGCTGGATGGAGTGTTGACGGTTAGCAGCGGAACGGTGACGTTGGACCGGATTGTGGTGAAATAAAACAGCAACCGGGGCAGCCTCTGATAGCCGCCCCGGCTTGTGCCCCCCTGCCATGATCAACAGACCAGCCCATCATAGCCCATTACGGGTTGTCTTCTGTACTACTCCCAGTGTGTATTCTGATGTTGTGCTGCAGGAATTACTTCGTTCATCTTCTATTGAGCTGGTTGGTATTGTTGCCTCTACGCGTATTCTGAGCAAAAAAAGATGGATGTGGTGGGATGCAGCGCGTCTGGTACGCAAGACCGGGCTGCGGTATGCCGCCTACCTCTGGGTGGTAACGACCGTGTATTGTCTGGCGCGCCGTCTGCTGGTCCGTGATGATCCGGTCAGGTGCTATCTGTATGAAAACAGGGTGCCGGTGTACACCTCAAGGGATATTAACAGTGGCGAAGGAATCGCATTTGTTAAAAGTCTACAGCCGGACCTGCTGCTGTCGGCCCATTTTAACCAGTTGATCGGCCCGGAGCTGCTTGCCCTGCCGGTTCAGGGATGCCTGAATATCCATCCGGGCGCGTTGCCTGAGTATAAGGGGGTTGATCCCGTTATCCGCGCTGTGGATAACGGGGAAAAACAGGCGGGGGTGACGCTGCACCGGCAGGATGCTGGTTTTGATACCGGCACTGTTCTGGCAACAGCGGAGCTTGCGATATCCGGTGGCGATACGTTGTTCAGTCTGAATATGCGTCTGTTTTTACTGGGTACAGAGCTTTTGCTGGAACTGTTATCTAGGGGCGGAGATGTCCCGGCTGGAGCATTACAACAGCCTGATCAACGTTATGATTCCTGGCCAGATGCTGCACTGGTGGCCCGTTTACGGCGATCAGGCAGGCGCCTGATTGGTGTCAGATCTTTTTGGACCTGTCTGCGTGGAGCTTTGGAGTGAAAATGGAATCAGGTCTCTTTTGCAAGAATAGCCACCGTGTGCCTGATCTGTTCTTCGGTGTGCAGGCATGAGATGAAAAAACGCAGCCGGGCTGATTTTTCCGGCACTGCCGGATAGATGATCGGTTGTACGTTGATGCCCTGTTCAAAGAGTGTTTCTGCAAGCCGGGCGGCCTTTAAGGAGCTGCCAGTGATGGCCGGTACAATGGCAAGACCGGAACTGCTACCGGTATTGATTCCTGCCTCCTGCGCCAGTTTTAAAAAGAGTTTACCACGTGCTTTCAATGTTACGGTCAGCTCCGGTGTTTGCTGCATAAGCTTGAGTGCTGCCAGTGATGAGGCGGCAACTGAAGGCGGCATACCGACACTGTAGAGAAAACCGGGTGCAAGAAACTTAAGATGTTCAACCAGTGCGGTTTCACCGGCAATATAGCCACCGCACCCTGCCAGAGCTTTACTTAATGTTCCCATCCAGATATCAACGTCGTTTCCCTGCAGGCCGAAATGTTCCCGAATGCCTAATCCTTTTTCTCCCATGACGCCGAATGAGTGGGCTTCATCTACCATCAGAAAGGCGCGATAGCGGTTTTTTATCTCAACAAAGGCAGGCAGGTCGGGGTAGTCGCCATCCATGCTGTAGATGCCTTCCAGCACAACCAGCACTCGCTCAAAGGCGTGTCGCTGATTTTTGAGGATCTGGTCAAGTGCCCCATGGTCATTGTGGGGAAAGGAAAGCCGTTTTGCGCCAGAAAGCTGGATCCCCTGCAAGATGCTGTTGTGGATCAGTTCATCATGGAGCACCAGATCTTTGGGGCCGAACAGATAGCCGATGGTGGATACGTTGGTGGCGTGGCCACTGACAAATACGACAGCGTCATCTACCTGGTAGGTCTCGGCCAGGGCGTTTTCAAGTTGTCGGTGGATTGGCCGTTCTCCCGATACCGGCCGACTGGCTGAAACAGAGGTACCGTACTGATCAATGGCCTGTTTCGCTGCCGCAGCTACCGCTGGGTGGCCTGATAGCCCAAGATAGTTGTAGCTTGCGTAGTTCAGATATTCTTTGCCATTGATAACCGTGGTTGCACCGGCAATACCTTCATGGAGCTTGAAGAAGGGGTTGCTGACGCCGAGGCGGACACCGCCATCGTTCATGATGCGGAGTTGCTGGTAGCCAGGATGCAGCTGAAACCGGTAAAACTTTTCAGGAATAACCAGTGCATCTGATTGAGTAGTGTCGTGGACAGTTCCCTTCTGATCGACATGCTGGAGTCGTCTTTCCAGCGCCTGCAGAATCAGGGCGTCCTTAAGTTGGGCGGTAAGGCCGTGCAATCCTTTGCGTGACATATTACTGGATCATCCGTTTGTCATCTGATGCAGCAGCATCATGAACCTGCGCCACCAGCTCTTCCACCATATCATCAGCCAGGTCTGCACCGTGTTGATAGAGTACCTGTTGGACCTGGTCGAGCAGGTCATGACCGTTGTTGCTGTCTTGCGCGCCCTGTGCAGAAAAAAGCTGGGTAAGCAGGTAGCTGGCAAGCTTGGTGATGGTAGGGCTGTCGGTAAGTACCATGACCGGTACCTTGACGCCACACAGGGATTCAAGGGCTACCGCCAGCTCTACCCCCATGAGTGAGTCCAGGCCCATGTCAGAAAGAACTCGATCCTGGTCAATTTTGGCCGGATCAATTCTGAGTACAGTACCTACTTCCTGCTTCAGCAGCTCAATAAAGGTTGACAGAAGTTCGGCTTCCGGGAGTTGCTGTAAAAGTTGCCGTATATCCGGCTTTTGCTCCTGATGTTCATTGCTGATTCCGACTTGTCTACTCAGCTCCATAAATTTGGGACTGTCGGCGCTTGGCAGTGATCGGCTGAGTGTCTTCCAGTCCAGATCCAGTACGCCAAGACCAGAGTGTTTGCCAAGCAAGAGTTTTTCAAGCAGATCAAGGGCGGTAGCGGTACTCAGCGCTTCACCGCCCAAACGGTTTTGCAGCGCATCTTTTACCTGCTGGTTGCGCGCAAGATAGCCGGTGTCACTTATGGGACTCCAACTGACGCAGGTAACCGGTAGTCCTGCTGATTCACGACAGGCTGCAAATGCCTCCAGCCAGTAGTTGGCAGCAACGTAGTTTCCCTGTCCGGGGTTACCAAACAGGGTGGTTGCCGATGAAAAAAGTATAAAGTATTCAAGTGGCAGTTGCAGAGTCAGTTCATGGAGGTAGGCCGCCCCCAGTATTTTTGGAGCAAAGACCTGATGGATCTGTTCTCTGCCCATGGTTTGAATCAGCCCGTCATGGATGACCATGGCAGCATGCACAATACCTCTGAGAGGGGGCAGGGTTTTGGCAATCTCTGCCAGAAGCTCTGACAACGCTTCTTTGCTGGTAACATCGCATGCGGCAGCATGGACGGTGACACCTGATTGTTGCAGGCTGGTAATAGCGTTATGTGCTTCATCTGAAACAGGGCCGCTCCGGCTGACCAGTACCAGATTGCGTACACCTTTCTGAACCAGCCATTGGGCGGTCTTTAGCCCAAAGCCGCTCAAGCCACCGGTTATCAGGAAGGTGGCGTCAGCAGGAAGTGTAAGGCTGCCCTGTGCTGTTGTGTCACTGGTCTGCGTTGCCGTGATGCCGTTGTTGTAGGTGACGACAATCTTGCCGATCTGACGTGACTGCTGCATGTATCTGAAGGCGTTGACAATATCGTCTGCTTCAAAGGTATGGAACGGGAGCGGATGGAAAACTCCTTCTGTAAAGAGAGCCATGATCTGTTTAAAGAGGGTACGGGTAAGATC
>NZ_JAOTRZ010000249.1 GCF_030247655.1 Trichlorobacter sp. | reverse complement strand
AAGCAGATGACCATGGATGTGGCCCGTAAATATGCCGCCTCTGCCATCCGTGAGCGGATCTTCCGTGATGATCTGCCTGGTATTGTCCTGTACGTTGATCAATATGATGAAGCCCAACGTACCATGCAGCGGGTAATGATCCAGGATAGCCGTGATGCTGAGCGCCCTTTGACCATCTTTGCCAAAAGCGGCCTGATCTCCTCTGACGGTGGCACTGGCGTACTGCGGATACTGCTGAAAAACGGCACTATTCATACCCAGCAGAAAGAGGATTACCGACTGATCTCCTTTGGCGAATATCTGCTGACCGCTGAATCAGGACGAAGCACGCCGTTGGTCAGGACAGAAATGGATCTGGGGATAGGTGAGCTGCGCCGTGGGATGAACAGTACGCAGGTATCCCCCCAGGCCCGCCTGAAGATGGCCACTGAACTGCACAGCCGTTTTGCCTTTCCCTTTGCCACCTTTGTATTTGCCATTCTGGCGCTGCCATTGGGGCTTTCTAACCGTCGTTCAGGTAAAGGCTCCGGTTTTACCATCAGCATTCTGATCCTGTTGGTCTACTATGTCCTGCTCTCATTTCTGCGTACTCTGGCTGAAAAAGGGGGGATTTCACCGGTTCTGGCGGTCTGGCTGCCCAACCTGATCTTCCTGAGCATTGGACTGCTGCTGCTTCGTCTGGCCTCCCAGGAAATGACAATTAGATCAGCCCTGGGGCGACTCTTCAGATTCGGGAGGTCTGCCTGATGTTTGGTATTGTGGGACGCTATCTGGCAGCCACCTGGCTGCGCCTGTTCCTGCTCTGTCAGGGAGGATTTCTTGCGGTCTATCTGATCCTTGATTTTATGGAGAAACTGGGCCGTTTCAGCAAAGCTGGGGCCTCGCTAAGCGCTATCCTGCAGTTTTTTCTGTTCAAGATCCCTGAGATGCTGGGACAGACCATGCCGTTTGCGGTCTTGATGGCAACCCTGCTGGCACTGGGCATGCTCTCCCGCAGCAGTGAGCTGACCGCCATGCGCAGTTGCGGCTTAAGTATCCCACGTATTGTACTGCCGATCCTGGTGTTAGGGCTGCTCTGCAGTCTGGTGCTGTTGATCAACTCGGAATTTGTCGTGCCCCAAAGCTACCAGCAGATGGAACATATTGAGAAAGTAGTGATCAGGAAGCAGAACATTAATACCTTCTTTCGGCTTAATAATATCTGGTTCCGCTCCAATAACCTGATCCTGCAGGCCAAGGTATTTGATCCCAAAACACAGACCTTGCAAGGGGTAACGGTCTGGGATCTTTCTCCCGACATGCAGCCGATCAGACGTATGGATGCAGAACAGGCGATACATGGTGCTGCCGGGTGGGAGCTGCTCAAAGTACGAACACGTACCTTTGCCGGGCGGGGTGGGGTGGTGGCATCGCCTCGTTTAGCGGTGCCGTTAACCCTGAAGGTGGATGATCTGCGGATTCTGGATAACAACGCTGATAACTTCAGCTTCCGCAAACTGCGGGAGTACGCGATCAGCCTTGAGCGGGGCGGCTACCCGGCCGGTCGCTATCGCACCATGATGCATGCCAAGCTGGCCCTGCCGTTTGGTGCCTTTGTAATGGTTATCCTGGGCATCCCTTTTGCCCTCAAGACCGGCCGTACCAGCGGGGTCGCCATGGGGGTCGGGGCCGGTGTAGCGATCGGGTTCGCCTACTTCATCATTAATGCCGCTGTCCAGTCCTACGGCCGCAGTGGGGTATTGCCCCCCTTTGTCGCTGCCTGGGGGGCAAATCTTATCTTTGTTCTAACTGGCATCTGGCTTTCCATGACGGTTAAGCAACAATAAATCTCATCTGTTGCCAGTGCCTGTATTGTTGCTGAGATGTGTTTAACGATAATGGGCATCATGACCAAAGGTCATTATGCCCATTAGAGGATCAAGACCTTCTACGGCACCTCAGAAAATGCCGTGAAGACCCAGATCTGGATAGCTGTCAGCGTTTACCTGAAGGTCGCCATTATCAAAAAACGGCTAAAAATCGAGCCAGCCTCTACACAATGTTACAGATTTTGAGCGTATCTGCTTTTGAAAGAACTGAATTAAACCAGCTTCTTACATTTGGCGATTACAAAAACAGGACAAAGTTAAAACCTAAGCAGCTGAATTTATTCTTAAATTATTCTGGACACTAATGATGCTGCCACCTTCTTGACAAACGCATGTTGTGCGCATAATATGCTCTCAGGAGGTGATGTATGCAAAAAGCCAGAATTAACCTTAGTCTTGACGCTGACCTTATGGACTTTGTCAAAGGGTATGCAGAAAGTCAAAGGACAACCGTTTCAGAGGTTTTTACACAATTTGCATTAAAATTAAAGCGACTCAAAGAGAATGACCCAACTGAAATTATTTTGGGTGATCCAGATTTTACTGATTCACTTCTTTCTACAATGTCTCGAATCAAAACTGGTGCTGTCAAATGGCACAGTTACGATGAGGTGTTTAAATGAATATTGTTTTCAGCGATGAGTTTAGAGCTTCCCTGAAAAAGCATAGTTCCATAAAAGAGGCAGTGCGTAAAAAAGTTGATATGATTATTGCCAGCCCAATTTCACTGGGTGAGCCTCTTAAAGGAAACTTGCGTGGATACTACAGCTGTCCAGTTCGTCGTAATTTTCTGATAATTTTTCTTTATTGCTCAATCTGCCGAAAAAAAGGCGATGACTCAATTGTTCTCTGCGACGACTGCCAAGAATGCACTGATGATACACTCAAATTTATCCTCCTCGGGCCTCATGACAAAACATATTGGGGATAACTCAATGTTTTTGCGCCTTGCTGCCTGAACTACCGACCAACCGACGACTGAGGCATAGGTGAAATTCAGCGCACAGTAAGCCAGTCCGAGTTGATTGAGCCGTTAGGAGCAGAGAAGCACTTGCCCAAGTTGGCGTTTACATTGCGCTGCCTGAAACCACCCGCAAAAGCCGGACGAACCGGCCAGCCGGAATTTGCCGAATCGCTGAAACCATCGACCAAACAACCCCTGAATTTCAACTTGCTGCGAGAAAGCCCGCTAGCCCAGATTTGATGAGGCCTAGCTGGCCGAAGCGTTTTTGACTTTAGGTGCCACGAGCGACGCT
Organism: Trichlorobacter sp.; assembly: GCF_030247655.1. Lineage (GTDB taxonomy): Bacteria > Desulfobacterota > Desulfuromonadia > Geobacterales > Pseudopelobacteraceae > Trichlorobacter. The sequence continues at coordinate 909 of NZ_JAOTRZ010000249.1, read as the reverse complement.
GGTACAAAAGGCTTCTAACGTTTACGAGATAACCGGCTGGCGATGCCGGAGGGGTGCTGCTTGATTTGCCGACCAACTGACGACTGAGACATAGGTGAAATTCAGCGCACAGTAAGCCAGTCCGAGTTGATTGAGCCGTTAGAGGGCGGCCCCGCTATTATGGTGACTTTGGCAAGCTACCTGGCGCTATACTTTGTTCAGTTAGTCGTTTTTGCAAAACGGACATATATGAATTTAATGCCTCTTTGAGGGCAAGCTTAGAGTAGTATGGCCCGACACCTTTTACTGTGACTTCAACAACAGTCTTTTCTGAATAAACCTGGGCCTTTAAACGAATTCCCATGACATTGGTTTTACTGAAATTGCCTGTCTCGATGATGCCTTCTGATAAGTTTGAATAAGTAATTTCGTTTGACCAAGCTGGAATTTTCAACTCTTCTGCTACTTCGCCAACTGTCTTGAAAACTTGTTGTTTTGTAAGTTTGCCACTGTAACTAACCTTTCCGTCTTCTTCTGGGACAAGTAAAACCTTTTCGACAACAGCACAGCCGGACAAGACAGCTACAACAAGAAACAGAAAAAAAAGGCGAGTTGTTGTCGGTTGCATTCTGTTGCCCTCTAACGTTTACGAGATAACCGGCTGGCGACGCCGGAGCGGTGCTGCCTGAACTGCCGACCAACTGACGACTGAGGCACTGGTGAAATTCAGCGCACAGTAAGCCAGTCCGAGTTGATTGAGCCGTTAGGAGCAGAGAAGCACTTGCCCAAGTTGGCGTTTACCTTGCGCTGCCGAAACCGCCCACCGAGGCCGGAAGAGTAGGGCGGCTTGATCTTGCCAAATCGCCGAAATAGCTTACCAAACAACCCCTGAATTACAACTTGTGAAAAAGCCCGCTAGCCCAGATTTGA
>NZ_JAOTRZ010000248.1 GCF_030247655.1 Trichlorobacter sp. | reverse complement strand
ATACGGTTCAAGCAGATAAAAGTGGTCATGGAGACGCTTGAAGTTCGGGAGGATGTAGCAGAATATCTGCCACCTGACCGGCGGTATAATTCACCTGAACAGATTGCAGCACTGTTTCAGTTTCTGACACGCGAGGCGAAGGAGTATTTCTTTACTCTGCATCTGGACGGAAAGAACCGGATTGCGTGTATTGACTGCGTATCAGTTGGTTCACTGAATCAGTCGATTGTGCATCCACGCGAAGTTTTTAAGACGGCGTTGGTCTCGAATGCAGCGGCCCTCGTGTTGATACACAACCACCCATCCGGTGATCCGACTCCCAGCAGTGAAGATATTGCAATCACCAGACGACTGAAAGAGGCTGGTGATCTGCTGGGTATCAAGGTCATGGATCATGTGATTGTCGGTACGGATGGTATGGTTTCGCTTTTGGAGAGAGGGGTGATGTAGGGGTATTCTGTTTGTTTGTAAATTCTTGCACGTGCTCAAGCATCAAGAAAAGGGTTTATAACCTTCAACTTAGAATCAATCATTAATCCATGCTGCATATCTTCGGAATACAAAACAGTGCAACCATTATCAAGCGCTGAAGCTACAATTAGACTATCCCAGAACGAAACGTTGTATTTTCCGCGAATCCTGTACGCATCCTGATACACTTTAAAGTCGAGGGGAGCGATGTTGGCAACGGCGGCTATACCCTTTGTCACCTTGGCTTTGATGGCAGTGTCATCCACCCCGTACTTGCGGGAAAGTATCCAGTGAAATTCATTAATTACCTGCACAGACACAAATACAGCACTGACAGGCGGTAGATTTTCGAGTAGCGACAGAATATGCTGCTGTTTGGCGCGTTCCTTTTCACATTCCAGAAAGGCATATATCCAGATGTTGGAGTCTATGAATATCTTAGACTTCACTGTAGATGTCGTCCCGTGCTACCGTCTGATACTGAGTAACGCTGATAGGCTTGTAAAATTCCGCAGGAAGTTTATTCTTTGCCGTAGCCTGTCTCTTCACAGCTCTACCGTAACGTAGCATGACAAACTGATAGAAGTCGGCTACCTCACGCCGCGCAGCCGCAGGCAGGAGTGAAAGATCAAGATTTTGTGCTGTTGCTTTCATGTGCGTACCTTTTGAATTTTGCAGATAAAGTGAAGCTGCCAAAGGCAATGCAGCAGATACTAGATGGCGTAACAATACTAAAAAACTGCCAGAACGGCAATAGCTGTCATGAATCGTACCCCCGATTCACTTGTTGGCTATGTAAAGAACTGGCCCGTGAGGACAATGTGTCACTTAAACAGTTTATTGTCGTGGCTCTTGCGGAAAAGGTGTCTGCTCTGAATACAGCGGCTTTTTTCCAGGAACGCGCTGCTCGGGCTGACCATGATAAAGCATTGAACATTCTTGATTCGGTGAAGAAGTTGTCACCAGTTCCGGGAGATGAATTGCCGCTTTGATTCTGAGTGTCCTGAACAGGTTGTATCGAAAAACGTCAGTTGTAAAGTTTACAAGCATGAGTGATTTAAGGACTTACATCGATAACAGGAAAAAGCGCGATCCTGATTTCAGTGGAAACTATGATAATGGCTTTCAGGATTTTATGGTTGGGGATGTCCAATCAGCTCTTGCTGAAGCAGACAATTCTGAAACCGTCTTCGTATCCCATGATGCTATGCGTGAGTGGTGGGATGTTAAGAAGCAGTTATTGGCTGAACATTCAAGAAAGCGTACTGAAAGTTTAAAAGCATATAGTATTGGATGCCACTCAATAATAGGAAACATCTAATAATAGATACAGGCATACAATATTTATATGCCTGTCTAAGCTGGTGATTAACGAGTTGAACAGAAAAGATAATTAAACAAAGGTGATACATGAAATTTGATGCATATACGATCAAAGCCCGGATTGCGCCTGCTTCGGTTACTGCACTGGTTCCAATGCTTGTATTTAATCATTTCTTTATAAGCGAGGAGTTTAGGAAATTAATTGGAAATATCCTTGGCTTGAAGTTGTTCAGTGCTGTAACGATCTCCACAATATCCATCTTTTTCCTTGCTGAATTTTCGCGCGCTATAAGCAAGCAACTTTTTCAGAAAATAATGTTCCAAGACGAAATGCGTATGCCAACTACAGAGTTCATGCTTTACGCAGATTTTACCTTTTCGGAAGACTTTAAAAATCGGTTTCGTGCCAGAGTTTTAAAAGATTTCAAGGTAACTCTGCCCACCTCTGACGAAGAGGCTGCAAATTGTAGTGAGTCACGCAAACGTATCGCTGAGTCAATCACATCCATTAGAAAAAAATTACACAGCAATTCATTCCTACTGCAACACAATATTGAATATGGTGCGATCAGAAATCTTCTTGGGGGAGCAGTTCTAGCAGTTGTCTTGAGCGGACTGAATGTTTTGATGTTTACTGAATATGTTGCCAATCAATTTGCTGTGCATATCAGCGTGGTTCTTATTATTTTATACTCAACATTAATTGTTACAGGCCCTTGGTTTGTTAAAGTTTACGGTCGAAGTTACGCTAAAATTCTTTTCAGAGAATATATGAAATGATTTGCAACTGACGGTACGAATTACTGCACTGATCAAACCTATTCCAGATCATGAGAGGATACTGTGAAATATTCCCCTTTAAAATACTACACCGACGCTTCTAGAAAACCACTAATATTTCATGTCATTGATGTCGGTGGTGGCTTGATGATACTACTGATTTTCCCTGACTTGACCGTGATGCTATACGACTGCAACGTTACAGAAGACAATAAACAGAGAGTTTTAGGTTATTTGGAGAATCACATACCGTCGAGACTTAATCATGCAACTCTTCAACAAGAAAAATGGATTGATATTTACGTAAACTCTCATAGAGATCAAGATCACTATCGAGGTTTGTCTTCTGTAAAGGAAATATTTGATGTCCGCCAAATATGGGATTCAGGGGAGACAGGAGCAACTACACAAGACACCGACTATCAGTACTACATGCGCTTAAGACGCCGGCTTATCGAACAAAATGGTAAAAGTGCTGTTTTTGTTCCTACACCTTCTTTAAAACCGATTCTGTCTCTCGGTGGTGCTGCAATCTATTGTTTAAACTCATCTGAAGATGTTGTACTTTCCCGACCTCAAAGTGAATACCTAGCAGAAGCAAAAGTACAACACACTAACAGCATTGTTCTTTCAATCACTTATTCTGGGCACAATATTATGCTTCCGAGTGACTCAGATTGGCATGCCTGGAAAGATCATATAATTCCAGTATTTAAAGGCAAAACATGCCTGAACGGTGACATCCTTGTAGCAAGTCATCATGGTTCTCGATCTTTCTTTACCGATGAAAATAACGATGGGATTGACCTCAAACAAAACCCTGACACGACCTATTTAGATGCCTTGAAATTAATTGACCCTAAAATCACCTTAATATCTTGTGGTGATTATTCTCAGTATCATCATCCAAATGTTGATGCTTTAAAGGAATATAAATTACATACATCAAACAAACAGGTTTACACAACAAATGCAAAGGGGACTTTTGCTGGTTGTATCAATAGTGATGGCACATGGACTGTAGTTCCATCAAGATTTAGATCAAAATCAATTGGTAGCGGCAACTTTGATATTCGGTGCATTTCAACATGTGAGGGACAATCCGTAACCATTAATTCTGGTGCCACTGTAAGAACAGGCAGTAGCTTGGAATTTTCAATAGCTGTGTCTGGAGGGATTACCGACCCGCAGGATAGCGTTGAAGTATGGTGGGAAGTTTCAAACGGTGGTGTTGGTTTAGATCATGACCATCAAGAAATTTACTATAAAGATAAAAACGAATCTGGAGGTAAATACAAGTTCACTAGGGTTGTATCGTATAAGGGTACGCACTTGTTAAGAGTTTACCTATCTAACAAGAAAAAGAGAATATACTTGACACGGATATTTGTTGTTACCGGAAAGTGATTGCATAAGGCAAAGTTCAACCAAGCGCAGCAGCGGTGAACCCGCTGTGCTCTCAGC
>NZ_JAOTRZ010000247.1 GCF_030247655.1 Trichlorobacter sp. | reverse complement strand
ATTCTTATATCACATAAAAAAGCTGTTTTACACTTCCTTGTCTTCAACATAATCAGCATAATCATCAGCTGACATCAATGCCTTCAATTCATCCCGGTCTTCCAGTTCAAGTTCAAGCAGCCAGCCACCATCATAGGGATCATCATTCAGTAATGAAGGGGTATCCAGCGCCTCATCATTCACCGCCAGCACCGTACCGGTTATTGGTGCATACAACTCAGCAACCGTCTTGCGAGCCTCAATGGAGCCCATCGAGTCCTCCTGCTCCACCTGATCACCTTCTTCTGGCAATTCTACCGCAGCAATGGTGCCCAGTTCCTCCTGAGCAAAGTCAGTAATCCCCACCACTGCCCGGTTTCCTTCAATCCTCAACCAGACATGTTCCTTGGAATATTTGAGTTCTTCCGGGAATTCCATAGCCTACTCCAGCACGATCTTTTCAAGGAATGAGGTGTCCACATTCCCCTCAATAAAATCCTTATTCGTCATGATCCGCTTATGGAAGAATATTGTAGTCTTGATCCCCTCAATAATATACTCATCCAGAGCGCGAGCCATACGGCGGATCGCATCCTCACGGGTCTCGGCATGCACAATCAGCTTGCCGATCATGGAGTCATAGTGGGGAACCACGTTGTACTGATCATAGACAAATGAATCAACCCGCACCCCAAGGCCGCCAGGCTGATGATAGGCCGTGATCTTGCCGGGGCAGGGAGTGAATTTAAACGGGTCCTCAGCGTTGATCCGGCACTCAATGGCATGACCGGTGATCTTGATATCCTCTTGCGTATAGCGCAACGGCAAACCGGCAGCAGAACGGATCTGCTCACGAATCAGGTCTACACCTGTAACCATTTCAGTGACCGGATGCTCAACCTGAATCCGGGTATTCATCTCCATGAAGTAAAAGTCACCGCTCTTATCCAGCAGGAATTCAACCGTACCAACACTGGAATAGTTAACCGCCTTCGCCGCTTTGATCGCAGCAGCACCCATGGCAGCGCGGGTTTCAGGCTTCAGCACCGGACAAGGAGCTTCTTCAAGCATCTTCTGATGGCGACGTTGAATTGAACAATCCCGTTCACCCAAGTGGATGCAGTTACCATGCTTATCAGCCAGCACCTGAATCTCAACGTGGCGTGGCTCTACACAGTACTTCTCAATATACTCATCGGGATTACCGAAACCTGCCTGCGCCTCTGCCTTTGCCGTAGCATAGGCGTTGGCCAGGGTCGCCTGGGAATGAACAATTTTCATCCCCCGACCACCACCTCCGGCAGTTGCCTTGATAATCACCGGAAAACCGATCTGCTTGGCAATCTTGACCGCTTCATCAACGGTCTTCACGTTTTCCTTGGTGCCAGGCAGGATCGGTACGCCATGCTCAATCACAGCCTGACGTGCCGAGATTTTATCACCCATGATCCGCATGCTTTCAGCAGAAGGACCTATAAAAGTGATGCCACACTGCTCGCAGATCTCGGCAAACTTGGCATTTTCAGATAGAAAGCCATAACCGGGGTGAATTGCCTCGGCATCAGTCAGCTCAGCAGCGCTGATGATGGCATTGATATTCAGGTAGCTCTGACTGCTGGGAGGCGGGCCGATACAGACCGATTCATCGGCCAGCTTAACATGCAAAGAATCGGCATCAGCAGTGGAATAAACAGCCACTGTTTTGATCCCCAGTTCCTTACAGGCCCGGATAACCCGAATGGCAATCTCGCCACGATTGGCGATAAGAATTTTATGGAACATTACCTACTCCTAGATCTTTTCGATAACAAAGAGGGGCTGACCAAACTCAACCGGCTGGGCATTTTCAACACAGATTTTGACGATCTTGCACTTGTATTCAGCCTCAATCTCATTGAAAAGCTTCATCGCCTCAACCAGGCAGATAACCTGGCCCTTCTCAACCACCTGCCCAACTTCAGCAAACGGAGCTGATTCAGGGGAGGCTGCACGGTAGAAGGTACCGACAATCGGTGAATTAATGGTTTCGCCAGCAGGCTCTGCTACCGGTGCAGTTGCAGGAGCAGATGCCTGGGCAGCAGCAACCGGCGCAGTCATGGCTGCAGGTGCTTGCATATAAGCAGGAGCAGCCATCTGCACGATCTCAGTGCGTTGACCACGTTTGATAACAATTTTTTCCTCAGCATTGTCCATCTCAAATTCAGTAATATCGGTCTCGGTGATCATCTTTATCAACTGCTTCAGGTCTTTCACTTCCATGTCTATTCTCCTTCTTTTAGTAGCTACAGTATAGTACTACACAATGACAAGCTGCTTTGAAACCTTGGTCAGCAAGCGGCAGCCGTCTGACGTAACCGCTACCGTATCTTCAATCCGTACACCACCAAAACCAGGGATATAGATGCCCGGTTCAATGGTAAACACCATTCCTTCTTCCACTACAGCTTCACTACGTGGTGAGATAACCGGCTTTTCATGTATATCAAGGCCAACTCCATGGCCAACCCCATGGCCGAAATATTCACCAAAGCCTTGAGCCTTGATATAGTCACGGGCCAGCGCATCAAGCTCACGACAGGTGATTCCTGGTTTTACTGAAGCAATGGCACGATCATGGGCATCAAGCACCGTCTGATACAGTTGCTGTTGTCGCGTATTGATTGAGCCAACTGCCAGCGTCACTGTTTCATCAGAATGATAGCCATCCTTGATGGCCCCGAAATCAATAGTCACCAATTCACCGGACAGAATGCTCTTGTCCGATGCCCGTCCATGGGGCATTGCTCCACGAACACCTGAGGCCACAATAAAATCAAAACCGCGACCATCCGCACCACGACGGCGCATCTCAAACTCCAGTTGCAATGCAAACGTATCTTCCCGTATGCCAGGCTGCAGTTGCGGCAGAACCGCCTCAAACGAAGCCGAAGCCAGGCTTGCAATCTGCTCCATCTGTTCAAGCTCACCGGCATCCTTGCAATTGCGTACTGCATCAAGCTCAGGACCAACTCCTACCAGTGTCACCCCAGGTAAACGCGCTGCCAGTCCCTGATGCTGGGTTACCGTGGTGTGGGATGCCTCAAACCCAACCCTGTACCCGCCAGACTGCCGTACCAGCTCCGCAACGGCTTCCAGACGCTGGGTCTGTTCAATCAACACAAGATCAGCAACCTCTTTAGCAGCCTGAACAGTATAGCGGGAATCACAGACAAACCAGCCGCCTTCCTGAGTGAGCAACAACGCACCTTCAGAACCGCTAAAGCCGGACAGATAGCGCAGATTGACCGGATGCTCAATCAGCAACAGATCAATAGCATGTTCTTCAAAGAACGGCCACAGTTTCTGGCGTCTGCTTTTTAGCATAACTGAAAGCGACCCCTCAACCGAATTCTCACGAATCCCCAAAGTTTCCAAGAGTTCCCTAGACTAATTTTTAATATGATTAAAAAGTGCGCGCAGACCAAGCAGGTAACTATCCAGCCCGAAACCACAAATCTGCCCCAAAGCGAGGGGGGCCAGAAAACTATGGTGCCGGAACTCTTCCCTGCGGTGGATATTAGAAAGGTGTACTTCCACAAAGGGAAGTCCAATTGCAGCCAGGGCATCACGCAGGGCGACACTGGTATGGGTGTAGGCTGCCGGATTAATCAGAATGCCGTCGTACTTCTCCGGAGCCTGCTGAATAGCATCCACCAGGGCCCCTTCACTGTTTGACTGAAAAAAACCAAGCACAGCTTCAAACTCAGCCCCCAATGCCTCTAAGGCCCCATTGATATCATCAAGGGACAGGGTGCCATAAATTTCTGGCTCCCTTTTACCCAACAAGTTCAGGTTAGGTCCATGCAGCACCAGAATCCGCATGGCTAGCCTACCGCCTCAACCAGTTGCAAGGCATTGGCACGCAAAAGATAGCGAGCCTTGCCAAGATTGCCCTCCTTGCCAAGCACAAAGGCAGCAAAGAACTCATCGTTCAGCACTCGAATGATCATACGGGAGTTGGCAGTAGTGATGGTAATCTCCTCCATCTCGCCTGCCCCTACCACCTCAATCGTACGACGGATCTCCTTAATGACGGTACCAT
>NZ_JAOTRZ010000246.1 GCF_030247655.1 Trichlorobacter sp. | reverse complement strand
AAAATCTACACCTCTGCCAACTCTTATGAGTGGGATGTGGTGGGCGGCACCGGAGCTAATCCGGCAATAGTGAACGAACCTGGCCGGTTTGTGTACGGCAGCCTCAGCTTTAAATGGTGATTAAAGGAGTTCTTGCTATGAAAAAACTATTTGGATTTATCTTGATCATTGTCAGTCTGGCGATGGCAGGTTGCCAGGACAAAAAGCCGGTTTCCACCGTAACCACTGACAAAAAACTGGTGATAATAACCACTCTTTTTCCGCTGTATGATTTTGCACGTACCATTGCCGGTGATAAAGCAGAGGTCACATTGCTACTGCCACCGGGAGTGGAGGCTCATTCTTTTGAGCCTCGGCCTGATGATGTAGTGAAGATAGCAAAGGCAGGCCTGTTCATCTATACCAACAAGTTTATGGAACCATGGGCGGAAAAGTTCATATCCGGTCTGAATAGCACCGTCGTTACTGTTGTAGATGCAAGTAAGGGGATCACCCTGCAACCGGCGCGATCCAAACATCATCAAGCTGATCAACATAAAAAAGGAGCTGACGCTCATCATCACCACCATCATCCGGCCATGGATCCCCATATCTGGCTTGATCTTGGCAATGCTCAGTTGATGGTTGATACGATTGCAGCCACCATGTCAGCCAAAGATCCAGCTAACAGTGCAACCTATGCCGCTAACACCACTGCATTGAAACAACAGCTTACCCAGCTGGATACGGATTTTCGTAGCGGCCTGTCGCAATGCGGCAAAAAGACCTTTCTGCATGGCGGACATTACGCCTTTGGGTATCTTTCCAACCGGTATGACCTGCAGTATGAGTCAGCAATATCAGTCAATGCCAATGCAGAGCCAAACCCTGCCAGGATGATAGAGTTGATCAAACAGGTGAAGAGCTCTGGATTGAAGTATGTGTTCAGTGAAGAGATGGTATCGCCCCGTCTTACTGAGGCCATTGCGCGGGAAACCGGTGCAAAGGTGTTGTCACTGCATAACCTGCACAATGTAAGCAAGGATGACCTGCAGTCAGGAGCCGGTTATATAAGCCTGATGAGAAAGAATCTGGCTAACCTTAAAACCGGGCTGGAGTGCAGATAGCCTTTTTTAATGGTTGCAGCTTCCTCCGCAACCATCAGTGCCGCAGCAGCCCTTTTTCTTCCAGAGTGAGTGGTAGAGGAGCCAGATGGCTCCTCCCGCAATCGCAATCATCAGGGTGCTATCCAACAATCCCATCTTAGCCTCCCAAGCCCAGGAATCTGCCGCCCTGATAGATGATCAGCGCAACCAGCCAGGCCAGTACGGTTGAATAGACAAAGGCCACCCCAGCCCATTTCCAGGTACCAAACTCCTGCCGCATGGCGGCGCCCACTACCACGCAGGGCATATAGAGCAGGACAAAGGCCATGAAGCTAAACGAGGTGAGTGGCGTAAACTGGCCTTGAAATGCTGTTTTTAAGGCAGATTGCTCTTCTTCCGGCTCTTCTTTCTGCGGCAGATAGAGCAGGGTGCTAACCGCTTTTTTCACTGCTCCGCCAAAGGAGACCACGATATCTTTCAGGTCTTCTCCCAGGGTAGGCTGCTCTTTCTTTTCTTCTTCTTTTTTTGGGGCATAGATCTCCCCCATGGTGCCGACCACGATCTCTTTGGCAATGACGCCGGTAATCAGTGATGAAGCCGCTTCCCAGGTACCAAAACCGACCGGTTGGAACACTGGCGCTATGGCAGCACCGGCCTTGCCCAGGTAGGAATCACGCTTGTGTTCCACACCCCAGGGCAGGTTCAACATGAACCAGACCAGCACTGATACGGCAAAGATGTAGGTACCGGCCTTGATCAGGAAGTGCTTGCCTTTTTCCCAAGTGTGCAGGCAGAGGCTGGTGAACGAAGGCATCCGGTAGGGAGGCAGCTCCATAATGAACATCGGTGCTTCGCCCCTGAACAGGGTCTTTTTGAAGATAAAGCCCATCAGCACGGCCAACAGCATGCCCATGATATACAGAATCCAGATCACGGTGCCGGAGTTGTTGGGGAAGAACACACCCGCAAACAGCACATAGACCGGTAGCCGGGCGCCGCAGGACATCAGCGGTATCAACAGGGCGGTCAGGATCTTGTCCTTCTGGTTTTCCAGGGTGCGGGTGGCATAAATGCCAGGCACGTTGCAGCCAAAACCAAGCAGCATCGGGATAAAGGATTTACCGTGCAGGCCAATAGCATGCATGGCCCGGTCCATCACAAAGGCGGCCCGTGCCATGTAGCCGCTGCCTTCCAGAAAGGTGATGAAAAACATGATGGTAAAGATCACGGGCACAAAGACCAGCACTGAGCCGACCCCGGCAATCACACCGTCGTTCACCAATGACACGGTCCAGTCCGGCGCATTGATGCTACCCAGGATGGCTGCAACCCAGCGCTTGAACGGGCCGTTGGTCATCTCGTCAATCCAGTCACCAAAGGGGGATGAGAGATCAAAAGTCAGTTTGAACAGCAGCCACATGGCTGCCGCAAAGATCGGGATGCCCAGGAAACGGTTCAGCACGATCCGGTCGATTTTTTCGGTCAGCTCAATGTTGCGCTTTTCCGGTTTGGCCAGCACCTCCCGGCAAAGCCCTGATGACAGGGCATAACGGGTATCGGCCAGCAGCCCCTCAATATCATCACCATGGGCTCGCAGCAGGTGTTCAAACAGTTGTGCAGGCAATGAACCTACCGGAATGTTGGCAGTTTTTAACACCAGGCTGTCACCTTCCAGCAGCTTCAGCAGCAGCCAGCGTTGGGGGTACTGCTCCAGCAGGCTGGCATGTTCGTGCTGCAGGTGATCCCGCAACCCTGCCAGGACGGTCTCGATATCCTCACCGTAATTGAGTGTTCTTGGGGTATTTCGCTTATCAGCCACCACTGCCTTTAACAGCTGGTCAAGGCCGGTCATTTTAGTGGCAGAGGTGGGGATAACCGAAATACCCAGGGTCTCTTCCATCTGACTGATGTTGATCTTGTAACCCTTGGCCTTTGCCTCGTCATAGATGTTGAGTGCCATTATCATTGGAATGCCAAGCTCAAGCAACTGCATGGTCAGATACAGGTTGCGTTCAAGGTTGGTTGCATCCACCACGTTAATGATCAGGTCAGGTTTCTGGGTAACCAGATAATCACGGGTAATGATCTCTTCCTGACTGTAGGGAGAGAGCGAGTAACAGCCGGGCAGGTCAACCAGACGGATGTTGCGGCCATCAACATCAAACAACGCCTCTTTTTTCTCTACGGTCACGCCGGGCCAGTTACCCACATGCAGACGGCTGCCGGCAATGGCGTTAATCAGGGTGGATTTTCCACAATTGGGGTTTCCAGCAACGGCAACAATCAGTGGTTTCTGTTGACTCATGGCAGCACCTCGACCTCAATCCCCTTTGCTTCGTTCTTACGCAGGGAGAGGTTGTAGCTCTTAACCGTTACTTCTATCGGGTCACCCATTGGTGCGATCTTCTTGACCTTGATGGTCACGCCGGGGATTACTCCCATATCCATTAAGCGGCGACGGATCGGGCCGATGTTGCTGTCCAGCTTTAGTATTGTGCCCTGTTGACCAGGTTTCAGATTACTCAGGTTCATGCGCTGATTCCTTTCACTTTAATACTGCGAGCCATGCGGCGATCTATGGCTATCCGGGCTTCGTCCACCAGCAAGAGCAGCAGATTGCCTTCGTTATTCAGGACTTCCACCTGCTTGCCCACCCGTAGTCCCATCTCTTCAGCCCTTGTTGCAGTACTTTTGCGATGATGGTGGCCCTGTCCATGCTGATGTCCGTGACTATGGCATCCGCCGCCACAACCACCGCAGTGATGTATTTCTGTTATTTCGCCCCGTTCGCCAGGGGTAAGCAGTTCAAGTGGCATCATTCAATCCTCCAAATAGATTTGAAACACGAAGCAACAGAGTGAAAAGCGGTTAAAATGATTGTCTTTAAATCAGTTACATTGTTGTTTGATTATTCTCTGTTAAACATTCCGTTTACTATTTCTCTGTTGCTCCGTTGCTCTGTGTTTCATTGAGTTTTAGAATTTCAACACCA
>NZ_JAOTRZ010000245.1 GCF_030247655.1 Trichlorobacter sp. | reverse complement strand
GGTCTGGATTATGTTTCCTGCTCACCATTCCGGGTGCCTATTGCCCGTCTGGCTGCCGCCCATGCCGCACTGGGTGGGGGAACTGATAACACCAAGTAAGCTTGTTGCGATAATCGTAAAAAGGGCGACACCATGCCGGTGCCGCCCTTTTTATTGACGCCCACGGTCGGCAAGGTCTAAAGTTCTCCCCATGTCTGACCTGTTACGCCGCATATTCCCTTGTTTGGACAGTACCAAGCCTGCCTCAATCCGCTGTAACGTCTTTCGGCTCTCCATGCCGGTGCTGCTTTCATCCCTGTTTCAACGACTGGTTGCCATTGTTGATATCTTCCTGACCGGCGGTCTGGGGGCATCGGCCATTGCCGCCACCGGGCTTGGTCAGTTGCAGATATTTGTTATCATGACCATTTTCTGGGGGTTGTCCACCGGTACCACGGTGGTCATCGCCCATCTAACCGGTGCGGGCCGACACGAAGAAGCAAAGCGGGCTGCCGGTACAGCGGTGCTGTTCTGTCTGGGGTTGACCGCGATAGTCTCGCTGATCGGGGCCTATGGCGGTGGGGAACTGGCCCGTTTGATGGGGGCAACACCAGAGGTGCAGCAACTGGCCCATGAGTATATCCGGCTGGTCTTTCTCTGGCTGATCTGGACAACCGGGGTCAATATCCTCTCTGCCATCATGCACGGGGCTGGTAATACCCGCACCCCGATGGAAGGGATTCTGCTGGTCAACATCCTGCATATACTGCTGGCCTGGCCGCTAATCTACGGCAAACTGGGGCTGCCTGCCCTGGGTGTCAAGGGGGCGGCAATTGCCATTAACCTGTCAGAATTTGTGGGATGTTCTTACCTGCTCTGGCAGGCCTTCCGACGGGGTTACCTGACCATCGGGCTGCCGGACCGCGTGCTGTTCAGCAGAATCTGGCAGGTGGGCTGGCCGGTGGCGTTGGAGCGGGTAGCCCAACAGTCAGGGCAGTTGGTCTACTCCAGCGTGGTGATCGCCTACGGTACCACCGCCTATGCTGCCCATCAGATCGGGCTTTCCATTGAATCGCTCTCCTTCATGCCCGGTGCAGGCATGGGTATTGCCGCTGCCACCCTGATGGGGCAGTCGCTTGGAGCAAAGAAGTATCAGCGTGCCCACGCAGGTAATGCCGAGGCACTACGGCTGGCCCTGGTGGTAATGGGGATCATGGCGCTTATTTTTCTACTGGTGCCGCAGTATCTGGTGATGATCTTCAGCCATGATCCTGAAGTTATCAGGCATGGTTCAGTATTCCTGCGGATTGTGGCCTTTGCCCAGATTCCGTTGGCGGTCTCCTTTGTCTATGCCGGTTCGTTGCGTGGTGCCGGAGACACCTTCTACGTCTTTATCGTAACCTTGCTGACCATGTGGGGGGTGCGGGTGCTGCTGGCCTGGATCGCCGGACCGGTGCTGCATCTGTCGTTGTATATGGTATGGGGAGTCTTTATCGTGGATTGGTATGCGCGGGCCGCAGCCTTTGCCTGGCGGTATCACAAGCGGGATCTGCATGGGGTAACGTTATAATGTACTCGGAGGTTATGAACATAGTGATAATATTTATTTCCAATTATAGTCAATAGTGGTAATAAATATTTCCAGTATTGTTAGCTTGGGAGTGCTTATGCTGGATACCATCAAATCAATTATACTCGACCATCAGGAAACCACACTTCAAACAGGGGTGTCCCGTGATCTGGAAATGGTGCCGGTGCCAGGCAAGGCAGCCGTCTGCATAGGTGTGCGCAGAAGTGGTAAATCAACTTGTCTGTCCCAGATTATGCAGCGGCTTCTGAATAACGGAGTCTCACGGCAGAATATCCTCTACCTCAATTTTTTCGATGATCGTCTGCATCCCCTCCAGCATGGTGGGATCAGCATGGTTGCCGATGCCTATTATGCACTGCACCCTGAAAAGAAGAATCAGGAGACTGTCTACATCTTTCTGGATGAGATCCAGATGGTGGCAGGCTGGGAGCCGTTTGTAGATCGCCTGCTGCGTACAGAGCTGTGTGAACTGTATCTGACCGGTTCATCGGCCCGGATGCTATCAAAAGAGATCGCTACCCAGATGCGCGGCAGGGCGCTGACGTGGGAACTTTTTCCGTTTTCGTTCAAAGAATTTCTGGATGCTGCTCAGATTAAGAGCCAGCCCCCGTTTTCGACCAAGGATCGTCTGCTGGCGCAGAAAGGGTTTGAAGGCTACTGGGAGTCCGGTGGGTTTCCTGAAGTTGTCGCTCTGGATCACCGTATGCGTCTGAAGATTCACCAGGAATATTTTCACACCATTTTGTATCGTGACTTGGTAGAGCGTAACGACATATCCCATCCCCAGGCCGTTCTGGACCTGGCTTATTGGCTGGTAGACAACATTGCATCGCTTTACAGCATCAATAATTTGACCGGCTACCTGAAATCACGGGGCCACAAAGCACCAAAGTCTGCAGTCACAGAATATCTTGAGTGGTTTGAAGACGCCTATTTCCTTTTTACCGTACGACTGTTTGATGCCTCTCTTTCCCGCAGCAACGCAAAACCCAAAAAGATCTACTGCGTGGATCATGGTCTGGTCAGGTCGGTATCTTCCGGCATACTGACCAATTCAGGCCACCTGCTTGAGAACCTGGTCTTTACCGCACTTAGACGGATAAGCAGCGACATCTTCTATTACCGGACCCGTAGCGGCAAAGAGGTTGACTTTATTGTGCAGATGCCTGACCGATCGCGTCTGTTGGTGCAGGTGTGCGAATCTCTGGCTGATCCGGCAACCAGAAAGCGAGAACTGGCGGCGCTACATGAGGCAATGACAGAGATGGCATCTCCGCAGGCAACGATTGTCACCCGTAATGATGATGAAATCATAGAACATGATGGGGGAAGCATAACCGTGGTGCCAGTATGGAAATGGCTGGTACAGTAATCTAAAGAGGTGATTTTGATATGACCAAAGTCGGTATCGCAGCAAAGATTCCACAACCATGTTTATAAACCGTGCTGCGTAGGGACGATATTCCAGCTACTTGACGTCAGATCAAACAGTATCCGCGCCTGTCCGCTCCTCAACTGCTGCAGCACCTGCTCAATTTTTTCCTCCAGGGTAAAACCGGCATCACTCAGCTCAGACCACTCCCGGCTGACAAAATCAGCCAGCAGAGCCTGCAGAATCGCAGGATCAATCCGCTCCAGCGGAATCTCTATCCCTTCTTCTGCTGTATCATGCCGGTATTGTTCATCTTCCATGGTCAGCTGGCCTGTTGATAGCGTTTGGGGGTGGTTTCCAGGGTCTCGTTGCCGTCCTGCAGGTAGAGGTTGCCTTCAGTCAGGGTAATGGACCAGGAAACGCTGCGTTTAAGCCGGGCAACAAGTTGGTTGATGAACTCCTGCTCCAGGGTGATCACGGTAATATTGCTGCTGTTAATCAGCTTATCCAGATGCTGGCGCTCCCAACCGGGCAGCTTGGAGCCAAAGGCGACCAGTGCCACCTGATCTGCATGCCGCCGGGCCTTCAGCAAACGCTCAGGGTCAGGCAGCCCTACCTCAATCCATGACCTGATCCGGTCATCCGGCGCCTTGGACCAGAGATCCGGCTCATCACCCTCACAGACCCCCTTGGTAAAGACCAGCCCCTCTTCATACAGCAGGGCATAGGCCAGCAGCCTGCCCACCAGACGCTCTTCAGTTTCAGACGGGTGGCGGGCCACCGTGGCCTGCAAGGTTTCATAGATGCTGCGATCAAGATCGGCAAGCTGGATACTTGCTTTGTAAATGGTTACCGGTAATGCCATCTGGCAGATGCTCCTTGGTCTGTTGATGGGCTACAGTAGCACGGGCAGCCTGGTGATGGTGCGTAAAAACCGGTCTGTTGGAGATTTGTCACTAAAACCGGAGTTTTAGCTTGATGATTAGGTGGTTATGAGTAGTATTGATTAGAGCTGACGCCGCGCAAAAAGGATAGCCCATGAAAAAACTGATGCTGCTCTTGCTTCTGGTCACAACTTTTGCCCACGCAGAAACCTACCAATGGACTGATGGTGTTGGCACCGTACACTTTTCAC
>NZ_JAOTRZ010000244.1 GCF_030247655.1 Trichlorobacter sp. | reverse complement strand
ACAGGAAGTTGGCCTGAAGAATGTTAATCATAAGTATCCTGATGAATTATCAGGCGGGATGAAAAAGCGGGTCGGACTGGCGAGGGCATTACTTTTGCAACCTCAAATAGTGCTGTTTGATGAACCGACCACCGGACTTGATCCGGTGATTCGGCGCGCTATTCACCAGCTCATCAAGGAAACCCAGGAGAAATTCGGTTTTACCGCCGTGATTGTTTCACACGACATTCCGGATATCTTTGAAGTGGCGCATAACATAGCCATGCTGTACCAAGGCGAGATTTTACAATTTGGCACACCGGACGAGATACAGACCTCAGAGCATCCAGTCGTACGGCAATTTATCAGCGGCAGCCTTGATGGGCCGATCAATAGCGGAGTTGCATAAACCATGAACAGCGCAAAACTTGAACTAACCGTCGGTATCTTCATGTTGATCGGCATCCTTTGCCTGGGTTACCTGTCTATCAAGCTAGGGAAAATGGAATTGATCGGTGGTAACAACTACCGCGTCACCGCCCTTTTTAACTCGGTTTCAGGCTTAAAACCCGGCGCCCGGATTGAACTGGCCGGTGTTGAAATTGGCACGGTTGAGCGAATCGGCCTTTCAAACTCCAGTGGCGATCAGGCTGAAGTAACCATGAAAATTAAAGACGGCATCAAGATTACAGACGACGTGATCGCCTCTGTCCGAACCAGCGGCATTATTGGTGATAAATTCATCAAACTGAAGCCGGGCGGTTCTGATCAGCTGTTAAAAAATGGCGGCAAAATCAGAGAGACAGAATCAGCTATTGATATTGAAGAACTGGTCAGTAAATTCATCCACGGCAAGGTGGACTAGGAGCATAGAGCACAATGAAACGGTTTGCACAGATACCCCTAACAGCATTATTACTTACGACTATACTGGCCGCTTCGCCTGCCGTAGCCGGAAGCCCCGGCCACACCACACTGGTGCTTGATCTTGAGACCTGCATCAGTACCGCGCTGCAGGCAGCCCCGGAAATAGGTGAAGCCCAGGCTGACCTTGCCCTTACCAGCAGCAAACTTGACGAAGCGAAGGCCTACCGCTACCCCCAAATCAATGTCATGTCTCTTTTCGGTCCGGCACCAGGAGCTAAACGAGAGGATATCAGCCCCACAATTAACACCAACAAGGCGTTCAGCATACGTGACCTGACCTGGTTTGCCAGCACCGATGTACTGATTACCCAACCGCTCTGGACCTTTGGCAAGATCAGCGAAAACATGAAGGCCGCTACCCACGGATCTGAAGTTGATAAAGCCAAAAAATTACAAAAAGGAAATGAAGTCGCGCTTGAAGTCAAAAAATATTACTACAGCATACTACTGGCCCGTGAAATGCAGACCGTTATTGCCGAACTGCAACTCTATATGATACAGGGCAAAAAGAAGATACAGGAGTTGATCGATAAGGAGTCAGACTCCGGTGATCCGATGGATCTCTATAAAATTGACGCCTACTCCGGCGAAATTAACAAGTATATGGAAGAGGCGCTCAAAGGCGAACAGCTGGCAACAGCAGCGCTGAAAGCCCGGCTTGGATTGGCTGACAATGTTGATGTTTCGGTAGCATCGGAAAGACTGGAACTACCCAATGACACAACTCCTGAACTAACCGGTGTTATTGAGAAAGCACGACTACAGCGCCCTGAGTTCAAGCAGCTTAAAGAAGGCATGGCTGCCCGCACGGCTTTGGTCGAGGCCGCCAAGGCCAACTATTACCCTGATGTTTTTCTGGCCGGCATGATTTCCTGGGCCTATGCAGACAACCGGGACCGGATTAAAAACCCCTATATCAACGACACCTTTCAACACACCTATGGAGGCGCTGCACTGGGCCTGAAGTGGCACCTTGATTTCGGCATCACCTCTGCAAAGGTTGCCGCTGAGCAAGCACAGCTTAACCGGCTTTCAAGTACCAAGTCATACGCCGACAGCTACATTCCCTTGCAGACGCAAAAGGCCTGGCTGGAGATGCAGGAAGCAAAAAACAATGTCTCTATCACCAAAAATGCATTCCAAAGCGCCAAGAAATGGGGAGCTGCAGCCTTGGCAAACTTTGATTTTGGTATTGGCAACCCCCGTGACGTGTTTGATGCGGTCGGTATTTACGGGAAAATGAAGGCAGCCCACTATCAGGCTATATTTGACTACAACATGGCCAAGGCCAACCTTGAGTACGCCATGGGTGATTACCCGGTCCCCTCAGCGAAATAACCCTACTGCCTACAAGGAGTCCCCAAAAATGTTGAAACGCACTATTCTACTTGCAACCATCTGCCTTTTTGTCGCTACTACCGCCTTTGCCACAGTGACTGATACCATTAAAAAAACAGTTAACGATGTGATCCATATCGTGACCGATAAAGAGTTAAAAAAGAAAAGCAATGAACAACGGCGGCGTACGGCCATCAAAAAATCAATTGCCACTATTTTTGACAGCCAGGAGATGGCCAAGCGGGCCCTTGGCAAGCACTGGAATCAACGTACACCCGCTGAAAAAAAGCAGTTTGTTGATCTGTTTGCCACCCTGCTTGAAAACTCCTATGCTGGCAAGATCGAGTCTTACAACAATGAAAAGATTGTCTACACCAAAGAGACCCTTGATGGTGATTTTGCTGAGGTAAAGTCGAAGGTCATCACCCCCAAACAGGATGAATACACCCTTGATTACAAACTTATGAAAAAAGAAAACGGAACCTGGATGGTGTATGATGTGGTGATTGAAGGGGTCAGCCTAGTATCCAATTATCGCACACAGTTTAACAAGATTATTTCCACCAATGGCTATGCTGAACTGGTCAAGAAACTACAGGCCAAGAGCAATGAACTTAAAATGTAACCGGCGTATTTATCTTGACAGCAATAAAACGCTATGCTACAGGGACGCAGCGATAAGTTTCGGACGTGACAGCAGTACTCACGAAGCACCCGCTGGATTGGCCTTGCTTGGCGACACTCCTGCAACAGCTCCGGAAACTTAGAAATCTTTTGATCCGGCGCTGTCCGGCAACACACGAAGGAGGAAGTAAAAGATGGCTCAAGGCAAGGTCAAGTGGTTTAACGACACCAAGGGGTTTGGCTTTATCGAGCAAGAAGGCGGCGAGGATGTTTTCGCACACTTCTCAGCTATTCAGAGCGAGGGATTCAAATCCCTGGCTGAGGGTGAGTCTGTAAGTTTTGACATTGTTCAGGGTCCGAAAGGTCTGCAGGCTGCAAACATTGTTAAAGTGAAGTAAGTTCCAGACACAAACCAACCAGAACGGCCCGGTGAGCAATCAGCGGGCCGTTCTTTTTTTCTGCGGTCCTTTTCTCTGGCGTTGTTGCTGCCCGCCACTGGCTTGCTGCCCTTCATCAAGCAATTTGAGCAAATCAGCCCGTCCCAATTCCCGCAGCAGCTTAACCACGCGTTGCCGTTCTTCCGGCAGATGCCAGAGCAAAATTGACTTCTGCAGATTTTTCTCCCGATCAGTTCGAGCGACATAAACCGTCTTACCACTATCTGGATCAATACCCGTGTAGTACATGCAGGTTGCGGCCGTGCCAGGCGTCGGAGTAAACTCCTGCGCCTGCTCAACCTTGAGCTTTAAGCGCTGCAACTCCTTCAACAGCAGCACCATTTCATCCACACGGCAACCTGGATGGCCTGACATCAGGTACGGTACCACCGCCTGAACTTTGCCTGCCTTGCGACTTTCGTCCCTGAAACGCTCAAGGAAGCGGGCAAACACCGCTTTACCTGGCTTACGCATCAGTGTGGTGACGGCGTCCACAAGGTGCTCAGGAGCCACCTTCAAAAGCCCCCCCACATGCTGTTCAATCAAGCTTTTGCAATACTCAGGCTGTAATTCCAGCAAATCATTTCGAATACCTGAGGTAACTGTCAGGGTTCGCACCCCGGAACAGCCGGATGCCTTGCGTAACAACTGTACTACCAAACGATCATCAGCCTTCAGATTTGGACAGGGCTTGGGATGCAAACAACTGGGTCTCCGGCAGTTATAGCCAGCATCAGGCGCACCACAGCCAGTACCGTACATATTGGCGGTCGGGCCGCCCA
>NZ_JAOTRZ010000243.1 GCF_030247655.1 Trichlorobacter sp. | reverse complement strand
AGAGACATCATTGGTAACGAGAAATTCACGCCCGTCAAACTCCTGGCTACCCAGGATATGCTGCAACGGTTCGCGCCTGCCGCGACGGGCCACCATACTGCGATAGAGGGTCAGCTCATCATCCTGCAACGGCTTGTCAAAGTTCAGGTAGAGCCCCATCCGGTCAAGACCGGTGGCCTCACACAGCAGCCATTCTGCCTCACGGCGGGCATTTTCCACCCCTTTTTCAGCCAGGTAGCCGACCGTCCAGGTCAGAACCTTGAGGGTAGTCCATATCTCTGTTTCAGTAGGCATAGAGGGATAAACCTGGCGGTTTCAGGTCACGGGTGATAGCAAGGCGGTGAGAAGTCCGGCGACGCAGGCGTAGATGGCACTACGTCGAGGAGTCGGCGACGAACCAACGCCGCTAGCGCCGTGAGCTGGAAGCGCCATCAGTTACCTTCACTTTGGGCTTTAAGTGCTTCCATCTGGTAAAAGGTACGCAGGGAATCTGTAATCTCTTCAATGTCGCCTGCCATAATTGAATCCAGCCGATAAAGTGTCAGGCCGATGCGGTGATCAGTCATCCTGCCCTGGGGGAAGTTGTAGGTGCGAATCCGCTCGGAACGATCACCAGACCCCACCTGCTGCTTGCGGTCTGCCGCCATTTTTGAATTTTGTTCCTGCAGGATATTGTCCAGAATGCGGGTCTTCAAGACCTTCATCGCCTTGGCCCGGTTCTTGATCTGGCTACGCTCTTCCTGACAGGCCACCACCGTACCGGTTGGCAAGTGAGTGATCCGAACCGCCGAATCGGTGGTGTTAACGTGCTGACCACCGGCACCGGAAGAACGATAGACATCAATCTTCAGATCGTCCGGTCTGATGTCGATATCCACATCCTCTGCCTCGGCCATGATCGCCACGGTGCAGGCAGAGGTATGAATTCTGCCCTGGGCTTCGGTTTCAGGCACCCGTTGAACCCGGTGAGTACCGGATTCATACTTCAGCTTGGCAAAGACATCCTGCCCCTCAATGGAGGCGATCACCTCTTTGTAGCCACCGCGCTCTGACTCGGAGCAGGAAAGCATTTCCACCTTCCAGCGGTTCTTCTCGGCAAACCGGGAGTACATCCGAAACAGATCGCCACTGAACAGGGCTGACTCATCGCCGCCCGTTCCAGCCCGAATCTCCAGAATAACGTCACGGGAATCATTGGGATCTTTAGGAAGCAGCAGGATCTTGATCTCTGCATCAAGACGCTCTTTTTCTTCGCTGAGACGACTGATCTCTTCTTCCGCCATCTCCTTCATCTCTGGATCAGACAGCAGCTCCTGATTCTCTTGCAGCTCCTCCTGCACCTTTTTATAGCGCCGAAAGGCCTCGATCAGCGGGGCCAGATCTGCATGTTCACGGGAGAGCTTACGGAACTCGGGCTGGTTGGCAATCACCGTTGGATCGGACAGCAATGATTCCAGTTCCTGAAAACGGATCTCTAAATCCTGTATTTTGTCAAACATCTGTTAATTCCTCACACAACAAGTCTGTCGTCAGAATAGCCACCATTCTCATCAAGCGCTTCCTTAACCGAACGGATCGCCACCTCAATCTGGTCATCATCCGGCTCTCGGGTGGTCAGACGTTGTAACGCCAGTCCAGGAGTAATCACCAGCTTCACCAGCGGATTCTGATCGTTTTTGGCGCTCCACTTCAGAAACTCGTAGGAGATACCGGCAATCAGCGGCAACAGCACCACCCGCGACAATGCCTTGTAGACAAAGGGCCACGCCTTGGGGATCAGAGAGAAAACACCGATACTGACCAACATCACAATCAGCAGAAAACTGGTGCCGCAGCGGGGATGCAGGCGGCTGAAACTCTTTACCCGTTCAACCGTCAGCTCTGCACCTGCTTCAAAGGCAAAGATCGTTTTGTGCTCAGCGCCGTGGTATTGAAAAACCCGCTGGATATCCTTCATTCGGGCAATTGACCAGATGTAGATCAGGAAAACAATCACCCTGATCACGCCATCCACCAGGTTAAAAACCACGTTGTGATCACCGATAATCGGCACCAGCAGCTTGGTCAGGTACAGGGGCAGAAAAAAGAACAGGGCGATGCCGAAACCAAAGGCCACCGCCATGGTACCGGCCAGGGCCCAGGAGGTCAGTTCTTCTTTTTTACTCTCGCCGTTCTCGTCAACCTCTTCTTCAAGCGCCTCATTGGCGGAAAAGTTCAGCGCCTTGATCCCCAGAATCAGCGACGTGAACAGGGCAACAGCCCCACGCAGAATCGGCAGTTTCACAATCGGATACCGTTCTGAAAGGGGAGGCATCTGCTCCCGTTTGACCACGATCTCGCCACTGGGACGTCTGACCGCAATGGCCATGGCCCGGGGGGCACGCATCATCACCCCTTCAAGTATGGCCTGACCACCGATATTGATTTTTTCCATTTAGGTAAGACTCCTGAACTGCTTACGCACCTGGGCCGTACGGCCACAGCAGAATTCACCTTCCGGACAGGGACCGGCAACACAGCCGGGACCGGCATCACGGAAAATGGTAGGGGCGGCCTGCTTGGCCAGCTTCAACATCCCCACCGCCATACTCCTGATCTCCCACTGGGCACGCATGCAACAGCGCAGTTTAAAGAAATGCAGCAGTTCACGGGCATTCATGGTGATGATGACCTTGGTCTCAGTGGCATTGGGCAGCAGGTAACGGGCATCCTCAGGCTGCACCCCCATCTCCACCAGTTGCTTATAGGCCTGATGCACCACCCCGACCGTGAAATCAAAGATCCGTTTTGCTTCCTCATTGGAATCAATCGACGGTGGGACGACCGCATCAAAGCGCTCAACATGGGAGACATAGCGCTGGGATTGCTGGGAATAGGAGGCCACCCGGTGACGCACCAACTGGTGGGAAGTAACCCTTGAGATCCCCTCCACTCCAAAGGTAAAAGAGGCATGCTCCAGCACCGAGTGGTGGCCAAGGGACATGATCTTGTCGATAAACTGGCGGATATCACCGCTACCGATCTTTTCCTTCAGCTCAGCAAGACCGGTGGGGGAATAGCAGAGCCGTGCCGCCAGGGCAACGGTCCGTTCAGGTTCAGGGGTGTGATGCAGTAGTTCAATATTCATACGATCCCCGCAAGATGCAAAAAGGGGGCTGCGCCTTACGACGCACCCCCCCTGACAATACTGGCTACTAAGCTAAGCCTGGCCGTAACGCTTCTTAAACCGCTCAACACGACCAGCAGTATCAACCAGCTTCTGCTTGCCAGTGAAGAAAGGGTGGCAGGCAGAACAAATCTCGGTAAAGATTTCCTTGCGGGTGGAACGGGTCTGAAAGCTGTTGCCACAGGCACATTTAACGGTTACTTCGTTGTACATCGGGTGAATTCCTTCTTTCATCTGCTACCTCCTGATAATTGCAGCTCGTTTAATAAAGCTGTGTATTGGCCAAATTGCAGGATATCGGATTTACACAAAAAACATCAAGCACTTTTTTGAACAGACTACAGACTACTTGTTCATGGAATCGAGGAAATCCTGATTGCCCTTGGTCTCAGACAGTTTATCCAGCAGAAATTCCATGGCATCCACCACGTTCATCGGATGCAGGATCTTGCGCAGGATCCAGATCCGGTTCAGCGATATCCGCTCAATCAGCAACTCTTCCTTACGGGTGCCGGACTTATTGATATCAATAGCAGGGAAGGTACGTTTTTCAACCAGACGGCGATCCAGGTGGACCTCCATGTTACCGGTGCCCTTGAACTCCTCAAAGATAACTTCATCCATCTTGCTACCGGTATCCACCAGAGCGGTGGCGATGATGGTCAGCGAACCGCCTTCTTCAATGTTACGGGCTGCACCAAAGAACCGCTTCGGCTTCTGCAGGGCGTTGGCATCCACACCACCAGTCAGGATCTTGCCGGAAGGTGGCAGCACGGTGTTGTAGGCACGGGCCAGACGGGTAATGGAATCCAGCAGAATCACGACATCTTTTTTGTGCTCTACCAGCCGCTTGGCCTTTTCAATCACCATCTCGGCCACCTGAACGTGACGGGTCGCCGGTTCATCAAAGGTGGATGAAACCACCTCACCATTAACGGAACG
>NZ_JAOTRZ010000242.1 GCF_030247655.1 Trichlorobacter sp. | reverse complement strand
GCCACCGTGAACAATCGGAGCTTCCGCATAATTGACAAGCGTTGGCTTTCGACTGTTTTAGTGCTAACTGAATATTTTGAAGCTATTTGCTTTGTGGTTAAACCTGATGCTATTTCACGCAAGACCTCTTTTTCCCGGGGGGATAGAGGCTTGTCTCTCAGCTCATCCTTAAGCGGAGTATGACCGTCAAATTTACCCTCCAGCATATCTGAAACAACTTCATGTAATTCTTCTGCGATGCGTTCTCTTTCTTGCTCTTCCTGTTGAATACGTTCAGTTATGTCATGAAGAAATATAGCTACGCACTTTTTTTGACTGACAGCGAGTTCCAAAGGAGCTAAATGATGCTCATACCATCTACCATTTTCGTTATCTGTAAACGATAACGGTACGCCGGTATCGAGCACAGTTTGAACGTTCTTAAGTCTGTGGGGGCTGAGTGGGCAATTCTCAACAAGTTTTGGTGTATAAGCACCGACTAGTTTTGAAAGCGGAATACCAATATGCTCAGCAAAGTGCTGATTTGCAAACTGCACACAAAAATCAGAATCCAACATGAGAGCTTTTACCGGAGCTGCATCAATCATGATTTGGAGCGTTTTTTCATGCCAGTGTGCTAATTCAGCCGCTTTTTTCTCTTCAGTAATGTCACGGTGGATGCTGATAAGCCCACTTACAGAGCCGTTTCTGTCAATAGATTTTAGGCATACTGATTCTGATATGAAGCTGGAACCGTCTGATTTGTGTAGAGGCAGATTAACTTTTAAAATATTGTTCGTTTCAGAATATCTCTGACCGAGATCCACAAACGCTTTTTTGTTGTCATAAAAAATTTCGGTAAGACTGCCAACTACCTCATCACTTTTGTATCCGAAAAGTGCCTCTGCAGCTTGGTTCATTTTGATAATTTCACGTTGTGGAGTGGTTGTAACTACTGCAATTGGTAGCGCTTCAAATACTTCCTGATAATACGTCTCATTTTGTGAGAGTGCTTGTTCTGCTCGACGGCGTCGGGTGACTTCAAGCGACACACAAACAGCTCCACAAACTTCACCGGACGAATCTGTTATTGGTGTATGCTCAACCTCAAAATAGCATCCGTTAATCGACACTTCCGTAGTTATTGGCTCGCCCGTCAACACGCGACGTATGGCGGCAAGGATTGATGGATAATCTGCAAACACGTCAAAGACAGATTCACCTACAACTTCACTAGGCTTAAGGTCTAAACTTGCAAGAGATTTTCCTTCTGAAAGCAGTATTTTGCCATTTTCATCGATTGCCCAGATAATCACAGGCGTCTTGTTTATTACCCAATTAAGCATTGGGATGGGGGCATCTGTTTTAAATATGTTCCACCAATGGCAGCATCGCGATTTTAGCCATTCAACATCACTACGTGTTTGCTGTAGTTCAGCCTGTAGCTGTTCCACATATTCATCAGAATAACTGCAAGGTTTTGATTCTAATTCCATCGTTTGTTTCTCGAACCTTTCATTTTGTAAAGAATCGTTTATTTGATTGTTTTTTGCACTTTTGTATACTGCTGACTAAAGCCCTGTCTATGAGGGAAATCCTTATGCCATCAAAGCGGTGTGCAAATAACAGGCATAAAATCCGTTTGGGTAATACATTAAACCTACTTAAACTTAATAAAATCAAAATATATGCATGATGTTTATATATAAATAAATCTATGTTTGCTGCTTTGTTGCGCTTCAAGATGGTGGGCAATTTTCTTAAATACGCACACGAATTATAGCCCCTAATATCGTAATATATTCACTTTCATACTAATCGACTGGTTTAATTTCTATCTGTTACAATTAAAAAGCATCATTAAATTCATGCTGACTGTAGCTTGATTGCCAGTGAAAATAGATGCATCATCCCCCGAATCCATAGGGGGTATACATGAGTGAAACCAGAGTGCTGCTGGGTAGGCGGATCAGGGAGATACGCAAGGGAGCTAAGCTGTCGCAAGAACAGCCCTCAGAGCTGGTGGGAGTGGACTTTCGGTATATCAGCAAGATAGAGTTGGGAAAGTGCTATCCG
Organism: Trichlorobacter sp.; assembly: GCF_030247655.1. Taxonomy (GTDB): domain Bacteria; phylum Desulfobacterota; class Desulfuromonadia; order Geobacterales; family Pseudopelobacteraceae; genus Trichlorobacter. The sequence goes on along the minus strand of NZ_JAOTRZ010000242.1, from coordinate 2,127 downwards.
TCATTTGAGACACTTGAAAGTATAGCGCAGTCGTTGCAGGTTGAAATGCGTGAACTGTTCGAGTTCAGTCACTTCTCTGCATCAATTGTTACCAATCAGGAGACTGACAAGCTCCTGGACGGAGCCGACGAACACGAATGTCAGTTGATTCTGAGGGTCACAAAAGCAGTGGAACCGAAAGTGAAGGTGAATTTTTAACCAGTGTGCCGCTTAATAGACATTGAACATGTAATCATCATTGGCATCCCTAACAGCTCTATGTGCTTTATTAAGAGTCGAAAAAGCTACACAAAACGCCCTGCCTCGATGACCCGAGGCAGGGCGTTAATCTGTTGCCGTAGTTGAAAAGGTTACTTTTTTAAAGCCTTGTCCATCGCCTCCCCCATCTTGGTGGGGGATATGGAGACAGTAACCCCGCACTCTTGCAAGGTGCGGATCTTGTCTTCAGCCTTGCCTTTTCCGCCGGTGATGATGGCACCGGCATGGCCCATCCGCTTGCCGGTTGGTGCGGTGCTGCCGGCAATGAATGCTGCCACCGGTTTTTTCATGTTTTCCTTGATCCAGTAGGCAGCCTCTTCTTCAGCTCCACCACCGATTTCGCCGATCATGAAGACTGCTTCAGTACCAGGGTCTTCGTTGAACATCTTGAGTACGTCGATATATTTCATGCCGATGATAGGATCACCACCAATGCCGACGCAGGTGGATTGTCCCAGCCCCATGTCGGTCAGTTGCTTGACCGCTTCGTAGGTGAGGGTGCCGGAGCGGGAGACTACGCCGACCTTGCCGGGAGTGTGGATGTAACCGGGCATGATCCCAAGCTTACACTGGCCAGGAGTAATGATGCCGGGACAGTTGGGGCCCACCAGCAGGGTCTTGCTCTGGGCCTGCACAGCGCGGGCAATCACCATATCCCGTACCGGAATCCCTTCGGTGATGCAGACCGCCAGATCAAGACCTGCTTCGCATGATTCCAGAATTGCACCAGCAGCACCTGGCGGCGGCACAAAGATCATGGAGATGGTTGCGCCGGTGTACTGCACCGCCTCGGCCACGGTATTAAAGACCGGAATCCCTTCAATATGGATGCCGCCTTTACCGGGGGTGACACCAGCCACAATCTGGCTGCCATAGGCCCGGCATTGCTGGGTGTGAAAAAGTCCGCTCTTGCCGGTGATCCCCTGAACCAGTATTTTTGAGTCTTTATTGATCAGAATAGACATGGTTGCGCTCCCCCTTACGCCTTGGCCAGCATGGCGACGATCTTCTGTGCGCCGTCGCCCAGGTTTTCACCGATCTGGACATTCAGGCCCGATTCCAGCAGCAGTTTCTTGCCGTCTTCCACATTGCTGCCGTCCATACGGACGACAATCGGCAGAGGGCAGTGAACCTCATTGGCCGCCTCGATGATCCCTTGCGCGATTACATCGCAGCGCATGATACCGCCAAAGATGTTGACAAAGACCGCTTTGACGCCTCCGTCCTGCAGGATGATCTTGAACGCCTCTGCCACTTTTTCGCGGGTTGCGCCGCCCCCAACATCCAGAAAGTTGGCTGGTTCGCCGCCAAACTCTTTCAGTACATCCAGGGTTGCCATGGCCAGACCGGCGCCGTTAACCATGCATCCGATATTACCGGTCAGCTTGATGTAGGCCAGGTCATACTTGCCGGCGGTGATCTCCAGCGGATCAAGCTGAGAGTAGTCCATCATGTCCGGGTATTCGCGGTGTCGGTAGACGGCGTTGTCGTCAAAGGATATCTTGGCATCCATGGCCAGCAACCAGCCGGCCCGGGTTACTACCAGCGGGTTGATCTCAATCAGGGAACAGTCTCTTTCAAGGCAGCATTTGTAGGTATTCAGGATCAGTTCAACACAATCTTCGCAGACCGTGCCGGAAAGCCCCAGGGCCAGGGCGATCTTGCGGGCCTGGTAGGTACGCAGGCCGGTGAATGGATCAATGGCCAGGACATGGATCTTGTCAGGTGCCTTCTGGGCTACCTCTTCAATATCCATCCCACCCTCAGCCGAGGCGATCAGGCAGTAGCGGGATGATTCACGATCAAGAGTAATGGAAAGATAAAATTCACGGGCTATCTCTACCGATTCTTCAACCAGAATCCGGCGGA
>NZ_JAOTRZ010000241.1 GCF_030247655.1 Trichlorobacter sp. | reverse complement strand
ACGGGCCGCTGCAGGTGCCAACGGTCCCGGCAGCTTTGTTCCCTGTTTTCTTGACAGCCTGTATAACCTGACCCCTGCGGAGCTTGAACATGACGCACGTATCAATGGATAGCAGGCTATTGCTGCATCTGGTCACGGATCGCACCTTAAGCCGGGGGCGGTCACTGGTGGAAGTAGTGCAAGAGGCGGTGGCTGGCGGTGTCACCTGTGTGCAGTTGCGGGAGAAGAACTGCAGCACACGCGAGTTTCTGGATGAGGCGCTGCTGCTGAAAGAACTGCTACAACCGCTGGGTCTGCCGCTGATCATCAATGACCGGGTGGATATCGCCCTGTCAGTCGGGGCAGATGGTGTACACCTGGGCCAAACAGATCTGCCGATCAGCCATGCCCGTCGTTTGCTGGGGCCGGACTGCCTGATCGGGGTTTCAGCAGAATCAGTTGACGATGCGATAGAGGCGCAACAACAGGGGGCGGATTATATCGGCATCAGTCCGGTCTTCAGCACCCCTACCAAGACCGACACCGCCCCGGCTTTAGGTCTGGAAGGGATACGCCGGATTCGGGAACAGGTGCAAATTCCGCTGGTGGGGATCGGAGGAATCAACCTGACCAATGCCCGACAGGTGCGGGAAGCCGGTGCTGATGGTGTGGCGGTGGTTTCGGCTATTATGTCGGCAGAATCACCGCGACAGGCGGCAGAGATTATGAGGGGGGTGTTGGGGTAACGGCCCCCCGGGATGACCCGCCCTCGGAGGGTCTTGCCGATGGTTGGAATTGTTATTATTCGTTCCTATGCCTCAGTGCGGAGACGTTCAAGAATAATGGATTTTGCCTCCATCCTCTTACCTTCATCAATATGGTTGAACATCATCATAAGTTTTAAATCTATGTTTTCTGGAGTAAAAACTGAATTATCGAGCTTGCCATTTACAACATCTTTAAACATACCTATTTCTCCATCCAACTCTCCTACATTCTCTTCTGTTACTTCAATGTCATCCCTTAAATACGCTTTCTTGCTTGCTGACATTATTTTAGGTGAATCAGAAAACCATATTGCACTTCGTTTTTCATGCAGTGCCTGATATATGAGATTAAAACCTTCATTTTGAAGTGGTCTAGAATCTTGGAACAAATTTCTTCCGAGCTTTAACCAAGCATCAAAATGTTCCATTTCCATATCGCTACCTACTTCCCACCATATCGTATCAAGCAATTTATCAAACGGAATAGGCAATGACTTATTAACTTCTGGGATATCATCTGAATACTTATCATATGGACTTTTATAATCACTTATTGCCCTAATTATGCCAGCAACAAAATTTTGCAGTACTCTTTCTCGCTGCTTTATGCGGGAGAGTGCGAAATAAACGTAGATATTGAAGCCAACCATTACTGTCAAAATTATATAGACAACAGTCATATAATACTCCTCATGCCAATAAAGTGGGGCGGTGAAATTTTATGAAACAGTGGTTTGCTAACTCGCAGACATATTTGAAATTTTTACACTCTCACGGAGGCAGTGTTCTCCAATATCTGCCATAATTTTGCTTTTCAAATCTTGCGTAACGTTGCTACCAATAATTACCTCGCTCACGGTGCCATCAAACGTCCAGTTTACGCACTGTTTGTTTGAAATAAATCTGATTTCCTGCTCTGGCTGCCAAAAATCAGTTTTGGTAAGCAGAATGTTTTTATAATTGGTGACATCACCTTCAAGAACAGACTCCAAGAATGAGTCCACATGAAAAACTTTTTCAGCGACGTAATTTACCCGATGAATTGACTTATCAATAAGCTCGTCAGAAACAACTATTTCGATACATACGCCGTTGCCATTGCCTCCATATCTTGACCAAAGGAGGTCATTGTTTATTAGTTCCGAAAAGCAGGAAACTCCTATGTCATTACGGCAGTTATTAACAATTTCATTGATTATAGGTGTCGCGACCGCCTCAAGCCGATTGTTTTGCAAAGCTAATGAAACTGATTGGGCGGGAGGAAACATCAAATTGCTCCCATATATTGTCATAACCCGTAATAAAAGACTGTGAGTGACTGGCGAGGGGACATAATCAAGTTTAAAATTGAATTCATTCTTGTCATTAAGGGACTCTGGTTTTGCACACCAAATTGCGCACTGTAGGACGATCTGATAGAAATGATCAAGTTCCCCTGCTCTCAAATCTGACAGGTCTTTGTATTTATAGATTTTCATTTTATTTTTTCCAACTCGTAGATCACCTGTTCATGCGCGCGCGTGAACCGATCATCCCCCCAAATGGAACATTTCTCCAAGCCATTTTCAGCAAGCCTGTCATTACAGTATCCAACCTGCTGAAGTCAGACAGAACAAAAATGTACCATGAAAATCCGGACGTGCAATCCGAATTTTCATGGGAAATCCCTTGCCAGAGCAGTCTCCTGTTAATCTGAAACAGGCCGGTTGAGAATACTGATTACCTCCGTGGCGATGAAAACCCGATCCCGTTTTTGATCCGTCTGTGGCGCAACAACTCCGCTCTCTCGCATAATGTTTAAAGCCGCATTGGCCGTCAGGAATGAGGTGTTGAAGGCCTGTTGGATTGAGCGAACCGTAACAACCGGATGAGCAATGAGGTATTCCAGGCCACGATCCTTTAATAAGGTCTGACGCTATTAAAGTTTATTTTAGAGTGGTAAAAAGAGTTCCGATGACAGCACACGAAATTAACTTCTGCCGTGCTGTCACAACCAGCCCAACAAGCTACTCCCCAGCCACCCCCATGGCCCAGCGCAGGTTAACCTGGGCCGCCAGATAATCCCGGTTGGCACGGGCCAGGTTGCTTTCTGCCCGAAGCAGGTTGGTCTGGGCATCATCCACTTCCAGCCGGGTTTTGACCCCGTACTCAAATCCTTTTTCAGCCATCTGCAGCAGCCGTTCTGCCTGTTTGACCGTACCGGACAGGGCGGTGATGGTCTCGGCTGACTCGGTCAGGTTGTAGTGGGCTGTACGCAGTTCCAGCGTGATGCTGTCGCGCAGTTTCTGTTCCTGCAGCTGGCTGGTGCGCAGGTCACTGCGGGCCTGCTGGGTGCGACCACGGCTGCGCATGCCGTCAAAGAACGGGAAGGTCAGGTAGATACCGGCGTTCCAGGCCGGGCCGTCTGAACGGCGGGTGGGGCCCGGGTCAGACAGCTCCAACTGGTGCCACCCGGCCGCACCCTTCAGATCCAGCCGTGGCTTGTCATCGGCATTGGCAATGGTGACCAGCTCCTGATTGATGCCGATCCGCAGCTTTTGGTCAGCCAGCTCCGGTCGTTTATCAAGGGCGATCTTGAGCGAATCATCAAATCCCGTAACCTGCTCCGGCTTGGCCTCAATCCTGCCAGCCACATCCAGTTCTGGCTGATCAGCACCCAACAAAAAGCGCAGCCGCTCCCGCCCGGTACGGACACTATTCGCGGTGCGGATCAGGTCTGGACGGGCATTCTGCAGATCAACCTCAGCAGCTAACAGATCGTAATCAGTGGCCACCCCTGCCTCAAACTTGCGCTTGGCCTCGGTGTGATGGCGCTCTTTCTGGGCCAGATTTTCCTGGGCCAGGCGGTGCAGCTCCTTTGCCAGCAGCACGTCGTAAAAAGCGATGGAGATGTCACGGTAGGCAGCCTGCCGGAACAGCCGCAACTGTTGGTCAGCAGTTTTGAGCCCCACCTCTGCCGCCCGGAGGGCTGCGTTGATCTTGCCCCAGGTATACAGCGGCTGGGACAGGGTCAGGTCAACAGTACGACTGTTTTGCATCTGGGCTGCACCATAGAGCGCCTTGGTGCTGTCATCCTTGCTGTAGCCGAAACCGGCCTGCAGGCCCAGCTGCGGCAAGGCTGCAGCACGTTCTTCAACATAGCGGCCCTGAACATAGTTGGCGTATTCCTTGGCCTTCTGGATATCCAGATTCTTGTCGGCGGCAATGGCCAGACAGTCTTTAAGGGTCAGCAGACGGGGGGCAGCCAGTGCCTGCTGGGTGAATAGCAGAAAGCATCCTGCTAGTATAATGAATCGTATCGCCATAATGTTCCTCTCATACAAATTTTGAAACACAGAGCAACTGTGTTCTCTGTCAAGTAGTTTAGTTTAGCTGACCATGGCTGGGTTCCACTTTTGCCCCGTTTTCATCATGGCGTTTAAAATGGTCAGAAGTTTTCTCATACATGCCACTATC
>NZ_JAOTRZ010000240.1 GCF_030247655.1 Trichlorobacter sp. | reverse complement strand
ACCTGGAAGAACTGAAAAAAGACCATGGTGGTCACCGCCACGGTACGGGCATTTTCCAGGGAATTCCCCTCCCGTAGGGCCATGGTGTAGTTCCAGGCCACCCCTCCGGCAATCACCATCCCCACCAGCACGGTGCGCTGGATCAGCAGGCGGGACATGATCCCCTCCTGCGGGTCGCGGGGTGGACGTTTGAGTATCCCTTTTTCTCCTGGCTCAAAGGCTAGCGAAACATCCTGCAGGCCATTGGTGACCAGGTTGATCCAGAGCAGCTGGGCCGGCAGGTAGGGGATTGGCACCCCCAGCAGCATGGCGATCATGATCGAGATGATCGAGGCGATGCCGGTGGGCAGCAGGAAGAAGGTCACCTTGCGCAGGTTGTCAAAGACGATCCGTCCCTCCCGCACGGCGCTGAAGATGCTGGCGAAGTTGTCATCGGTCAGCACCATGTCCGAGGCCTCCTTGGCCACGTCAGTGCCGGTGATCCCCATGGCCACCCCGATATGGGCCGCCTTCAGTGCCGGGGCATCATTGACGCCGTCGCCGGTCATGGCAACCACCTGGCCGTGGCGGATCAGCTGGCGGGTAATCCGCAGCTTGTGGTCCGGCGCAACCCGGGCAAAGACCGAGACGGAGTTGACCCGTTCATACAGCGCGTCATCATCCATCACCTCCAGGTCACGGCCGGTCAACACAGTGCCGTCCTGTTCAATAATCCCCAGCTGAAGCCCGATGGCCTGGGCAGTCACGCCGTGGTCACCGGTAATCATCACCACCCGGATACCGGCTTTTTTGCAGCCGGCAATGGCCTCGATCGCCTCTGGGCGGGGGGGATCAATCATTCCCTGTAGTCCGGAAAAGGTCAGGCCTGAAGCAGTGTCATGGTGTCCCAGCGTATCCTGATCCGGGGCCGCCTCTTTCCAGGCAAAGGCCAGCACCCGCATCCCCTGGGCAGCAAACCCGGTGGCCATGTCTGTGGCATCGGCCAACTGCTGCTCAGTCACCGCACACATCTCCAACACCCGTTCCGGGGCACCTTTGACGAAGATAACCCGTTTTTCGCCCTGTTGATGCAGGGTGGCCATGTAGCCCCGCTCCGACTCAAACGGGACCATGGCCAGCTGTTCATACGTTTCCCTTTCCAGCTCAGACTGCAGTCCCGCCTTCATGGCCGCCGTGATCAGGGCACCTTCAGTGGGGTCGCCATCCACCTTGAAGCGACCTTCTTCCTCATAGACATCAGATTCGTTGCAGAGCAGCCCGATACGCAGCAGCAGGGCCAGCTCCCGGTTACTTGCGGCAGTGACCGCAGTGTCGTCCAGCAGCACCTGACCGTCAGGCTCGTAGCCGGTGCCGCTTATCCGGTACTGCTGTTGGCTGTCGTAGAGGCTGGTAACGGTCATCTCGTTACGGGTCAGGGTACCGGTCTTGTCGGAGCAGATTACCGTGGTACTGCCCAGAGTCTCCACGGCCGGCAGCTTGCGGACAATGGCATTGTGCTTTGCCATCCGGGCCACTCCAACGGCCATGGCAATGGTCACCACAATCGGCAGCCCTTCCGGGATAGTGGCAACCGCCGCTGCCACCGCCACCATGAACATGGTCTTGACCGTCTCCCCCAGCAGTAGTCCGAACACGAACAGCAGGCCGGCCGCACCCAGCACCAAAAGCCCGATGGTGCGGGCAAACTGCTCGATCTTGTGCTGGATCGGGGCCTTGACCTGGCCGATGCTGCGTACTTCACCGGCAATGGTACCCAGGATGGTCCGGGCTCCGGTGGCCACCACCAGACCTCGGGCACGGCCATTGACCACGGCAGTGCCCATAAAGGCCATATTGGTCTGGTCTGCCGGGGTCAGGTCTGTTTCGGTCAGTACAGCGGTTGATTTATCAGACGGCAACGACTCACCGGTCAGCATCGCTTCATCAATCCGCAACTCAATATCATGTAGCAGCCTCAGATCAGCCGGAACTCTGGTGCCTGAGGCAAGAAGTACGATATCGCCCGGCACCAGATCCGTGCCGGGTATTTCCTGCTCATGGCCGTCCCGGATTACCCGGGCCTTGGCCACCAGCAGGCTTTTGAGGGCGCGCACACTTTCTTCGGCCTTGAACTCCTGCAGGTAGCCGATCACCGCGTTCAGCAGCACCACCGCCAGAATCACGCCGCTGTCGATATACTCCTTCAGCAGCAGCGTCACCAGGGCCGCAATCAGCAGGATATAGATCAGCGGGCTTTTAAACTGGTGCAGCAGGATCTGCAGCCGACTGATCTGCTCCTCATCAGCCAGCTTGTTGGGTCCATACTGAGCCAGTCGATTTTGGGCCTCATGACTGCTGAGACCGGTTTCGCCACTCTGCAACGTATCCAGGACCTGCTGGTGATTCTGTTGATACCATTCCATGGTTAAACCTCGTGGTGTTCGTTGGTCGGTTACGGCTGACTATGATATTCAAGCCCCACAATCAGACGGGCAAAGGACAGGGGGCTGATTCCGGCATCGCTGAAGAGGTAGGCCGCAACGGTGGCCCCGGCAGTAATCAGCGGCGGCATGAGCAGCAGCCAGGCTGTTTCCCTCCAACCCCGTGCCGGAATCTCTTCATGGGGCCATGCCGTTGGCAAAGGTTTAAACCAGAGCCGGTAGAGAATCGGCAGAAAATAGGCCATATTCAGCAGGCTGGAGGCGGTCAATACCCAGACCGCCCAATCCATGCCGGCAGTCTCGGCTCCGGTCTTCAGCCAGGCCTTGCTGATGGCCCCGGCGGTAAGTGGCGCCCCCATCATCCCCAGGGCGCCGACGGAAAAGGCCAGGGAGGTCAACGGCATCCGTCGGCCTGCGCCGTCCATCTCATCCACCCGGTGAATCCCCAGGGTCTCGGCATAGTTACCGGCGCAGAAAAACAGGGTAATCTTCATGATCCCCTGATGTACGAGATGCACCAGGCCTCCCACCGTACCGGCCATACCGAAGATGCCGACTCCTAGTATGATGTAGGAAACCTGACTGACCGTGGAGAAGGCCAGCCGTTTTTTCAGATCCCCCTGGAACAATGCCCGCAGGCTGCCCCACAGTATGGTGACTGCTGCTACCGCTGCAAGAGGCACCAGCAGTCCCAGGCTCTGTGCATACTCAATGCCGTAGATCTCGTAGACGATCCGTACCACCCCGAAGGCACCGGCCTTGACCACGGCAACCGCATGTAAAAGTGCCGAGACCGGCGCTGGCGCCACCATGGCCTGGGGTAGCCAGCCGTGCAGCGGCACCAGGGCCGCCTTGACACCGACCCCTGAGATCAAGAGCAGAAAGACCAGCTTCAGCTGTGTTTCGGAAACCCCCTGCAGGGCTGCCAGAATACCCCCCTGGGTGAACTCGCTCTGGCCGACCAGTTGGTTCAGCCAGACAATACCGGCCAGCAGCAGCGCGCCGCCGATCAGGGTGTAGGTCAGATAGACCGTGCCGCCGCGCATCGCCTGGGGGGTGCCACGATGGACGATCAGCGGGAAGGTGGCCAGGGTCAACAGTTCGTAAAAAATAAAGAATGTAAACAGATTACCAGCCATGGCGATTCCCATGGTGGCGGTGACGCAGAGGCTGAAAAATCCGAAGAAGCGGCTGCGGTGCGGTGCATGTCCCAGGTAGCCGATGGCGTACAGGGTGGTAAACAGCCACAGGGCTGCCGAAAGGCTCACAAACAACAGGGCCAGGGGGTCAGCCTTGAATAGCAGTTCAATACCGGGAGCCACCTGATAGCGGAAGCCATACTGTACGCCAGCCACCACACCGGCCAGCATCACACCGGTCAGGCTCAGTTTGGCAACAGCACCCAGCAGGTTCAGCAGTGATCGCAGCAGAACCCGTTCTTCCGGCAGGGTAAAGATAATCAGGCCGGGCAACAGCGAGGAGGCGATCACCAGCAGTGGTAACAGTTCGTTGAAACTCATCGGCCCACTCCTTCAAGCAGTTTGAAGAGCGGCATGGCAGCAAGACCGAGGCCGACACTGGCAACCGCCAGAGTGAAGGCTGTCCATTCCATCCCGGCGGCAACCGGCTGAGGCCGGGGCCGGTCGCTCTCCACCGTATCCCTGAAGGCAAGCAGCAAGACACGGAAAACATAGACCGAGGCCAACAGCCCCCCGCTGATAGCCACCACCGCAATCCAGACCTGTCCGGCAGCCAAAGCGGCATCAATTAATAGCCATTTGGCCAGAAAACCGCCTGAAGGGGGCAGTCC
>NZ_JAOTRZ010000239.1 GCF_030247655.1 Trichlorobacter sp. | reverse complement strand
ACTGAAAGCACCTCGTTGGCAGCAAACAGGTGGTGCAGATAGGCCCGACTGAAGTTCTGACAGGTGTAGCAACTGCACGATGGATCAACCGGGAAAAAATCACGTTTGTAGTTTTTGTTGCTGACCCTGATCTTTCCGCGTCGGGTAAACAGCGTGGCACTGCGGGCATAGCGGGTGGGGATCACACAGTCAAACATGTCTATGCCCCGCTCAACACTCTCCAGAATATCTTCAGGCAGGCCAACCCCCATCAGGTAGCGTGGCTTGTCCCCCGGCAGGTGGGGCGCGGTCCAGCCCACCACCTTTTTAAGCAACTCCAGGCCTTCACCAACACTGACGCCGCCAATGGCATAGCCGGGCAGGTCCAGCTTGCGCATCTCTTTGGCACACATGATCCGCAGGTCTTCATAGACACTGCCCTGCACAATGCCAAACAGGGCCTGTGTCTCACGGTTGGTCCAGGCCTTTTGACATTCTTTTAACCAGCGGATGGTCTTCTTGGTGGACTGCTCTGCATAGGCCTTGTCGCAGGGGTAGGGGATACACTCATCAAAGGCCATCATGATATCTGAGCCAAGCTCCTGCTGGATCCCGATCGCCTTGGCCGGATCAAGGTAGATTTCCTCGCCGGTCAGCTCATGCTTGAAAAAGACACCATCTTCAGTGATCCGTTTTTTTGGCAGAGAAAAGACCTGGAACCCGCCGGAATCGGTCAGAATTGGTTTTTCCCAGGCCATGAATTTGTGCAGGCCGCCTGCCTTTTTGACCAGTCCTTCACCTGGCTGCAGGTGCAGGTGGTAGGTGTTGGAAAGGATGATCTGGGCACCGGTTTCATGAATCTGGGCCGGTGTCAGCGGTTTCATGGCACCGTGGGTGGCCACCGGCATAAAGATCGGGGTCTGGATCTCACCATGGCTGGTCTGGAGTATCCCCAGACGGGCGGCTGAGTCTTTGTCTTTTTTAAGCAGGGTAAAGTTCATGTAATGCTTTCTTTGGTGCAAGGTTACTTGTTGAAAATACTATAACTCAGGTGGCAGGCAGCGACATGATCAGGACGCTGTTCAACCAGAGGTGGTGTTTCCATACGGCAGATATCTGCAGCATAGGGACAACGGGGATGGAAACGGCATCCTTGAGGTAGATCGGCTGCTGAAGGCAGTTCATGGGAACGGATGGCTGGTGTCTGGCTGCTGTCCGATGCCTTGTGCAGGCGTGGAATGGCTGCAAGCAAAGCCTGGGTATAGGGATGGCGGCATTGTATAAATAGCTGCTGGGCCGGTGCCAGTTCTACGATGCTGCCCAGATACATGACGGCTATCCGGTCACTGACGTGCCGTAATACGCCAAGGTCATGGCTGACCATCAGCATAGTAAGGCCGTGTTGTTGTTTCAGTTCTTGCAGCAGGTTGATGATCTGGGCCTGGATAGAGATATCCAGTGATGAGACCGGTTCATCAGCCACCAGCACCGCTGGTTGGGCTGCCAGAGCACGGGCAATGCCGATCCGCTGACGCTGTCCACCGGAAAATTCATGGGGGAAACGGTCATATTGATCACCAGCCAGCCCTACCTGTGTCATCAGCTTGATGGTGGTTTCACGAATCTGCTGGTTGTCGCAGAGACCGTGAATCAAAAGCGGTTCTGCAATGGCATCGCCGATCCGCATGCGGGGATTCAATGATGAAAATGGATCCTGAAAGATCATCTGCACTGAACGCCGGAAAACAGGTTGGGTTTCAGGGGGCAGTTCCTTGATGTCAGTGCCTTGGAACCTGATACTGCCACTGTCCGGCTGCAGGAGGCCGGTCAACATCTTGGCCACTGTAGATTTGCCGCAGCCTGATTCACCGGCCAACCCCAGGGTCTCTCCCGGTTGCAGTCCCAAGGAAACCTGATCTACTGCCTTGAGCATGGCCCTGGTCTGTTTGTCCGGGCCATTTCCCTTGAGCGGAAAGCTTTTGTCTGCGTTGTGAATAGATAGAATATCAATCATATAAGATAGTTCCAGCATTTAACCAGGTGTCCAGCTCCCCTGTCCAACTCGGCAGGCATCTGCTCAAAACAAACCGGCTTTGCGTCAGGGCAGCGCTCTTTAAAGGGGCAACCGATGATCGGTTTGTCAAGTCGGGGAGGTTGGCCCGCTATGGTGGCCAGTGGTTGACCCGGCAGGGAATTTTCCGGCAGCGAGGCCAGCAGCCCTTTCGTGTAAGGGTGCAGCGGATTGTTGAGCAGCTGATCCGTTGCAGCAGCTTCCACAATCTGCCCGGCATACATGACATGCACCCGGTCAGCCCGTTGGGCAACAATACCCAGGTCATGGGTAATCAGCAGCAGGGCCAAGCCTTTATCCCGCCGCAGTTGATCAATCAGTTCAAGGATCTGGGCCTGAATGGTGACATCAAGGGCGGTGGTCGGTTCATCGGCAATCAACAGGTGTGGATTACAGGCAAGGGCCATGGCGATCATGACCCGTTGACGCTGGCCACCTGAGAGCTGGTGGGGATAGTCATTCATCCGTTGTTCAGGGGATGGTATTCCTACCTGTTGTAAGAGCTCCAGGGTCTCTGTCCGTGCTGTCTGTTTATCCAGCCTGCGGTGTAGCAGCAGCGGCTCCATCACCTGATCACCGATTTTTAAAACCGGATTCAGGGAGGTCATCGGCTCCTGAAAGATCATGGCAATCCGGTTACCCCGCAGCAGGCGTAGTTCCTTTTCAGGAAGGTGAGCAAGTTCCTGACCATCAAAGCGGATTGAACCACTTTCAATCTTGCCGGATGCCGGGATCAGTCCCATGATGGAACGGGCGGTCATGCTCTTGCCAGAGCCGGACTCACCCACAAGGGCCACTGTCTGGCCATGATCAAGGCGTAGATCCGCGCTGTTGACGGCACGCACAATGCCGTGGGGCGTGGGGATACTGACGGTAAGTTTGCTGATTTCAAGCAGTGCCATGGTTTGTCAGTGTAGCCTGCTGTTTCCTGCCTGTCAAACCTCGAAATGGTTATAGATAAACTTGAATCTGTTTGACACTCATACGGCTTTATGGTTCTATTTCAAACTTTCAGACGATATTTATGAACTACTTATATTCTTTTATCATAACCACATTTTTGCTGCTGTTGGCCGGAGTCGTCCCACAGGGAGCTGCAGCCATTGAGATTGCAGCTACTAACGAGCAGATCCGGGTTGCCATCAGCAAAGGGGCTGATTCGGTCACCATTGACGGTGACGGTATACTGGCCACCGATGAAACCGGCAAGCCACTGACGCTTGAATTCCCTTCTACATTTCAAAATGAACGGGGCAGGGTGCAGGCCGGAAGTGATTCCAGCCGGTTGATACGTCTTGCTGCGGCTGGCAAGTTGCGCATAAACGGCAAGTCTTACCGCGGAATGCTTGAGTTGTCTGTGCAGAATGGTAAGTTGCTGGTGGTGAATCAGTTACCCCTTGAGCAGTATCTGGTGGGGCTGATCAATAGTGAAATTTCCTCCACCTGGCCGATGGAGTCGATCAAGACCCAGGCGGTGATCGCCCGTACCTTTGCGGTGGCTAAACGGAAGGAGCGCAGCAAGGCGTTCTATCACCTTGAATCAACGGTTATGGATCAGGCCTACGAAGGCAGTGATGATGAGGATAGTCGGGCTGCCCGTGGTGTTGTTGAGACGCAAGATCAGGTATTGACCTATAATGGTGCGGTGATACAGGCTTTTTATCATGCCAATAGCGGTGGTCGAACCGAGGCGTCTCAGAATGTATGGGGCATAGCACTGCCCTATCTACAAGGGGTTGAGTGCCAGTACGGTCTGACTTCAACCACCAGCAGCTGGGAGCAGTCTTTGCCGTTGTCAAAGATTGAAGCAGCCTTGAAATCATTTAAGGTCTATGGGCTTACTGATATTAAACCAGGTCCACGTAATAATCGTAGCAGGTTGAAGAACGTGGTACTGGTGACAGAACATGGCAACATAAGTCTGCTGGCAACCAAATTCAGGATGGCAGTTGGGTCAACGGTGATAAAAAGCACCAACTTTTCAGTACGTGTCGAGGGTGGCACGGCTTATTTTAACGGTGTGGGGTATGGTCATGGTGTGGGATTGTGTCAGTATGGCGCCAAACAACGGGCGCTGGATGGTTTCAAGTATGATGAAATTCTGACGTACTATTATCCCGGTGCCAGGCTGAGCAAGCTCTCTGAGCTTAAATAGCCCTGCATATATGCTGTCTCTTATGCACATCTGACGCTGCCGACGAGATTTCC
>NZ_JAOTRZ010000238.1 GCF_030247655.1 Trichlorobacter sp. | reverse complement strand
GTCCCCACCAGCGTGCCGTTATCCAACACGGGCAAGGCATTGGTGTGGTGGTCGCTCATCAGATCGGCAGCTTCACTGAGAGACGCTGTTGATGCAATGGAGACCGGTTCCGGCTGATAGATGTCGGCAACGGTTCTGCCGCCCATCTTCTTCAACTCTTTTTCCAGGGTCTTTTCTGACTCGAGATAGATCACCCAGTCGAACAGGCTGATCACCGTCGGCAGATGGACGCTTTTGCTCTGCTCAACCAGATCAGATTCGGTTACGATACCGAGCAGTGCCCCGGAGGCATCAACTACCGGTAGAGAGCTGATCCGGTGGGTGACAAACAGTTCGGCAAGTTCCCGGATTGTTGTCTCGGTACCTACGGTGTGCAGTTCTTTGGTCATAATTTCGGCAACAGTTTTCATCGCGTGCTCCTTGAGTTATGAGTGTTGGTAATGGGTTGTGGGAAGGTTCAGGAGCCGATTGAGCGCCAGCGGAATACGTGCCATCAGGTCGGTTGCTGTCATGCCGATCTCGCCCTGTTCCATGGCCACCAGATCACCGGCCAAGCCGTGGATGTAGACCCCCAGGCGGCAGGCGTTCCAGGTTGAGTAGCCCTGACCCAGCAGCGAGACAATAATGCCGGTCAGCACATCCCCCATGCCGCCACTTGCCATGCCGGGGTTGCCACTGCCGTTAATGGCAGCCATGCCGTTGGGGGCAGCAATAATAGTACGGGCCCCTTTCAGAACCATATAGACCCCGTAGGTACGGGCAAATTCCTGGGCAACCGAGATCCTGATGGCTGCCACATCAGGGATAGCTGAGCCCAGCAGGCGGGACATCTCGCCGGGGTGGGGGGTCAGGACAATGTTTTCTGAGCGGCGACGGTGCAGAATGCTGGTGTCTTCTGCCAGGGCGTTCAGGCCGTCGGCATCAATGACCATGGGAATGGAAACGGTTTCGATCAGGGTCTGTACCACGGTAACGCTGGCAGGGCGCCGATCAATACCTGGACCGATGGCAAGGGCATTTTTACCGGCCAGCTGTTTTTCAAGGGCCACAAGGGAGTGAATGGTCAGGTGTCCGCTACCGGCATCGGGTAGTGGCAGGGTCATCGCCTCGGTGGTTTTTACTTCGAGAACCTGATTGATGCTTTCCGGTATGGCGAGGGTCACCAGTCCGGAACCGGTCCGAACCGCGCTGTTTGCAGCCAGGGCAGCAGCACCGGTTTTGCCGGTTGATCCGGCAATAATCAGACAGTGACCATAGGTCCCTTTGTGGGCCTGACGGTCACGTCGCTTGATCAGAGGAGCCATCAGCTTTTCATTCAGAAAGTCATAGCCAACCGCTTCGTCCATCAGTTGTGGCGGGATACCGATATCAACAATCACCAGTCTGCCCACATGCTCGGCAGCCGGGTAGAGCACATGTCCCAGTTTGGCCACCCCGAAGGTGACAGTCATGTTGGCATGGACGGTCTGGCCCAGAACCCGGCCGGTGGTGCCATGGATACCGGTGGGAATATCCACGGCCACAACCTTGCCCGGTGCACTGTTGATCAGCTCCACCGCCTCAAGGTAGACCCCGGTCAGGTCGCTGCGCAGACCGGTTCCCAGCAGGGCGTCAACCAGTACGTCGGCCTGCTGGATGTCATCAGCATGTTTCTCGGTCAGTTCCCCTTCTTCAGGGCAGAAGCTCAGGATGTTCTCAGGTAAAAGAACCAGATTGGTAAGAGCGTCACCCTGAATAGCTTCACGCTCTGCCAGAACGATAACCAGTACCTGCCACTCTTTTTCAAGCAGACAGCGGGCAATCACATACCCGTCACCGCCGTTATTACCTTTGCCGGACAGAATTACAACCCGTTTGCTTCTTCGGGTACCATAGGCTGCCAGGATATGCTCGGCACAGCCGCGACCGGCTTGTTCCATCAGATCACGCCCGGGAATGCCGTACTCATCAATGGCACGACGGTCCAGCTCCTGCATGGTATGGGCTGTGACGATCTTCATGGTGCCTCCAGTATGACCTGTGCAACAGCGTGGTCACCGTCGTGGGACAGTGACAAATGGGCAGTTGCGGTACCTCGCTCAGAAAACAGCTGTTGCGTACGACCTGACAGTTGAAGATATGGCTTGCCTAACGGGTCATTGACAACTTCAATCTCGGTCCAGCAGATGCCGTCCCGCAGTCCGGTGCCCAGCGCCTTGACAAAGGCCTCTTTAGCGGCAAAACGGGCAGCCAGACAGGATGCAGCCTGTTTTCTGGGACGGCAGTACTCCTGTTCAGCCGGGGCAAAGAGCCGGTTTAGTAACGCCTGGTTGCCGTCATCCAGAAAGCGTTGAAAGCGGCTGATCTCCACCGTATCGATGCCGATTCCGAGGATCATGGCCGACGGATCAGCGCCACCATCTCACGCACCGCCCGGTCAAGGCCTACCAGCATCGCACGTGAAATGATGCTGTGGCCGATATTGAACTCCTCAATGCCAGCCAGTCCGGCCAGAGGCAGGATATTGACGTAGTTCAGGCCATGTCCGGCATGCACGGTCAACCCCAGCTCATTGCCCAACCGGATCGCTTCACGGATTGCTGCCAGTTCATGGTGGCGAGACTGCTCACCGCAGGCATCGGCATACCGGCCGGTATGGATCTCGATCGCATCAGCGCCGCTTTCCTTGGAGGCCTTGATCTGCTCAGCAGTTGGATCAACAAAAAGGCTGACCACAATCCCTGCATCGCGCAGACGGGCAGTTGCCTTGGTGATGGCAGCCAGGTTCCCCAGCACATCCAGTCCGCCTTCGGTGGTCAGCTCCTGACGTTTTTCCGGTACCAGGGTGCATTGTTCCGGCTTGATCCGGCAAGCGATTTCCACCATCTCATCGGTGGCAGCCATTTCAAGGTTCAGTTTGGTCTGTACGGTCTTGCGCAGGATCTCAAGATCACGATCCTGAATGTGGCGGCGGTCCTCCCGCAGATGGATGGTGATTCCTTCAGCCCCGGCCAGCTCACCCATGGCTGCAGCAGTAACCGGGTCCGGTTCCGTGCCGCCTCTTGCTTGCCGTACCGTGGCAATATGATCAACATTCAAGCCCAACTTTGCCATGCTACTTCTCTCCTATCTGCTGCCTGACCAGATCGGCGATCTCATTGGCCCATCCGGTAATTTCGTATTTGTCCTGGCCTTCCAGCATAATCCTCAAAAGCGGTTCGGTGCCGGAATAGCGGATCAAGACCCGGCCCTCATTGCCCAGTTTTTCTTCAACCCCCTTGATGGCGGCGGCAACGGTGGGGATGGTCATGATATCCTGGCGTTCCCTGACCCGTACGTTAACCAGCACCTGGGGTAACGGGATCATCACCTCTGCCAGTTCCGAGAGCGGTTTTTCCCGGCGGCGCATCACGGCCAGCAGTTGCAGTGCCGCCAACACGCCGTCACCGGTGGTATTGTTATCCAGGAAGATCAGGTGCCCGGACTGCTCGCCCCCCAGATTATACCCTCCTTTACGCATCTCCTCCACTACATAGCGATCACCTACGGCGGTTTTTATGATCTTGCCACCAACCTTGCGCAGGGCGATATCCAGGCCCATGTTGCTCATTACGGTGGCCACCAGGGTCTTCTTTTTCAGTTGTTTGCGGGCAATCATGTCAGTGGCGCAGATCGCCATGATCTGATCACCGTTGACCTCGTTGCCAAACTCATCGCAGACAATCACCCGGTCAGCATCACCGTCCAGGGCAATACCGATATCAGCCCGGTGCTGTTTAACTGCCTCGCTGATCACTTCCGGGTGCAATGAGCCGCAACCGGCATTGATGTTGGTGCCGTTTGGTTTGACTCCCAGCGGAATAACTTCAGCGCCCAGTTCTTCAAATACTGCCGGAGCCACCTTGTAGGCAGCACCATTACCGCAGTCCAGCACAATCTTCAGGCCACTCAGGTCAAGATCAGAGGGAAAGCTGTTCTTCAGGAAGACAATATAGCGGCCCCCGGCATCATCAATCCGAAATGCCTTGCCCACCTCAGTGGCGGTGGGGCGCAACGCCTCGATCTTCTTTGAGTCCAGCAGTTTTTCCATCTTCAATTCAATTTCGTCCGGCAGTTTGTAGCCATCTGCAGAGAAAAACTTGATCCCGTTATCCTGAAACGGGTTGTGGGAAGCAGAGATTACCACACCGGCATCAGCCCGCATTGATCTGGTGATATTGGCAATCCCGGGGGTCGGCAGCGGGCCCACCAGCAGCACATCTACACCCATGGAGCAGATCCCTGCCACCAGAGCACTTTCCAGCATGTAGCCGGAAAGGCGGGTGTCCTTGCCGA
>NZ_JAOTRZ010000237.1 GCF_030247655.1 Trichlorobacter sp. | reverse complement strand
CCATTCGCCACCGACCAACTGACAATGGCGTCAACCGACTTTTCCTGTCCTGCCTTTGTTTCAACCGTCTTGCCCAGCAATATTTTTTGTCCCAGCATCATATAGCCTGCGCTGATCAAGCCTATAATGACAAAAAGCAGAAGAATCAGTGGCAGCATGGTGAAGCCGCGGGATGTCCGTAAGGATGTCATCAGGGATTCACGGTGAGGACAAATGTTTTTGATGCAATGTTATCGTTTGAACTTGCCGTGTCATTGTTATCACGTACGTACAACGTGAAATTGTAGGCTCCCTGGCTGTTTGCGGCTGGAGTGCCTGAAATGTTGAGCGTTGGTGATAAAATCCAGCCAGCTTCAGGCAAGGGATTTATCGCATTACAGGTGTTGGGAGCAACACGAATAGCTCCGGCCAGGGCCGGAGTAAAAATAAGACCAGCAGGAAGAGGATTGGCAGAGGGCGCCTCTATACACCAGCGTAACGTTCCTGGGGTTGCTCCTCCATCAGTAACAAGGCTCAACACTGATCCCACTGTGGCATTTGGATATTGAGCAGAAACAGTGCCGGGGGGCAGTTCATTGTTCACAATTTTCAGCTGCGCCCCCTGGCAGCCGATCTTGCTACGCAGCTCATCCAGGGTAACCCAGCGGACGATGTCGTTGTGATTCATGTCTAACGTTACTCTGGCTGCAACACCTGGAGTGAATTGACGAGATATAGTAACAGCTGCATCGGTAGACGCTGTCTGAGTTGTTGCGTCATCACCTTGGCTAAAAACTACATATGCCACGTTGGACATGTCAATGTAGTCCGTACCAGATGTTGTGGCACAGTTGGCGGTTAAACACTGACGTAAGGTTATAAGAGTTGTTTTCCTACCGCAGATAGTGTCCTTTGAAGCTGCAATAAAATTTGAGTCGTACAAATAAATTAAATCTCGTCCCCAGGCATCTGTTGGGGTTTTTGCAACGCTCCTAAAACCGGTTGTTCCTGCAGTTACATCCGGCAACCTGTTATTGCTTGCCGCCCAGCTGTTAACCGATTCAACCGCGGAACCAAGAAACTCTTTGGTCTCGCGAGTTTTTGATAGGCTCATTAATGGCCCGATCATGCCCGCGCCAATACCGATCACAATGCCGATCACAACCAGCACAAGTGCCATTTCGACCAGCGTAAAGCCCCGTTTGTTTTGTACACAATTTCTCATAAGTCTCTTATATCACAATTTAACGATAAAAAAAGGGGAGCTGCAAAGCCCCCCTCTTTATTGTCTGTAAGAATAAACTAGAACGGACGGTCAAAAACCCAGACCGCGCCGGTCTGTCCGGCAATTGCCCATTGAGCGGTGTTTGCCGGTGTGTCAATAGCTCTGTTCGTCGGGTTTGAGTTGTTGAATACTGCATTTGTCCGGTTACCAAAGGCAGCGGCAAGGGCAGTGTACCCGCCTCCGTTAGTTATGGCTCTGACCCGGCCAAGGCCTGCATCTGCTGTCCCGTCAATGGCAGTGTCAAATGCCTGCAGAATAGCCATTGAGTCACTGGTTAGAGCAGTGGCGCAGTTAGCGCTTGGGCAGACATAGATCGCATTTCTTTGGCCTACTGTCGCGTTTACATAGCCAAAATAAATCCAGAATGCCTGGCCGCCGATCATGACCGGGTTTTCCGGGGCATTGGACATATTGGGGGTTGCAGCGGTTCCAACAATCTGATCAATTGATGTAGCGCCGGCAGCACGCTCGGCAGCAGGGTTACCAATAATACCATTTGAAGTGCCCACAGCAACACCGGTGGTTACGTTTGTACCGCCATCACCGGGGAAATATCCCATGCGATCCATATAGGTGTATGCTAATATGTTCCAAGTATTTGCAGTACTGATCAGTTTCTTTGAACGGGCATTTACTATCAGGTCTTGGCCCTTGACTACAGCTCCAAGGATAATACCAATAATAATTAATACTATCGCCATTTCAACCAGGGTAAAGCCTTTGTTGCTACGCATACTTAACCTCCTGCACGGTTTATTTTGTTCGTATTTAAGGTAATGATGTTATTGCCTTTCTTAAATCGGCTATTTATTTAAAAAAATCAAGTAAAATTGGGTTAAACATGGTGGTACGGGGTTTTTGTCGTCATTTGCAAAGGCTGATTCTGAATTGTATTGACTTCCTGTTGGACGGCTGCTATTCGATTTTTGATGT
Source organism: Trichlorobacter sp. (assembly GCF_030247655.1). Classification (GTDB taxonomy): domain Bacteria; phylum Desulfobacterota; class Desulfuromonadia; order Geobacterales; family Pseudopelobacteraceae; genus Trichlorobacter. Next base: position 2,157 of record NZ_JAOTRZ010000237.1, on the reverse strand, counting down.
ACATTCAATAAATTACAGGTGTATTGGATATGAGTATTCTTGCAAATTTGCTGAAAAAAAATGATCCACACCAAGAGACAGGACAAATTCCACCCGGGTTGTTACAGACGGTGTCCAGCACAGCTTCAGGAAAAAACAGTCGGCGAACCTATCTGGTTATTGGTGCAGTGGCTGTAGCTGCCATTGTTGGTGGTGGGTTGTTGATGGTCTATCTGCAAACCAGGATTTCAACCTCTCCTACATTGACACGTCCGGTTCTACCACCACAACCACAGATGGCGGTTAAGGCAGTAGACGCACCGATGCCGCAGGCGCCAGTGTCATCTTCACGAGCTGTTGCCGCAGCTGTTGTTGCTGCAGTAAAGCCGAAGGTAACGGGTATTCGGCAGACCTCTGAAAAGGGTGGTGCATCTGCCCGTCATCTGCAGGCAAGTGGAGCGAAGCATGCTGCCGTTTCGCCTGCCCCGCGGGAAACAACTGCTGTTGAGCGCAAAGCGGTGGTGAAGGATCGGTCCTCGCTGGATGCCTATCTGTTTGCTGCACGTAGTGCTGAGGCACGTCGAGATTACGGTCAAGCCATGCAGCAGTACCGTAAGGCGCTTGATGTTGATCCGCACAACTATCGCATTTTGAACAACCTTGCCAGTACCTGCCTCAGTATGGGGATGTTTGATGAGGCATTGGGGTTTGCAAACCGGGCTCTACAACTGAAGGGTGATTATGTTTCTGCGCTGGTGAACGGTGGTATCGCCCAGGGTAAGTTAGGTAATGAAAACGGTGCCCGTTCTATGCTTGGCCGTGCTGTGGCAGTTGATCCCGTTAATCGATCGGCACTGTATAATCTGGCGTTGGTACAGGAGCGTAGTGCATTGCTGGATGATGCGCTGAATAGTTATCGTCGATTGTCAGATATTGGTGATGCGCATGGGATGTTGGGAATGGCAAGGATCAGGGAACGACGTGGTGAAAATCAGGACGCGTTGCGACTGTACCGTGAAGTAACAGCTCTGCCAGACGCAGGACAACGGGTGCGCGAGGCTGCCAGGGAGCGGATTAGTGTCCTTGATCGGTAATGGTTTGCGTTAAAGGCGAATTTTAAAGACTGACAACACTGCTGCAATTACAACCAACCCAATAATTGCTCCCCAGAGTAGTTGCTTTTTCAGCGATGTATTTGGTGCTTTTCTTTCTTTTCTCATGACTTCTGCTGCAGCAATGACCACCTGTCGTTCCTGGACGCCTGGCTTTCCCTCCAGGTATGCTGCCATCAGTGCCCTTGATGCGATCAGGTTGATCAGGCGGGGGATGCCACAAGAGAGCCGGAAGATGGTGTCCAATGCTGCTTTGTCAAAGAATGTTGCGGTCTGGCCACCGGCTTTCATAAGCCGGGTGGCAAGGTAGTCGGCGGTGGCCCGTTCTGCCAAAGGTGAAAGGGCTGCTCGAACAGATATTCTCTGGTTCAACTGTCTGAACTGATCCTGCTCCATTTTATCAGCCAGTTCTGGCTGACCTACCAGTATTATCTGTACCAGTTTTTCTTTGGTTGTCTCCAGGTTTGACAGTAGCCGTAGTTCTTCCAGGGTGGCATCGGGCAGTTGCTGTGCCTCATCTACAACAATGACCACCCGCCGTCCATTTTCTGCGTGCTTTAACAGAAAATCCCTGAACTCCTTAATCATATCGTTTTTGTTGCCGGAGAGTGGAAAGATGACCCCCAAGTCATCCAGTATCGCTTGCAAAAATTCCTCAGGCGAAAGGCGTGGCGTCATGATCAGCGCAATCTCGGCCTGATCCTGCCATTTGTTGATAAATATACGCACCAAGGTGGTTTTGCCGGTGCCGGGTTCGCCGGTCAGCAGACAGAATCCTTCTCGGTTGTTCAGGGTGTAGTCCAGCGACAGCAAGGCATTGGCATGTTCGTGAGAGGGGTAGTAGTAGGCTGGATCCGGGGTAAGCCTGAATGGATCATCGTATAAGCCAAAAAAATCAAGATACGTAGCGTTCATCAGCTATCCTTTACCAACCTTGGAAACAAGGTCGTAAATCGGTAATAAAAGACCACTGATAATGACAGCAAACAGCACACCAACAACGGTGATAACCAGTGGTTCAATAATTTTGCCAAGCTTATTCGATACATCATCCATGGTATTAAGA
>NZ_JAOTRZ010000236.1 GCF_030247655.1 Trichlorobacter sp. | reverse complement strand
GTCTGGCCCAGATGCTCAATGTTTTCTTGCAGAATCAGTTTCATGTTTCCTTCTCCTTTCGAGCCTGTTTTACAGGTTTTCTTCCTGCGTGGTGCGTGGGGTGCGGAAGTCACCCCAATAATCAAAGATACCAAGTATGGTTACAACAACAGTCAGATAGGGCTGGGTCAGCAGGATGACGCCAAGCAGCACTTTAAGGGTGCTTGCGAAACTGGAGCGTTCACATGTTGTGAGCAGTACTGCCAGTCCCTGCATAAAATATAATACCCCCAACACGCTCAGGATGTTCAAGGCTGGTGTGGTAAGCAGAGGGGATGGTGCCAGCATGGTAAAGCCGGCAACAATCAGCAGCCAGACCAGCGGGTAAGGTGTCCTGAATTCCTTGAAGGGGGACAGATTGACTGCCAGTGCCTGTTTTGAAGCAGTGCGTGTAAATAGCAGCAGCATAACCGCGTTGATCAGTCCCAGGTTGATGGTGATCAGGGCAGGATAGATCCGGGACATGATCTGCCCAACGGTCTGCATCCCCTGCTTGAGAACCTCAATATCCTGAGCAGGCAGTCCTGAGTGCTGTTCGTAAAGCCTGGTTGCCTGATTGATACCGTCAGTGATTTCTTTTTGTATAAAGAGCTGAAGATTGATGCCGTTGCTGATGACAAAAGCTGCAACAACCAGCGCTGTCAGGGTCACACCGGCAGCTGTTGTCCAGATGATGGTGCGTGACGGCCTGAAACCTTTCAGAGCCAATTCCGGAACCAGTAGTCCGGTTAACCCGCACTGGACTACATACCATGCACCAATCGGCGGAGAAAACAGTATTGCCAGCAACAGGGTGGCCAGTAGTGCGCTAAAACCGGCAACAGCACTGCCGCCCTTGATGCGGGCAAGCCCCAGCGGAACCGGGGCCAGAAAAGCCGAGACAAAACCTAGTATGGGTACCGCAAGGCTGGCGCTGAAGAGTAATCCTGAGCCCAGGGTGCCGATCAAGACGGCGGCCAGCTTCTGACCGCCGTTTGCTTGCAATTCAAGCTGCTCCACAAAGTACCGGACTACGGAAGTGCGTGGCCGGCTGCAAGTGGCAGAAGCGCCAGGTTGCGTGCCCGCTTGATCGCCTCGGTAATCTCGCGCTGATGCTTGGAGCAGTTGCCGGAGATACGACGGGGTACGATCTTGCCACGCTCAGTGATGAAGTAGCGCAGGGTGCGTGGATCTTTGTAGTCGATAGTGGTGTCTTTTTCAGCACAGAAACGGCATACCTTGCGGCGCTGAAAAGGACGCTTCTTGCGTGGGCCACCGGGGCCACTGGGACGTCCACCGGGACCACTGGGGCGACCACCGGGGCGTGGGGTGTAGGTGCTAGGTGTCGATGTTGTTGCTTCGCTCATTGGTGTTTGTCCTCCGGAACGTTATTCAGCCGCAACTTCAGCAGCTTCAGGGGCTTCAGCAGCTTCGGTAACCGGCTTGCGCTCAGCTACCTTCTTCTCGGGCTCGTCAGTGATGTTGACGCTTAAGTAGCGCAGCACTTTCTCGTCAAGCCGGAGACGACGCTCCAGTTCAGCCACCAATTGCGCTCCGCCGTCAAAACGCAGGTAGTAGTAACGCCCGCGGGGGAACTTCCGGATTGCATAGGCCAGTTTGCGTGTTCCCCAGTCGTCCAGCCGGTGGAAGTCACCCTTAAAGGATGCAACCACGTCCTGAACCTTTTCAGTGACTGACTTGACATCGTCTTCTGAAAGGTCTGGCTGGAGGATGAAGATGGTTTCGTACTTCCTCATGTGTAATCCTCCTCATGGATTAGGTAGCCCCGGTTCTTTGCCCGGAGCAAGGAGTAGCGAACAAAGGTGTCCGCCTTAAAGGAATAAGCCTTTACTATAGATATGTTCCAAAGGCAAGCACAAATATGTTTTGTGTATATGAACGAAAAGCTTGACATTGGAAAGATGAGATGCTTTTAATGTGTGCATATGCAAATAACGTAGAAAAGGAGCTGTATCATGAAACTTTGTTTCCCTGTTGTTCAGGATCAAGGGCTGGATAGTGAAGTATATGGGCATTTTGGTTCTGCCCCCCGCTTTATCGTTGTTGATGCTGCAACCGGCCAGACCAGTCTGGTGGACAACAGCGACAAGGTGCATGAGCATGGCGCCTGTAACCCCGCCAAGGCGGTAGCAGGGCTGGATATTGATGGTATTGTAGTGGGTGGTATCGGGCGTGGGGCACTTATCTCCCTGAATCGATCCGGCTACCGGGTCTTTCAGGCACAGGGGGCTTCAATCCGCGATAATCTTGCCGCACTTGCTGGTGCCGGGCTGCAGGAGTTTGCGCCGGGCAGTGTCTGCGGTGGGCATAGTCACGCCACTGATGGAGGAGGGTGCTGCCATTGAGTGACGGTTATAACCAATATACCGAGACGGTTCTGGACCATGCCCGGAATCCCCGTAATGTTGGAGGCATGGACGATGCCAACGTCGTGGTGCAGGTGGGGGACCCGGATTGTGGCGATACACTACTTTTATTTATGCGGATAGATGATGGCTGTGTGGCCAAGGTCAGTTTTCTGATTAAGGGTTGCGGTGCTGCCATTGCCACTGCCTCCATGGGAAGTGAGCTGGTTAAGGGCAAGAGTTTGAATGAGGCATTGCTGGTGACCGATGCAACGGTGACGGCAGCTCTGGGTGGGCTGCCCGATGATAAGGAGCATTGCTCCAATCTGATCGCTTCAGCAGTGCATGCAGCCATTGCCCAGTACACCAGCACCATCACCGGTGAGGCACCGCCGATTGATTTTGAAGTGGATATGACGGGCAGAGATCCGAAACCGACTGAAGGAGAACACCTATGAGTAATTGGGCGCAGTTGTATCGCGGCGAGTCAGTTAAGCCGGTATGGCAGTTTGTTGCAGATCTGAAAGAGGCTGGATTGCGTGCAGGTTTTTTGATCCATAATGAAGATCATATGGAGATGGCTCATACCTTTGGTTCTCACGGAGTACAGGTGGCTGAAGGATTTGATCTGCATATGATCCAGATCTGCAAGCCTGAAAAGGCAGCCGGAAGCCTGCAGAAAAACCCGGAACGGGCAGCCTTGATGCCCAAGTTTGTCACGGTGTTCAGCTCAGAAGGCCGCACCCAGGTACGTTTTTTGCGTTTTAACCAACAGATGATTGAGGCGTTGGTGCAGGATCTGGAGTTTGCAACCTCGGTTGGCAGCACCTATGACGAGATTGAGCAGGCAATCAAAGAATCACTGTAATTTTATAAAGCTTTAAGGAGTGTATTTATGTCGTCAGCAGAGCATAGCGCACACTCAACCTCCCGGTTGTGCAACTTTCATATCACTTTTTTTGCCATTGTGCTTGGATTGGCCGGTTTTACCCTGTCGGTGCAGAAGGCAGGTGGCCTGCTGCACGCGCTACATCCGGTCAGTACGGTATTGCTATATCTTACCGTGGCGCTGTTTGCGCTGGTTGGTGTCATCTATCTGTACAAGGGAGCGACCTGCCCGGGTTCAGTCAAAAAAGAGCTGAACCATCCGGTAAAAATTAACTTTTTCCCGCTGGTAGCCAAGATTTTGCTGGTGCTGAGCGTGGTCATGCTTGAGCGGAACATGACCGCATCGTTCTATAGCTGGGCTGTTGGCACTGCACTGCAGTTCATCGCTTCCATTTATGTTATTTCAGAGTGGATTCAGCATGAGCGGTTCAAGATAGAACAGATGACGCCAGGCTGGTTTATCCCGATTGTCGGTTCCATTATCGTGCCGATTGCCGGCGTCAAGCACGGCTATACCGAACTGTCCTGGTTTTTCTTCAGTGTCGGCCTGATTTTTTGGATGATCCTGCTGGTGATTGTACTGTATCGGATGTTCTTCCATGCACCGATTGCAGAACGGCTGATGCCAACGCTCTTTATCCTGTTCGCACCGCCAGCCATCGGTTTTATTGCCTATGTCCGTCTGACTGGTGGCGGGCTGGATTCATTCGGTAGAATTTTGTACTACTTCTCACTGTTTATGTTCTTTTTGGTACTCTATCAACTGCCTCGTTTGTTGAAAATCAATTTTTATCTCTCCTGGTGGGCCTATTCATTTCCCATGGCTGCCAAAACTCTGGCGTCATTCCTGATGCTCAGCCTTGTCCGTGATCCGTTTATCGGATTTATGGCCTGGTTTGAACTTGCGTTTTTGACCATTATCATCGCAGTGTTGAGCGTCAAAACTATCTCTGCCATGAGTCGCGGCGAGATCTGCGTTGAAGATTAAGGAAGACCTGTAGCTGTATGCCGAGACCACGTAAACCATATACCTGTAGCTGTCCAGACCGCCTTGCTCTCAAGGCGGTCTATAAGCCTGCCGGAACCCCGCTGGGGCAGCTTGAATGTAT
>NZ_JAOTRZ010000235.1 GCF_030247655.1 Trichlorobacter sp. | reverse complement strand
GCGTAATACTTCTCAATATGTTTACGCGACCGTGCAATGGTGAGTTGATCCAGTAGGGTAAAGTAATCAAACCCCAGCATCTCAATCAACCGTGTGGGAGTCTTTTCTGATTCTTCCAGATCAAGCCAGCGGTTGAACTGTTTCTGAGCCAGGCGGGTGGTGTTATCAATACTGGTTATTCCGTGGTCAAGCAGGGCGGTATCATCACCTTCGGTTGCAAAGGCGATTTGGTTACGCAAATCAGCCAGGCGGTTGTTGACCGGAGTGGCTGAAAGCATCAGGATACGGGTCTTTACCCCTTCCTTGATGATACGACGCATCAAACGATCATAGCGAGATTCTTTGCCCTTGTGGGTGGCCTTATTGCGGAAGTTGTGTGATTCATCAATGACCACCAGATCATAGTTGCCCCAGTTGACATGGGTCAGATCAATATCGCCGGATGAACCGTTATCACGGGACAGGTCAGTATGATTGAGCACATCGTAATTAAAACGGTCAGCAGCCAGGATATTGCGCCGGTCATTGGCCTTGTAGATGGTCCAGTTGTCACGCAGACGCTTGGGGCAGAGCACCAGCACCCGGTCATTGCGTAGTTCATGATATTTGATGATGGCCAGGGCTTCAAAGGTCTTACCCAAACCAACACTATCGGCAATGATACAACCACCAAAACGGTTCAGCTTGTCGATGGCTCCGACCACGCCATCACGCTGAAACTTGAACAGCTTTTTCCAGACAATGGTGTTTCGGATACCGGTGGCTGATTTGACAATACGGTCTTCATCAAGCTCTTCCCCCTGGTCTTTGAACAGGTGATGCAGGATCAGGGTATAGATAGTGAAAGGGTCTCGATGAGAAGCCAACTCTTGCAGAGATGTAACCAAGGCATCTTTTACATCCGGTGATGAAGGCAGGCTGTTCCAGAGAGAAGTAAACCATGACCCAAGCATGGCCGACTCTTCGGGGCCTTCTGCACACTGGATCAGGCTGAATTGATTCCCAGGGGTTAAACCAAGTCCATCCGTGGTAAATGGACAATTGCCGGTGATAATCGCCTGCTGGCTGGGGTCTGGATGGTGTGCGATGATAGCAGACTGCGGGAGGAATGTTGGAACACCACGAACTTCTGCATTTTTTTGAATCCATTCACTGCAAATTCTTGCCAGCCAGCGCACCTGAAGCTGATTACGTGAAGGACGGTCTGCGTGGGTTCCAATAAGCCCAAGGTCTGTGCCATCTCCAGATGGAATGACTAAACGGCACTGATTGAGCTTTTCCATTAAGCTGCGGAGTTCAGCAAAGGCAAATAGTGAGAATGAGGGCGTGGCAATGTCCAGAGTTGATTGAGCGTGTAGACTTTTTCGTAGTTCGTCTACGACACGGTCATTGCCAGTGTTTTTTATGAGTTTCATAGCAGATACTCGCTTCAGATTTGTATACGATTGTCTTACCACAGGGATTGCCAGCTGGCAAAGCACCTTGAAAAGTTTTATAGGATTGCAGTAACGCGTAATGTCTTCATTTGTCTGCAATTTGTTTAAATGTAGTTAGTAAAAATTAGGGTTTTACGTTGAGACTGACAATGACCTTCACAGTTCTCCTTTTTTCTCCTTTTTGTGGTTAACAAAACGTAACAAGCGTTGCAGAGGTGCTATCGAAAGCTAATCATTAGAGTGACGTCTGAAACTGATTGCCTTTCGTGTTTGCCTCAACTGGCAGCCCCCGTTTTTTATGCGGCTATGGCTAGAATATATAGAAAGAGTCAAGGTTCCTTTACCAGCAATTTTGTGTTTTCGGTCTTGGGTGCAAGCACGATACAGACATTCTTGTGAGCTGATAGTATTGGCCCCAAGTCCGACTGATAACAAGGGGCCAATACTGGGAATCTAATTTTATTTCCTTTTGCGTGCTGCACGGGCTTTAGTGATGTTGCTTGTGTCAGGCGGCGGTGGCTGCCAAGTGCGCCAAGCTTTGCTAATACTGTAATCAGCTGCGCATCCTCGCCCGTTTAAAATACCTCCAGGGCAGACAAGCTCAATAAAGCCGACATCATGTAGTTCCTTGATTGCGCGGCAGAAGGTTGTCCTGCTGATAGATAGCAGCTTGGTTCCCTCGCTGACCGTGAACTGGAACACTGGCCTGCCCCCGAATTTCTCCTGATATGCCGCTGCTCGGCCCTGTTTTGCGATGCAGATGATCAAAATGTCGGTGGCATTTTTAGTCAAGTGCCGCCATGCTGGTATCAGAACGTGGTCATATATTTTGATTTTAGAGAACCAGTTCTCTGCCTTCGTTGCCCCTGTGGCACTACGACCATTGGGCAGCATAGTTGCGTGCTTTGCTGGTTTATACGGAGGCATTGTGTACCCCCTTTGTTCTGCGGGGCCTGCCACGCTTAGCTCCAGGTGCGACAGATACAGGCTCATACTGCTTTTTTGCCAGTTCCTCTAGCCAGATATCAACAGAGTCCTCATTCCATACCACTGAATTTGGCCCAATATTAATAGGTTTGGGGAACCCACGATCGCGCATATCGCGATGAATTGAGGCTCTGGATCTTCCGCCGAGCTTTAAAGATAGTGCCGGAAATTTTAAATATCGTTTTGTCATAAAAGTCTCCATATAATTTGAGAAGTAAGCGGTGTGCACGCCGTTTCTTCGCTTATCGCATGAAGACTTTTATTTGTGGCTCAATTGTGTTTTAGAAAACTCAATTGAGTTTTGCATTTTAATATTATTGGTTTTTTATTCGTTTGATGAGTTCAGATCCAGCTTTTAGGTGACTCCTTATCGTGTTGTCACAGACGTTCAGCCCTACCTCGTCAAATCCTTTTCTTATATCTTTTAGTGCATCACCATTTTGCTTAGCCTTCGGATCATAGCTGTATCCATCTATCGCCATTGCTACCAGCATCTTTTGAAGTGTTTCAATGGTACGGGTACTTTCTTTTGTATCAGTTTCTGGTTTCTTTATGACGGGGAGCAGGGATTGAAAGCCTTCCCAGACAATGGCTTTATATTTATCATCAATATGTGCATCGTAATTGAATAGCCTTCCATCTCGAAGTTCATATTGGTGGCGGCTATATGTGTCTAAATACGCTTGCCACATCCGTTCGAAGTCTTCCCGCCACATGAAAGCATCTGCAGGGAGTATTTTTAACGCTTCAGTGTGCCATTCACTCTGTTTTATGCCTCGTACTCCTGTTTTCTTTTCTTCGTGGCTAGCAAGCTGCCTATGGGGTTCTATTTCCCAGAGTATAATATCCCATTCCGTTGTTAGCATACGCACAGGGATTCCTTCATCATTCACCCGGTACGCATAGAAATCCTGTTCCTGTTCGTCTGACTTTAGGTCGTCAGATTTGATTTCTTCACCGTCCTCGTCAGTCTCTGGGTAATTGTCGTAATCTGGATCTTTGGGGAATCCTCCTGCGTTCCATCGATGTGTTAAGATTTGGGGAAGCATTACTCTGCCGAAAGTGCCTTGTGTAATAAATGGTATCCAGCGGACAGGAACAATTTCCTTGCCGTCAATGATGAGTAATCTCACTTTACGCCTCCTGTAGCGCACTTTCTCTGTATTTGAAGAAAAGCTAACAAATTAGGTGACTTTCAGCCTCTTCATACCTGATTGCAGAACATAGCTCATGCAATGCCTTTAATGCATCCAAAACACTTGATGCCCAACCAGCACCTGAACGGAAGCCGAACTGCCAGTCAGCTACCGCCATGGCAACATCAAATGGGTTACCATCATCATATAGCTCTTGTACGGACTCAAGGTCTTCACAGGCAATAGTAATGTCCTCAAAGGGATTATTCTTTTGATTCTTGAGATAATGCCCATAGCGTTCCATCATAATACCTTCAAAATCTGTAGGTAATTCGCAGATTGGATATTCGCCAAGCTCGGCATCATTCTCAAGAAGAGCCAGCCGTACGCCTCTTGCGTAGAGTTCAGCAAGCAAGCGGATCAGATGCAGGAGTTGCTCCTCACCTTTTCGACTGGTTTCAGCTTGCTGCTGCAAAAAGCCCGATAAGACGTATTGTCTTAATATTCTAATTGATGCGACAAATTCGGTGATTTCTGATAGCAACTCCCCATGTTCATCGTAGATGGGGCTGACAAAATCTTTCGGACCAGAAAACCGCATGATGCCATCAGAGTGTTCAATCCGTTCGATGATCATTTCAGCTTCATGCAACTGATCACTTGGAACCACTATGGCGTTCCAACAACAGCCGCCACCGTCATCACAGTCATAGCCTTTATCCTCAAGCCGCCAGTCAATATGTGGAGCAATCTTTTTCAGATGTTTCAGCAGCCGTCGATAATTTATCGCACCTTCATCGGAGCAGTCTTCGTCTTCCTCGTTGTCGGGATATTT
>NZ_JAOTRZ010000234.1 GCF_030247655.1 Trichlorobacter sp. | reverse complement strand
CGCAGCATCACCGGCAGGAAGGTACAGCAGCAACAGGTACCACCCCAGAAAGACCAGGGCGCAGAGACGTACTAACCAAGGGAGAGTACAACGAGTTGAAAAGCGTGGTAACTGAAAAGACATGGACTGATTGTACGGGCTTTGCGTCCAAGGTCAAGAAAAGAGTGTACTATTGACAATGTCTATAACCATGTTACATTTTAGCTGGACTGTGTGGTGAGCAATAAAAAACGGTTGCGCCAGTCAAGTGACAATATTTCCAGCGGATTATCAGAATGGAACAAAGGAGTACAACCATGAAAAAATTACGTGACTGGGGAATCTTTGGCAAAATTATCGGTCTCTCATTGATCACCTGGCTACTTCTGGTACTTGCGTCCTTTACCTTATTAACTCCTTATATTCGCAATCTTATCATGCAGGAGAAGCAGACAGCGGTGCGCGAATTGGTTCAGCAGGCAACCAGCATGCTCACCTCCTACCAGAAGCAGATTGAATCCGGCACCCTTACCCGCGAAGAAGCGATGAAGCGGGCATCAGAACGGATTGCCAGTATCCGCTATGACGACGGCAACAACTACCTTTGGATTAACGACCTGGGCCCAAAAATGGTCATGCATCCACTGAAACCTGAACTCAACGGTAAAGATCTGACCGACAACAAAGATCCGCAAGGCAAGGCCCTGTTTGTTGAAATGGTTGCGGTCTGTAAAGACAAGGGCAAGGGCTTTGTTCATTATGCCTGGGGCAAACCAGGCAACAGTACGCCTGTCCCTAAAATCTCCTATGTAGAACTGTACCAACCGTGGGGCTGGATCATCGGTACCGGAATCTATATTGATGATGTAGACGCCGCCATGCGCAAGATCCAGTTTAGTATTGGGGGCGCCCTGCTGATTATTTTAGGACTCATGTTTCTGCTGGCCTGGCTGGTTGCCCGCTCTGTTACCGGGCCAATCAAAGAGGTGGTTGAAACCATCAAGGATATTGCCCAGGGAGAAGGTGATCTGACCAAGCGCCTGCCGATCCACGGTAAAAATGAGGTGGGCGAGCTGAGCGAATGGTTCAACACCTTTGTGGAAAAACTGCACGGAATAATCACCCAGCTTTCCAGCACAGCGCTCCAGTTGGCATCTTCTGCAACAGAGCTGCAATCCACCTCACGAGAGATGCAGGAAAGTGTCAACCAGCTTTCCTCCCAGTCAACTAATCTGGCTACAGCAGGCGAAGAAATGTCCGCCACATCAGGTGATATTGCCAACAACTGTCATATGGCGGCAGACGGGGCACAACAGGCTGCCAATACCACCCAGCACGGTTTTGAGGTGGTCACCAGCACCATTAACGGCATCCGCAGCCGTGGAGAAGCAACCAAACGAAATGCCGCGATGGTGGAATCTCTGGGGCAACGCTCCGATCAGATTGGTGCCATTGTCGGCACCATCGAAGATATTGCAGACCAGACCAATCTACTGGCCCTTAACGCTGCCATTGAAGCTGCCCGTGCCGGTGAGCAGGGACGTGGCTTTGCAGTGGTGGCCGATGAAGTACGGGCACTGGCTGAACGGACCACCCGCGCTACCAAGGAAATCAGCGGCATGATCAAAGCGATCCAACAGGAAACAGGTCGAGCCATTAGCTCAATGGAAGAAGGGGTTAAAGGAACAGAACTTGGGGTTTCGGAAGCTGCCCAGCTGGAAAGCTCGCTGAAAACAATCATTGAGCAGGTTAATGCGGTTACTGATCAGATCAGCCAGATCGCCACTGCAGCAGAAGAGCAGACCTGCACCACCCGTGAAATAAGTAACAATGTCATGAGCCTGAACGAACTTGCCCATCAGAACAGCACCGGTATCCATGAAACCGGGTTGGCTGCAGACAATGTTTCCAGGCAGGCAGAAGAGCTGCAGCGCCTGGTGGGACAATTCAGACTTTAACAGCTACAGCCCCTCTCTGTAGTCGATGGCGCTCAGATCGGCTACAGAGAGGAGACTTCTACAGACCGCCTGATGGTGCTACCTTTGCAACCCGCATTACTTTTTTCCTGTAAATCTGCTCACTCGTCTGCTATCACTGGCCAAACACCACAGCCAGTAAGGATACTCCCATGTCTGATCCCCTCTCAGGCGCTTTCTGCAAGCAGCCTGCTGCCATTGCCAATCTAAAACGACAACTGGCCTCAAACCAGCACAGCCTGCAGTTGCCCTACCCGGAAACGATTAACCTGCCATTTAACCGCCAGGCTTTGCCGGATGGCTTTGTGCTGCACCCGACCCCCCAGCCAGCAAGTGATGCCGCTGGTATCTGGGTACTGCTGCAAGGGACCACCGTGCTGATGCGTGAAATCAACGGTGAAGTAACCCTGCCTGAAGGCCCCTGCCCTGCCTGGCTCAGCCTCAAACACCCGCCCTTGTCATTTGCAACACTACAGGGACGACCGGTACTGGTAGCTTCAGTCCCTTCCAACCTGCAAATCCCATCAGAGCTGGTTGCAGAACCGTTTAACGCCTTTCAGGAGCGGATCACACCAGAGCTGATGACGGTTGCCGGAATTGGCAAGCAACTGCTACACTGGCAGCGCATGAGCCGTTTCTGCTCATACTGCGGCCAGACCTTAGAGCAACTACCGGAAACCTGGGGCAAGAAATGTGTGGGCTGCGGCAATGAGCATTTCCCCCACATTCACCCCTGTGCAATCGTATTGATCCGTCGTGATGATCAGCTGTTACTGATCCACAAACCAGAGTGGCCGACTGGGCGTTACAGCCTGGTGGCAGGTTTTCTTGATGTCGGGGAATCACTGGAAGAGTGTGCCATACGGGAAGCGAAGGAAGAAACCGGCGTTACCATTAAAAACGTGCGTTATGTGGCCAGCCAGGCCTGGCCGTTTCCGTCTCAGCAGATGGTGGGATTTGTAGCGGACTACGCCTACGGTGATATTAAGGTGGATGGCAAAGAGATTGACGATGCCCGCTGGTTCACGATCGGATCTCTGCCGTCATTGCCAGCCAGCCGCAGCATTGCCCGGTTTCTGATCGACAGCTGCAGTAACAGAGCCGATTAAACACAAGCTACTGTTCGCCTGCTTCAAAACGGTCTCGTCCCTGTTGCTTGGCCCGGTACAGTGCCAGATCTGCCCGTTTAATTAACTCATCTGGCGTATCACCGGCTTTAAAAGACGCCCCTCCCATACTGATAGTAACCGGACCAGCCTGAGGATCATGCAGCTTTTCCCGAACAGCGACCAGCAGTTTCCGGGCCAGTATCCCGGCTTCGTCAAAACCGGTTTCCGGAGCAAGAATTAAAAACTCGTCTCCACCAAATCTACCCAGCAGATCACTGGTGCGCAGCAGACTACCCAACAGTTCAACCAGGCGTGCCAACACCCGATCACCGACATCATGCCCATTATTGTCGTTAATCTCTTTAAAGTGATCAAGATCAAGCATTAACACTGACAACTGCCGATCATGCCGTGAAGCACGATCAATCTCTATGGCCAGCATATCGTAAAAACGACGACGGTTGGCTGTGCCAGTCAGAGGATCCGTCTCAGCCAGCCGCTGCAACTGCTGCTCCATCAATCTGCGCTCGGTTATGTCAATCACATATTCAATACAACGGCTAATCCCCCCTTGTTCATCATGAATTGGGTAGCCATGAACCTCCACAATTCTTTCTTCACCGTTTGCAGCAGTATGCTTATGTTCAACCACTGCTGCAGTTCCAGTCTCCATAACCATTTGAATCGGACAGGGATGCTCACTGCTGCCGCAAGGCTGAGCACAACCATGGCTTAAGGCATGGCAGGTCATTTCTTCAACCTTTTCAACACCATGGGCAGCCTGCCGGTTGGCCACCTTAATCTGGTAGGTCTTGGCATCAATGATATGAAATGGATAGGGCAATGCATCTATAGCCTGATGGAACAGACGGTTAAGCCCAGATATCTCCCTGGTCCGCTTATAAAGGCTAACAATGAAAACACCGCCCAAAAGTGCCACCAACGAGGCAGACCAGGCCGCGATAACATACCCTTCTTTCAGTGACTGCAGATTGTCATCCCTGTTCAGTTGCACCAGAAAAGCCTCTGGCGTTCCTTCAATATTAGTCAGCGGCATCAGATAAACTGAAACCGTACTATTCTGCAGAGGGGCAGACAATGCGATAGGACGCTTGGCCAGCTGAGCCTGCTCAATTTCCGGTTTTATTGCCGAAGCAACCGTGTGGATTTCAGCAGAAGAAAGATGATCAGAGTGAAAATCTTCCTGAATAGGCGCCTGCAAGAAGTGGCTACTGAACGGACTGGGAACCAGTCGGGATTGAACATTGCCGAACAGGCGCTTCGTAGTCAGGTCTGACTTGATCAACAGCATATACTCGCCGGCAAAGCGGCGACGCAGTTGTGTGATAAAACTATCAAAAGAGATGCTGGTCTCAACGGTTCCGGCAAGTTTCTCACCGCTAAAA
>NZ_JAOTRZ010000233.1 GCF_030247655.1 Trichlorobacter sp. | reverse complement strand
GCTGCAGAGACGGTTGTAAAGGCCGGGATTGACACCTTGGTGACCGGTCACTGCGGCCCCAAAGCGTTCAAGGTACTGAATGCGGCCGGCGTACAGGTATTTAACTGCGATGCTGCAACCGTTGACGAGGCCCTGCGTGCGCTACAGGCTGGCAGCTTAACCGCTGCAGCAGCTTCTGATGTAGAGGGACACTGGTAATGGCAGCGACACACAGGCAAAGTTCATACAGAATTGCCGTTGCATCCGGCAAGGGGGGCACCGGCAAGACCACCGTGGCCCTGAACCTTGCTGCCATGTTTGGAGAACCGGTGCAGCTGGCCGATTGCGATGTGGAGGAGCCAAACGACAATCTATTCCTGCGGTGCGAGCAGTTGACCCCGCACGAGGTCACCATGCTGGTGCCGGAAGTGGACCCGCAACGCTGCACCGGGTGTGGCGCCTGTGGTGAACTGTGCCAATTCCGGGGAATTGTTTCACTGGGCAGCAGGGCGCTTGTGTTTCCAGAGCTGTGTCACGGCTGCGGCGGCTGCGCATTGGTCTGCCCCACCGGGGCACTTACTGAACACCCCCATCGGATCGGCACCATTTCCGTTGGCCAGTCCGGCCCTATCAGGCTGATTGAGGGCCGATTGGAGGTCGGTGTCTCGCTGGTTCCACCGGTAATCCGTGCAGTGCGCGATCAGTTGCTGGATCATGTTCCTGCCATCCTTGATGCCCCACCAGGCACCTCCTGCCCGGTGGTTGCCACCCTGCGGGAATCTGATTATCTGCTACTGGTGACCGACCCGACACCCTTTGGCCTGCATGACCTGAAGCTGGCTGTGGCCCTGGCCAAAGAGCTGGAGCTACCCTGCGGTGTGGTGGTCAACCGGGCTGGTGAAGATCTGGTTGGTCTGCACCGCTATTGCCAAGCGGAAAACCTGCCGATTTTACTTTCCCTGCCCGATGATCGCCAGATAGCGGAAGTGACCTCACGGGGCGATCTCATCTCCCACCAACTACCGGAATACGGCCTGATGTTTTCAGAGCTGGCGACAAAGCTTAAGCACGAGCTGACTCACCCGGGAGGTAGGCCATGAGCAAGGAGCATATCCGCGAACTGGTGGTACTGTCCGGCAAAGGCGGTACCGGCAAAACCAGTGTCACCGCCTCATTTGCCCTGCTGGCCAATAAGGCGGTACTGGCTGATTGTGATGTCGATGCAGCCGACCTGCATCTACTGCTGACGCCGATGGTGGAACAGCGCCATGCCTTTATGAGCGGCCACGAAGCGATCATCCGGCAGCAGGACTGCACCGGTTGCGGCATCTGTGTGGATAGCTGCCGCTTTGATGCCATCCGCAAAGAAGAGGCAGCCTACAGGGTTGATCCGGTTGCCTGTGAAGGATGCAGTGTCTGCTACCGGCTCTGCCCTGACAAGGCGATCGATTTCCCTGAACGGGTCTGTGGCGAATGGATGGTGTCTGGTACCCGTTGCGGTCCGATGGTCCATGCTCAACTGGGTGTGGCTGCCGAGAACTCGGGCAAGCTGGTAACCACGGTACGGGAGCAGGCCTGGGCAGTTGCCGTTGACAAACGGATTCCGCTGATCATCTCAGACGGTCCTCCCGGCATCGGCTGTCCGGTTATCGCCTCCCTAAGCGGTGTTTCACTGGCATTGGTGGTGACTGAGCCAACCGTATCCGGTCTGCACGACCTGCAACGGGTACTGGCCCTGGCCCGGCACTTCTCTGTCCCTGCCGCAGTCTGTGTCAACAAGTGGGATATCAATCCGCAGCAGACAGAAAAAATTGAAGCAGCCGCACGCTCTGCCGGTGCAGCGGTAACCGGACGGATCCGTTATGACCGTGCCGTAACCCAGGCGCAACTGCAGCAAAAAGCAGTTGTAGAACTTGATTCCGGAGCTGGCGATGATATTCGCGTGGTTTGGAAACAGGTAACAGAGTTGCTCTAGAGACTTATTATTCTTCAGGAGGCATCAGCATGGACGCAGCACACCAGGAAAACCAGCAGCAGGAGCAGGCCTGCCCACCTTCAGCATGTGAATCATGTTCATCCAGCAGTTGCTCTGCAACCAGTAAAAAACTGACTGAAAGCGAGCAGGAATTTGAAGACCGCCGTCGCCTGGCCTCACGTCTCTGCAGGATCAAACACAAGATTGTGGTGATGTCCGGCAAAGGTGGGGTAGGTAAAAGCACGGTAGCGGTCAACCTGGCCATGGGGCTGCATCTGGCAGGTAAAAAGGTGGGCTTGCTGGATGTGGATATCCACGGCCCCAGCGTTCCCACCATGCTTGGCCTGGAAAAGAGCCAGGTTATGGAAGGCAATGGCGAACTGGTGCCGGTTGATCTGAACGGTATGAAGGTCATCTCGCTGGGTTTCTTTCTGAAAGAGCAGGATGAGGCGGTCATCTGGCGTGGCCCGATGAAGACCGGAGTCATCACCCAGTTTATCCGCGATGTGGCCTGGGGCGATCTTGATTATCTGATTGTTGATTCACCTCCAGGCACCGGCGATGAACCGCTTTCTGTCTGCCAGACCCTTGAAGGTGCAGACGGCGCAGTGATCGTCACCACCCCGCAAAAGGTGGCTGCAGTGGATGTCCGCAAATCAATCAACTTTTGTCACCAGCTTAAACTGCCGGTACTGGGGGTGATTGAAAACATGAACGGCTTTGTCTGTCCCAAATGTGGAGAGCTGACCGCGGTCTTTCAATCCGGTGGCGGCAGGCTGATGGCCGATGATATGGGGGTGCCGTTTATCGGCTCAGTTCCGATTGATCCACAGATTGCCGAGGCTGGCGATAGTGGAGTAGCGTTTTTGCAACGGTACTCAGAATCCACCACCGCAAAACTGTTTCAATCCCTGCTGGTGCCGGTTATGCAGCAGGTAGAAAAAGCAGAAGCTTGATGAACATCGTATTGACACCAGACACAACCGTACTTGAACTGGCAGAATACTACCCGGAAACTGAGGCGGTCTTTGACCGTTACAGAAAACGGATAGGGGTTTGCATCTGCTGCGAATGCCTGTTTTGTAGTGTAAAAGAGGTGGCACGACGGTACGAACTGGATCTTGATGAACTGATGGCCAGACTTGGCAATGCCATTGAATCAGCTACTGGAGAGGACTAATGCATCTTCGCGACCAATCCCTTTTACGCCAATCCTGCTACTTAAACGGCCAGTGGCTTGCGGCTGACAGTGGCAAGACCATTGATGTCACCAACCCTGCCACCGGTGAGGTTTTAGGTACTATTCCCAAGATGGGCACTGCTGAAACCCGTCGTGCCATTGAGGCAGCCAATGCTGCCTGGCCGGCCTGGCGGGCAAAGACCGCCAAAGAGCGGGCTGTCATTCTGCGGCGCTGGTTTGAGTTAATGCTGGAAAATCAGGAAGATCTTGCGATCATTATGACTGCCGAGCAGGGCAAGCCGCTGGCTGAGTCCCGTGGTGAGATCGCCTATGCCGCTTCCTTTATTGAGTGGTTTGCAGAAGAAGGTAAACGGCTCTACGGTGATACCATTCCAGCCCATGGCCGTGACAAACGGATTGTGGTCATCAAAGAACCGATCGGCGTCTGTGCTGCCATTACCCCCTGGAACTTTCCTTCTGCCATGATTACCCGTAAGGCAGGCCCTGCCCTGGCTGCCGGTTGTACCATGGTGGTCAAGCCTGCCACCGCCACCCCCTTTTCTGCTTTAGCCCTGGCGGAGCTGGGTGAGCGGGCCGGCATTCCAGCTGGTGTCTTCAGTGTGATCACCGGTTCAGCCGGTGAGATCGGTACTGAGATGACCGCTAATCCGATTATCCGTAAGCTGACCTTTACCGGTTCAACCGAGATCGGCAAGCAGCTGACCGCCCAGTGTGCCGCCACCATGAAGAAGGTCTCCATGGAACTGGGGGGCAATGCACCGTTCATTGTGTTTGACGATGCAGACCTTGATGCTGCCGTAGAAGGGGCCATCGCCTCAAAATATCGTAATACCGGACAGACCTGTGTCTGCACCAACCGCTTGCTGGTACAGGCCGGGGTCTATGACACCTTTGCAGAGAAGCTGGCAACCGCAGTTGCCAAGATGCGGGTGGGTGACGGTCTGAAAGGTGATGTGCAACAGGGACCACTGATTGATGAAGCCTCTGTGCAAAAGGTGGAAGAGCATATTAACGACGCTGTCACCAAAGGCGCCCGCGTAGCATTGGGCGGCAAGCGCCATACACTGGGCGGCACCTTTTTCCAACCCACCATCCTGTGTGATGTCACACCGCAGATGCTGGTGGCACGGGAAGAGACCTTTGGCCCGGTGGCACCGATCTTCAGGTTTGAGACTGACGAAGAAGCGATCCAGATGGCCAATGACACCGAGTTTGGTCTGGCCTCCTATTTCTACACCCGTGACATCGGGCGGGTCTGGCGGGTGGCGGAGGCGTTGGAGTACGGCATGGTGGGGATCAACACCGGCCTGGTTTCAACGG
>NZ_JAOTRZ010000232.1 GCF_030247655.1 Trichlorobacter sp. | reverse complement strand
CCTGCCGACCACGCACCCTGTTTGCCACTCACTACCATGAACTGGCCGACCTGGCTGCCACTCGCGAGCGGATCACCAACCTGACCGTGGCAGTGAAAGAGTGGAATGATCAGGTAATCTTCCTGCGCACCATCATCCCCGGTGCCGCCTCACACTCCTACGGCATCCAGGTGGCCCGTTTGGCAGGCATGCCCCGCGAGGTGATTGAACGGGCCAAAGAGGTGCTTAAAACCCTGGAAGAAGGGGAATTTGAGCAGGGCTCGCCCCGCCTGTCCAAAAGCAGCATCGTCCCACCAAGGAAAGAGACTGCCCAGTTCACCCTGTTTGAACAGCAAGGCGACCTGCTGCGGGAACGGTTGAAAAAACTGAACATCAACACCATGACGCCCCTGGAGGCGCTGAACCTGCTGGATGAACTGAAGCGGATGGCTTGATGCAATACCACCTCAAGGCAGGCTAGAGTCTTCCCAGCATTCCTGCCCGTACTGCTTCATCAATCGGATAGAGGCCGACAAAGGCCTTGAGCAGGGCACTCTGCAAGCTTTTTGAAGCTAGTGATCCCACCACCTGATTATTACGACTGACCCGCACTGTTCCGTCAGGAGAGAAACTCAAGTCCAACACTTCACCATTCATAAAATCTTTAGTGAAGAACCCATACAGGCGTTGAAGCTCTGGACTCCCAGACATGCTTGACGTATTCCTGATCAGTGCCTCATTTAATGCCTCAACAAACTTGTCTTTCAAAATCCGTTTATGCAAGAAATTGATCCTGACGAGCTTGGCACCAGGGGCATTGACCACCTCGGCGCTTTTGGCTGTCTGTTTCTCTAAATAGAGTGAACTTACGTAGACTTTACCAAACATTTTTGTGCGCAGTCCAAACCCGTTTAAATGCAATGACTGGCCATCAACAACCGTCGAACCGTCAATCTGAACACCATAGGCATTCAACGCATGGGACGAGACCGGCGTGACAAGCAACAGACAAAGAACTATAATACTTAATACTTTCATACAGATACTCCTTATCACCACACCTTCAATTCAAAACATATAGTAAACCATATAATATAGATCCGCAAAAATTAAAAGAAACAAATTTTAACAATCAGACTTGCTACTGCCAATATCATCATCAAGCGGTCAGTTTTGTTGAAAAAACTGAATATTTCTGTTATGACACCGCATGTAACACGCGAACTTTTCTGACAAACAAAAAAGACCCAATGACAAAACTAAAATTTTACATACCTCTATTACTGGCTATTCTGTTGTTGCCGTTGCTGACATCAGCCAGTCATGCTGCCAGATCTGCCAAAAAGCAGATTGTCGCCGAAACACGCCTCTCCTCTCCTGCCCAGGTACTTGAACTGAAACACTGGTCAAACCCGGATTACACTCGAATTTCAATCGCTCTGGAACGGGATGTCATCTGGGAAAGCCATGAGCTGGACAAAGGTGCTGGGCGTAGCGGCAAACCGGGCCGGATATTTATTGACCTGCACAACGCTAAGCTTGGCAACAGCACGCGCGATATAACCATCGGTGATGGCCTGTTAAAAGGGGTTCGGGCAGCCCTGTACAAACCAGGTGTGGTACGGGTAGTACTTGATACCGATAACATCCGCGACTACAAGATTTTCCCCCTCTCTGATCCGGCCCGGCTGATCATCGATGTGCGGGGAGAACGGCGCACAGAAATCAGCCAACTTGAAAACAGCCTGACAAATCGTGTACAGGAGCCCCCTCCTGCACCAAAGTCAGACCGGATCACAAAGCCAGTAAAAAAACAACCTGCCCTATCAAAAATACGCCGGATTGTGCTGGACCCTGGCCATGGTGGCCATGACCCGGGCGCAGTGGGACACAGCGGGCTTCAGGAAAAAGATATAGTGCTTTCCATAGGCTTGAAACTGCGCGAAAAAATAAAGGACGAGTTGGGACTTGATGTGGTGATGACCCGCTCTACCGACATTTTTATACCACTGGAAGAGCGGACCGCCATCGCCAACAAGGTCAATGCCGACCTGTTTGTCTCAATCCATGCCAATGCCGCCCCTAATCGTAATGCCGCCGGCATTGAAACCTACTACCTGAATCTAGCCAAAACCGAAAAAGTAGCCCAACTGGCAGCCAAAGAAAACGGTACCAGCCTGGAGAAGGTCAGCACCCTGCAGGCGATCCTGTTTGACCTGATGGCGAATTACAAGCTGAATGACTCCGCCCATCTGGCAGAAGAGATCCAGAAGGCGATCTACAAAACTGCCAAGGCAAAGTATCCGGACACCAAAAATCTGGGGGTCAAACAGGGACCTTTCTACGTTCTGGTGGGAGCCAGCATGCCCAGTATCCTGACTGAGGTCGGTTTCCTGAGCAACACTATTGAAGAGGCTCATCTGAAAGACCCGTCCTTCCATGACCTGACTGCCGACGGTATTCTTGACGGAATCAGGGCGTATATCACCTCACTCAAGTAATGTCCGGCACCCTCTACATTGTGGCTACACCGATCGGTAATCTGGAGGACATAACCTTCCGGGCTGTCCGTATTCTCCAGGAAGTGGATCTGATCGCTGCCGAAGATACCCGGCACTCACGAAAGCTGCTCTCCCATTTTGGCATTACCACAGCCCTGACCTCGTACTACGATCACAACCAGGCGCTAAAAGGTGAGCGGATACTGGCAACCTTGCATGAAGGCAAACAGGTGGCACTTATTTCTGATGCCGGAACCCCCTGCATTTCAGACCCTGGCTACCAGTTGGTTCGGGATGCCCTGGCTGCGGGAGTAAAGGTTGTGCCGATACCAGGTGCATGCGCCGCAGTAACGGCACTTTCAGCCGCCGGATTACCCACAAATGCCTTCACTTTTGCCGGATTTCCGCCGAATAAAGAAGGTAAGCGTCGTTCGTTCCTGGCCTCGCTGGCAACTGCCCATGGAACGGTAGTGCTCTATGAAGCACCCCATCGCCTGGCAGTAACCCTGGCTGATATCAACACCATACTGGGTGAGCGGCAGGTAGTAGTAGCACGGGAGTTGACCAAGATTTACGAAGAGCTGTTGCTGGGCAACACGGTACAGGTGCGTGAATTGGTGCAGGATGGCCGTGAGCGGGGCGAAGTAGTTATTCTGATAGCACCGGCAGATGAAAACAGCGTGGTTCAGGAGGGCTTGTCAGCAGAAGAGCAGCTGGCTGCCACCCTGGCCAAGGGACATACGGTCAAAGAAGCAGCGGCCCTGGTGGCTGCCGCAACCGGCTTACCACGTCGGGGAGCTGTATGCGCAGGCTTTGCTATTGCGGGGCAAAAAAGAATGATACTTTCACAAGGAGTTGTTTGATGAAGATATCCGTATTTGGTGCTGGTTATGTTGGTTTAGTTGCTGCGGCCTGTTTTGCCGAGAGCGGTAACACCGTCATCGCGGTTGATGTTGATCAGAAAAAGATCGAAGGCCTTAAAAACGGCATTATCCCGATCTATGAACCGGGCCTGAAAGAACTGATCCAGCGCAACCAGACTGAAGGCCGCCTCTCCTTCACCACTGATGTCGTTGAAGCCGTTGAAAAATCACTGATCCAGTTCATTGCCGTTGGTACTCCTCCCGGTGAAGACGGCTCCGCTGACCTGCAGTACGTCCTTGCCGTTGGTCGCACCATTGGCCAGCAGATGAACAGCTTCAAGATCATCGTCGACAAATCCACCGTACCGGTCGGCACTGCCGATAAAGTCCGGGCTGCTGTTCAGGAAGAACTGGACAAGCGCGGTTCCCACCTTGAATTTGACGTTGTCTCCAACCCGGAATTCCTCAAGGAAGGAGCCGCCATAGACGACTTCATGAAACCAGACCGGGTTGTTGTCGGTACCGACAATGTCCGTACCGCTGAAATCATGAAAGAGCTCTACGACCCATTCATGCGCAGACAGAGCCGATTGATCATCATGGATATCCGTTCTGCAGAAATGACCAAATACGCGGCCAACGCCATGCTGGCCACCCGCATCTCCTTCATGAACCAGATTGCCGGTCTCTGCGAACGGATGGGGGCTGACGTTGCCGCCGTACGTGAAGGGATCGGCTCTGACTCCCGGATCGGCTATGACTTCCTCTTCCCCGGCCCCGGCTACGGCGGTTCCTGCTTCCCCAAAGATGTCAAGGCACTGATCCGTACCGCCGAAGAATGCAGCTATGATTTCCTGTTGCTGAAAGCGGTGGAAGAGGTCAATGAACTACAGAAAGAAATACTGGCCAGCAAACTGATCAAAACCCTTGGTAGCACAGACAAGGAAAAGCCACTTGCCGGCAAGATCATCGCCTGCTGGGGGCTCTCCTTTAAACCCCGCACCGACGACATGCGTGAGGCACCCTCACTAACCGTCATCGAGCGTCTGCTGGCAGCCGGTGCAACCGTCCGCGCTCACGATCCTGAAGCGATACATGAGGCAAAAAAATACTTCGGCGACCTGATCGAATACAATACCAACCAGTACGATAT
>NZ_JAOTRZ010000231.1 GCF_030247655.1 Trichlorobacter sp. | reverse complement strand
AGAGTGAAAAGTGGTTAAAATGATTGTCTTTAAATCAGTTACATTGTTGTTTGATTATTCTCTGTTAAACATTCCGTTTACTATTTCTCTGTTGCTCCGTTGCTCTGTGTTTCATTGAGTTTTAGAATTTCAACACCAGTCCATACAGTGCAGTTACGTCAGTTTCCGGCCTGGTCAGACCAAACTTGATGCCGGCATCAATATCCAGATGATCGTTAATCTCATAGCGCAGACCGGTCAGGGCATAGACCGGCAGATCGTTTGACGTTTTGTCCGGGTTAGTGCCAAGGCCAAAATCAGCCACTGCAAACAGCCCTTTGGCTACTTCAGCCTCACCGGCAATGGAACCGGACCAGAGGTTTCTGCGCTGTGAACCGTCATCTTCACGGAAGTGGTGGTACTCATAGCCAAGATTGGCATGCAGGGCATAGGCACCATCTGCAAACTCTTTGGTGGCAATCAGGGTGCTACCAAACTGCCAGCGGCCTTCAGACAGGCCGCCGCTGTACTTACCGGTGGGCACAATCACACTGGGCTTGATCGCCAGATTGATACCGGCCAATTCGGCAAACCTGTATTTGACTTCCATGGTCATGTCGCCAAAGCCGTCAACATTTGAGACATCGCCATCAACATTGCTGCGCTCGTTGAACAGGTAGGGAATGGCCAAAGAGATACCAAGATCCTTGTAGAGCCCGGTGGTGATCTTGACTTCTCCACCCGCGGTATTGGTTTTGGTGGTGGAACCGTCCACGGTATGCTTGTCATAGCCGTAGGAGCTGTTCAGTTCGATCTCAACCTTGCCGACATCAACCGTACCGGCATCATCGGTGGCAAGGGGGGGACCGGCAAAAGCTGAGCCGGTGGTAATAATGGTCAACGAAAGGGCTAGTGTGGTGTGCCGCAGTGCAGTCATAAACAATCTCCTTGTGTGAGTTGTCTCTGGCTGGCTGTGCGGCGGAGTAATACGCCTCTGGCTGGCTTGAGTGGTTAGTGAAGTGTTTATTTGGTCAGGATCAGCTTATTATTACTGGTTATTCGTAGGTGGTACGATTCACCGGCGTGCTGGATGATGATTTCCTGCAGGTCGCCAAACAGTTTTTCACTGGTGATGGTCCGCTTTTCCATGTCAGTTGTGCGCCTCCTTTCCTGATGTTGAAGTACGTTACACTGCCGATTGCTGCATTAATCTCAAGCAGTTCAGGCATTCCCGCAAGGTACATACACCGCATGCATGATGCATGAATACCGGAATGCCTTGTTTCTTTGCCGCTGTAAATGCCTCATTACGTGCCTGATGCGACACCTTGTTGGTGAAGATGACAACAGCATCGGCGTGTTTGATCTTGGTGCCCATGTTCTGCTCTGTCTGGCTGAATATACGCAGATTCATGCCCAGTTTTTTTGCTTCAAGCAGGTATTTTTCGCCGAGGCGATCCATGCCGCCTACCAGTATGATACTCATGGTTTCGACCCCTTTAGAATATGAAAATCGATATCATTATGCTGGTAAAAAAATAGCTGCTCTGGATGCTGAGCTTTAACCAGTATCTGGCTTCCTGATGCAAGGATTTCAGTCATACGTTCACGACAGCAACGGTAGTTTTTTGCCAGATTCAGGCTGTTTGCTGGGTTGCCATAGATTTTCCAAAGTGCCTGACAGGAAAACGGTAACTTGACCAATCCCATAAAAGCAGCCACATCTTTAGCTGGATAGCCGATGAACAGACCGATTTCATGGGGAAAATGATCATGTTTGGAGATACGTTGTTTCAGTTCTGTTAATAGTTCAGGTACGGTGGACGTCTGCTTGTAACCTGCTTTATGCAGTAGTGTGCGAATGCCGGCATGGGAAAGGTGCTGTTCCAGTTGTTCCCTGTTGTAGCAGAGTAGTAATATTGACCGCTCTTTAGTCTGGAGTATCAGAAAATCAATGGTGCTGAGTCTTGCTACAGCCTCTTGACGCAAGGACTGCCAAAGCTGGTACAGATTTCTGCCGCATGGGCGGGTACGATTAACCAATGAAACAAGATTGGCCGGCTTAACACCTGCAAGTACTTCAGAACATTCCAGCATGAGATGTGCTGTCAGACAATCAAGCGGATCATTGAAATGTGCAAGAAGTTCCAGGGCGGTTTTCTTTCTTTTGGTGTTGCCTTGATTGTCTGATTGATAAAATCCCACGACCACCGCCTTTCTTTGTAAATGAATTTTGTTATCAATAACGATTTTGAGAATATCTGTCAATAGTTTTTTATCCAGTGTATTCAACGTGCCAGTGGGATTGCGGTTTGGGGTGGCTAACTACCTGAACAGGTGGAACAAACTCCGTGCATAACGATTGTTTTTGAGTCTATTTGTCCCCACTGGGCCAGATCGGCAGGTGGTTGCAAGGTGTCAACATCAGGCCATTGAAAGTCCACAACACGCTTGCAGCGGCTGCAGATCAGATGGTGATGCGGCGCGTAGACCGCTTCAAAGCGGGCCTGGCTTTCGGCGGTCTGAATCCGGGCAACCAGGCCATGCTGTTCAAGCGTGGTAAGCGTACGGTAAACCGTATCAAGGGAGATGGTCGGGAGTGTCGCCAGTAAACGTTTGTGCAGTGTCTCGGCAGTCGGATGATCAGGCTGATTCACCAGCTGACGGTAGATTTCTGTGCGTTGATGGGTGACTTTCAGACCGGCGTCTCTGCAGGCAGTTACAAACTGTTCCATCATCTGTTCTTTTTGCTGCTGGGTACAGTAAGTTGCCACGGCAGTACTCCATTTCTCAATTACTTGATAAGAATCATTACTTCTTGCATCGCTTTTGTCAAGAAAACAGTTGCAGGTTGTACTGTTGTCGTTACGCTACTGTCGCTTGCATGATTCTGTTTTCAGGTTACACTAAAGATGATGCGTGCTTTTATTTTTCATGAGCGATGAACAAGGAGGAAGAGAGGTATGCCGGATAACTTACTTATTCCGTCGGTTGATTTACGGGTGGGAGCACTTGAGGAGTATAATCGCACCCAAAAACAGAAGGCACTACAGAGACATAAGAAACCAAAGCCACGCCACTGTGTGACAATTTCTCGCCAGTATGGCTGTCTTGGGTATCCTGTTGCAGAGCGGCTAAGTCAGCTGCTGTCAGAAAAGACCGGTGAACAATGGTTGCTGATTGATCGGGCCGTACTTGATCAAGTGGCAAAGCATCATGCTATTTCAAAGGATATACTTGAGCGTCTTGGGGAGAAGAACCGTCTTCTGGATGACATATTGGCAACTTTTTCTCCCCGTTGGAACCATAGCCAGGACTGTTTCAGGCTGCTGTGCAAACATGTGGTTGGTCTTGCAGAGCAGGGTAATGTGATCATAATGGAATTGGGCGGCGCGATCATAACCAGGCATTTTGAACATTCAAAGCATTTTAGAATTTATGGTTCGATGGATTTTAAGGTACGTGCCATAGCGCAGAGACTGCAGATTGAACCAGAAGCGGCGGAAAAAATTGTAATTAAGCAGCAGAAACAGAGAGATGCCTTTACCAGGGATTTTCTGGATCAGGATGACCATAATCCTGCACTTTATGAGTTGCTTTTTAATAATGATCGTAATTCTATTGATAAAATTGCCGGAACCATCGCAACTTATGTCCTTGATGAGACAATTTGATTAAAAGTCTTGACAGTTTACTAGATAGGTATTATTCCTAACACGCCAATGTTAGTTGGCTTAAAAAAAATATTGGAGGATCAACCCATGGCTAATGGACCAAAATCAGAAAAGAATCTGCAGGATGCGTTTGCAGGAGAGTCACAGGCAAACCGTAAATATCTGGCTTTTGCCAAGCAGGCTGATACAGAGGGCTTGCCACAGGTTGCCCGTCTGTTCCGTGCAGCTGCTGAGGCAGAAACTGTGCATGCCCATGCTCACCTGAAGGCCCTGGGTGGTATCAAGTCCACCAAAGAGAACCTGATGGAGGCGATTGGTGGTGAAACCCATGAGTATAAAGAAATGTATCCGCCCATGATTGAGGATGCCAAGGCAGAAGGTGCAACTGATGCACTGCGCTCTTTCAGCTATGCCAATACGGTTGAAAAAACCCATGCTGAACTGTATCAGAAGGCCTTTGATACCCTTGGTCAGGCAGGTGACCAGTTTGATTACTACGTCTGCCCGGTCTGTGGTCATACCCATGAGAAGGTAGCACCGGAAAAATGTCCGGTTTGTGGTGTTGCAGGCTCACTATTTGTAGTGATTAAATAGTTACTGACATTAAGCGGGTTGCCCGGCAGGCACCCGCTTAATTGTAATCATTTGATAGGTATTATTATTAATTAGTTTTATTTATGTTGTTGTTGACATTAATAAAATTTATGAAACACTGAAAATGAAACTGTTCTGTTCCGGTCCCGTCTTTGTCCACATATAACCAACTATAACAACGAAAGGAGTAGATTGCATGAGTGACAACAGCAAATGCCCGGTAACCGGTAAGTCCAGCAGTCAGGTAGCAGGCGGCGGAAC
>NZ_JAOTRZ010000230.1 GCF_030247655.1 Trichlorobacter sp. | reverse complement strand
GTCGGGAAGGTTCCAAGTACGGGATCGAGGACTATCTGGAGATCAAGTACCTCTGTATGGGCGGGATATAACTACCTATGAGCTTTATGCACCCCTCATTACGGGTCAGAATGACCCTGGCGGTAACCGGCCTGATCCTGGTGCTGATGGTAATCACCGCCATAGTTACGCTAACTTTTTTTGAGCGGGAATACGAAAAGACCCTGACCGCACATCAAACCACCATGCTTACGGTTTTGGCTGACAACATTGATGCCGACATCAAGGGGGCTCAGGAAGCCCTGTTGAATAATGCCAGAGCAATTCCCCCTGCGGTATTAACCTCACCGACCGCGGCCCAAGCATGGCTTGAGAGCCGCACCGGTCTGATAACCCGTTTTTTCACCAATCATTTACTCCTGCTGGATCACACCGGTCATATCATCGCCGGCACACCACAGCATCACGGGGCTGTTCCGCAGAATGCAACTGAGATAGCTGCTTTAAAACAGACCTTTGCTGATGGACGGCCACACATCAGTGAGCCACTCCCCTGTTGCAACGCCCCCAAAGACCTGCAAGTCATATTTACTGCGCCAATAATAGTGCAAAACAAGGTTGTTATGGTGATGGCTGGCAGCTTCAGCCTGTTCAAACCCAATATTCTTTCACACCATATTCAAGCCAAGATCGGCGCCAGCGGTTTTGTACGACTTATCAACCGGAATCATAAGGTCATACTGCACCCTGATCCCAAACGGATCTACCAAAATTCTGCACCAGACATCGTAGCAGGCATAGACCACGCCTTTGAGAAAAAAGGACCATTAACGCTACGTCATCTTGGTGTTTATAACAGTGAAATCATAACCACCCTTCAACATCTGAAAAATGTCGACTGGTTAATCGCCTCAAGCTACCAGATTGATGAAGCCTTTGCCCCGGTACGTACCGCACGGGTCTGGTTTGCCATCGCCACTCTGACAGGCATGGCAATCGCCGTAGTGGTGGTGCTTGTTATGATGCGCCTGCTCACCCGCCCCCTGTCTCAACTGGCCACCCACGTTGCGACACTACCGGAGAAAACCGGGGATGCGCGTTTTATCCACCTGCCGGTTAATGGAGAGATCGGCAATCTGACCGGCGCTTTCAACAGCATGGTGGAAGAGATCGACCAGAGCACTCTGGCGTTACGCAACAGCGAGCAGCGCTACCGGATAGTGACCGAGTTCACCAATGATTTCACCTATTGGCGCCGTCCAGATGGCAGCTTTGAATTTATCTCACCGGCCTGCATTGAAGTCACCGGCTACAGCCGTGAAGAGCTGTTTGCCCAGCCATCTCTGATGGAAGAGATGATCCATCCTGCTGATCGCCCCATGTTTGACCAGATGGCCGCAGAAAGTGGTGACGCCATCAACTGCAGCCATGAAGAGATCGAGTATCGTATCATCACCAAGGGAGGCAGCATCCGTTGGGTTCGCCACAACTGCCGGCCAATTACTGATGATAACGGCACTTTTCTAGGCCGACGAGGCTGCCGTTCCGACATCACTGAACGCAAGCAACTGGCCGATCAGGTCTCGCACATGGTACTGCATGACCTGCTGACCGGTCTGCCCAACCGCTCTCTCTTTGCAGATCGCCTGTATCTGGCAACAGCGCAAAAAGAGCGTAACAACCGCGAATTGACAGTGGTGTTATTCTTTTGCATTGACCGCTTCAAGCTGATCAACGACACACTTGGACATGAAACCGGCGACCGCCTGTTGATCATGGTTGCCGAACGACTACGCAAGTTGCTGCACCCCGATGACACCCTCTGCCGTTTTGGCGGCGATGTATTTACCTTTATTCTGCCGGGCCGTGAGAGCCGCCACGAAGCGGTAACCATGTCCTACCGGATTCTGGCCAGCCTGTCTGATCCGTTTAACCCTGCAGGGCAGCAGGTAACCCTGAGCGGCAGTATAGGTATCGCCATATGCCCGCAGGATGGCAGCGATGCAGAGACTCTGCAGAAAAATGCAGAAACCGCCATGTACGATGCCAAACGCAGTGGTAAAAACTGCTTCCGCTTCTATGCCCGGGAGATGAATGCCCAGGCAGCTGAAATGTTGCGCCTGGACAACAGCATGCCGTTGGGGCTTGCCAATGGAGATTTTTATCTTCACTACCAACCCCAGCTGGACTTGAAAAATGATACGGTGATTGCGGTTGAAGCCCTCCTGCGCTGGCGTCATCCTGAGCTGGGCATGATCCCGCCTGACCGTTTCATTCCGTTGGCAGAAGATAGCGGCTTCATCATCAAGTTGGGTGAATGGGTGCTGCGCACCGCCTGTATGCAATGTGCAGAGTGGCAGAAAAACGGTCCTGCCCCGTTACGAATAGCCATCAACGTTTCAGGACGCCAGTTCAGTGAACCTGATTTTGTCGACATGGTTGCTGCTGCCCTGAGCGATAGTGGACTGCCTCCGGAATTGCTGGAGCTTGAACTGACGGAAAGTCTCCTGATCTCAAACGAACAACAGGCGCTACAAAAGCTGCAGCTCCTGAAAAGCATGGGAATCTACCTGGCCATTGATGACTTTGGCACCGGCTATTCATCCCTGGCCTACCTGAAACATTTCCCGCTGGACCGGCTCAAGATTGATAAATCATTTATTAACGACATCCTGAGCGACCCTGATGATGCCGCCATTACCGAGGCGATCATCGCCATGGGGCACTCCCTGAAGCTGAAGGTTATTGCAGAAGGTGTTGAAACGCGGGAACAGTTGATCTTCCTGGAGGACAGGGGCTGCGATGAGATGCAGGGCTACTTCTTAAGCAAACCGCTATCAGAACATGACCTGTATGTATTTGTTACGGCCCGGCAAGAGAACAACGCAACAGAGGGAGATTACACGGCAAACAACTGATAAAATCCAAACAGTGCACTTCAAGACATAATAAAAGCGGGGCGGGAACAGATTCCCTGCCCCGCTTTCTGTTTCAAACGGATAAGTCCTGTTACAACGGTTACTGCAGACGAAAGCGTGAAACCGCCCCCTGCAGCCCCTCAGCCATTCCCGACAGGTTCGACGCCGCACCTGCGGTTTCGTGGGAACCACGGGCGGTGTCCTGAATAATCTGGGTCATACGGTGGATGTTATCAGTAATCTCACCGGTGGTAGCACTCTGCTCTTCAGCTGCCGTAGAAATCTGCCTGACCTGATCAGCTACCGCATCAATCTCCGCCAGAATCTGTTCCAGGGCAGCACCGGAACGCTCGGCATCATGAGTCCCGGCCTCAACCTAGCGGACCCCTTCGTTCATGGCAGTTACCGCACTCTTGGTTTCAGACTGAATCGCCTTGATCATCTCGCCAATCTCACGGGTTGCCTTGGTGGTCCGCTCGGCAAGAGCACGAACCTCATCAGCAACCACAGCAAAACCGCGGCCCATCTCACCGGCACGTGCCGCTTCTATGGCGGCATTCAGTGCCAACAGGTTGGTCTGATCAGCAATATCTTCGATGGTGGCAACAATGGCACCGATCTGATCGGATCGCTCGCCCAGCGAATCAACGGTACGGGCGGTATCCTGAACACGGGTAGCAATTTTACGCATCCCCTCAACTGTCTGACGCACCACATCAGAACCTGATTGGGCAGCCTGATTTGCCCGCTGGGAGCCTTCCACAGCAATCTGACAGCTGTGGGCAATGTCATGACTGGTGGCTGCCATCTCTTCACTGGCTGTGGCAACACTAATGGTCTGTGCTGCAGCAACCTCAGCACCACCGGCAATCTCGGTTGAAGTTCCGTTCAGCTCTCTGGTTGCGGCGGTAACAGCACCTGCCGTTGCATTTACCTGGGCAATGAGATCCCGCAACTGCTGAACCATAGCTGCAAATGATTTGGCAAGACTACCCATTTCATCACAGCAATGGGCATCAACCGTCACCGTCAAATCACCTTCAGCAACCTTTTGGAAGCGCAACTGGAGTTGTTGCAGAGGATTACTGATCCTGCCGGAGACAAAAATACCTATAAAAAGCGCCACGGCTACTGCTGCAACAGACATGGCCAATGAAAAGACAAGGGCCGTCCGGGCAAGTTTTGCATTGTTTTCCGCCGTCACTTTAGCATGCTTGACACTGACCTCCGACATCTTGTCAAGCCCCTTCAGCATAGCATTAGCGTGACGTCCAGCATCTCCTCTGGCAATTGCAAGTGCTTCATCATTTTTACCAGCCAGAGAGAGATCAATCATCTGCTTTAGAAGCGGCACATAGGCATCAAAGGAACTCTTAAACTCTGCAAAAGCCGCTTTCTCTTCAGCACCATCCATCTTTTTGACATAGGCGGCTGTCTTTGCCTCCAATGCAGCCAGACTTTCCTGCAGGCTATCGGCAATCTCCTCACGCTCGTCCGGGTCAGTTGCGCCGATCAGGGCACGGGTGCTAATCCGGTTCAGCAGAAAGGCCTGGGTAATATCCCGCAGACCAGCCAGCGGCACCGCAACCTCCTGGTACATAAAGGTATCGGCCTTTTCCATCTTTTGGATATTGATAACACTGACGGCACCTAATAAACCGGCAAAAGCGGCAACCACCAAAAACGCAATTACG
>NZ_JAOTRZ010000229.1 GCF_030247655.1 Trichlorobacter sp. | reverse complement strand
AGTGTGAACTGTATCTGGTCGAGGGTGACTCTGCAGGCGGTTCTGCCAAGCAGGGACGCGATCGTCGCTTTCAGGCGATCCTGCCGCTGAAGGGTAAGATCCTGAACGTTGAAAAGGCCCGTTTTGACAAGATGCTCTCCTCCCAGGAGATCCGTACCCTGATTACGGCCATGGGTACCGGTATCGGCAAGGATGACTTTGATATTGCCAAACTGCGTTACGGCCGGATCATTGTCATGACTGACGCCGACGTGGACGGTTCACACATCCTGACCCTGCTGCTGACCTTCTTCTACCGCAACATGCAGGAACTGATTGAGCGCGGACACCTCTATATTGCCCAGCCACCGCTCTATAAGGTCAAGCGGGGCAGGAAAGAACTGTACCTGCGTAACGAAGCAGCCCTGCAGACCTTCCTGCTGGAGGAAGGGGCTGAAGAGCTGATCCTGAGCATGGAAAAAGGGGATCGATCCTACATCGGCAAGCAGATCATTCCGGTGATCCGTCAACTTATTGAGTGGCGCGCCCTGTTTGAAAAGGTAGTTAAAAAAGGTATTCCGGCTGATCTGCTTGATCTGTTGATCCGGGCCGGAGTAAAGCCGGGTATTGAGGAAGTTGCAGGTCTTGAGTCGTACCTGAGCATCATGCAGGGCCTGATAGACGATTGTGATTACCAGAATCAGATAGAGGATGAGCGGGTCACCTTCAGGATCGGCAATACGCGGTCGGTGATTGATAATCAGACGCTGCTAGTCCTTGGCAGCCATGAATATGAGTTGTTGGTAGAGTCCAACCGCAAGGTGTCAGAGTTGATGGCAGGCGGCTTGGCCCGCCTGGAGGAAAATAGCAAAGGGCTCCTTGAGACCAATCGTCATGAAGAACTGCTGACCTACTTCCTCGAATATGCCAAAAAAGGCCTGGCAATCCAGCGCTACAAAGGTCTGGGTGAGATGAACCCTGACCAGCTCTGGGAAACCACTATGAATCCAGAAAACCGGATCCTGCTGCAGGTCAAGATTGAGGACGTGGTTGAGGCCGATCAGATTTTTACGGTGTTAATGGGCGACCAGGTTGAACCTCGCAGGGAATTTATTGAATTAAATGCCCTGAATGTCGTCAACCTTGATGTCTAACCCTGCACATTAACCGTTTTACAACACAACATTAAACGAGGGGACACCTCATGCAGGAACAGGTAATGCAGAAGGTTTCAGTTAATATTGAAGATGAGATGAAACGCTCCTACATGGATTATGCCATGTCGGTCATTGTCGGCCGGGCCTTGCCGGATGTTCGGGATGGTCTCAAGCCAGTGCACCGTCGCTGTCTGTTTGCGATGAACGATATGGGCAATGATTATAACAAGCCCTACAAAAAATCGGCCAGGGTCGTCGGTGATGTCATCGGTAAGTACCACCCCCATGGTGATACTGCCGTGTACGATACGATTGTCCGGATGGCCCAGGACTTCTCGCTGCGCTATCTGTTGGTGGATGGTCAGGGTAACTTCGGTTCAGTGGACGGCGACAGCCCGGCAGCCATGCGGTATACCGAGATCCGGATGAAGCAGCTCACCCACGAGCTGCTGGCTGACTTGGAAAAAGAGACCGTTCCGTTTACTCCCAACTATGATGAATCCCTCTACGAGCCTTCTGTGTTGCCAGCCAAGTTTCCCAACCTGCTGGTCAACGGGTCATCGGGTATTGCAGTCGGCATGGCCACCAACATCCCGCCCCACAATCTGGGGGAGATCATTGATGCCATCATCACACTTATCCACAATCCTGCTCTTTCCTATGAAGAACTGTTGGAGATAGTGCCGGGTCCTGATTTTCCCACCGGTGGCACCATCTATGGCCGCCAGGGGATTATTGATGCCTACGCCACCGGACGCGGCATCATTCAGGTTCGTGCCAAGGCCCATGTTGAAAACAGCAAGAAGCACGATCGCGAGTCCATCGTGGTGACCGAGATTCCCTATCAGGTTAACAAGGCCCGTTTGATCACCAGCATTGCCGAGCTGGTCAAGGAAAAGAAGGTCGAGGGAATTTCAGACCTGCGGGACGAGTCAGACCGTGATGGTATGCGGATCGTGATTGACATGAAAAAGGACGAGAACGCCGAGGTGCTGCTGAACCAGCTCTACAAGCACACCCAGATGCAGACCTCCTTTGGCATCAATATGTTGGCGATTGTGCACAATCGTCCCAAGCTGATGTCCCTGTCTGAGATGATGCACTATTTCATCGAACATCGCCGGGATATGGTGACCAAACGGACACTGTTTGAGTTGAAAAAGGCCGAGGCCCGTGCCCATATCCTGGAAGGTCTCAAAATTGCTCTGGATTGGCTGGATGCCGTGATCGAACTGATCCGTGAATCCAAGACTCCGCCAGAGGCAAAGTTGGGGCTGATGGAGGGACGCTTTGCAGATCCAGACTATCTGCAGCGTCTGAACTTGCCCCGCCCTGCCGGGTATGAGAAGGCGGTACAGCTCTCGGATATTCAGGCCCAGGCCATTCTGGAGATGCGCCTGCAGCGACTGACCGGCCTTGAGCGGGACAAGATCATTGCAGAATATGAAGAGATCCTGCGCCTGATCGCCCGTTTGAAGGAGATTCTGGGGTCGGATGCCGAGATCATGAAGATCATTGTGGGTGAATTGACCGATATCAAGGAGCGTTTTGGTGACAAGCGTCGCACTGATATCGTGCTTCAGACCGCTGACATTTCACTGGAAGACACCATTGAAGATGCAGAGATGGTGGTAACGGTCTCCCATACTGGCTATATCAAGCGGAGTGCGGTTGACCTCTACCGGGCCCAGCGCCGTGGTGGCAAGGGCAAGACCGGGATGAAGACCCGTGAAGAGGATTTTGTGGAGCAGCTCTTCATCGCCTCCACCAAAGACTTCCTGCTGTTCTTCTCTGACATGGGCCGGGTCTACCGGATCAAGGTCTATGAAATCCCTGAAGGCAGCCGTACCACCAAAGGCAAGGCGGTGGTGAACCTGGTCAATGTGCGGGAAGGTGAGAAGATCACCGCGATCCTGCCGGTTAAGGACCTGAACCGTGAAGATCTGTATCTGCTGATGGCTACCCGCAATGGCGTGGTCAAAAAGACCCCGCTGGTTGAATATCTGAATATCCGTGTCACCGGTATCAATGCGGTTAATCTTGATGAAGGGGACAAGCTGATTTCTGTTGCCCTGACTGATGGCCAGAAGGATGTCTTCCTGGCCTCACGTCATGGCAAGGCGATCCGCTTCCCTGAGGCTGATGCCCGCCCCATGGGCAGGGTTACCCGCGGTGTGCGGGGTATGAACCTTGAGGCACGGGACGAAGTCATCGGTATGGAGGTGGTTGACCCGACGGCAACCGGTTCCACTATCTTTACTCTGACCGAGAACGGGTTTGGCAAGCGGACCGACCTTGACGAGTATCGCGGTCAATCCCGTGGTGGCAAGGGCTTGATCACCATCAAAACCACCACACGTAACGGCCTGGTTGTAGGCGTTATGCAGGTGAATGATGAGAACCAGTTGATGGTAATCACTGACCAGGGCAAGATCCTGCGGGTGCCGGTGGCCGGCTTCTCGGTAATTGGCCGTAATACCCAGGGAGTCAGGGTGATGGTGACTGAAGAGCAGGAAAAGATCGTTGCCGTAGCCAAACTGGCTGAGCGTGATGATGACGAAGGTCTGGAGCCCGAAGGTGAAGAAGAAGCCTGAGCCAATGGATCTGCATGCGGTACCCCGTCTGCGCACGGTAGACACCAGTTACCGTGAGCGGCGGCGGATCATCCGGCTGCTTGATTTCTTAACCAGAGACCAGTTAACCCGCGACCAGCTGGAGCGGATCGGTCGTCGCCTTCAAAAATCAGGGCGGCGAGCATTACCCCCACTGGTGCGGAGACTCTGGCGTGAGCAGGACCACGAGCGGCTCTACCGCTATACCTGTATGCTGGACTTTTTTGATGCCACCTCCTGGCTTGACCAGTTGGTGGCGTTAACTCTTAAACGCCGAGATCTTGCAGATGAAGGCAGATTACCGCTGCTGGAAATCCTGCAAGATTACGGCGTCGATGTCTCCTCCCCTCCCTTTTCCCGTGATGATTTGACCGGCACAACGCTGAACAGCTTCCTTGACCTCTGTTTGCAGGAAGGTTCCTGGGGCATGGTCCGGTTTATGGATCGTTTTCTGAATGCCGATGAGATGCTGCGTGATCAGATGATCCGTCGTCTTGGCAGCAGGGCTGATCATGGCGCTGCCGCCGCCGCATTTCTGCGTATGCTGGCTTATTTTGAGTATAGCGAAGTGGCAGCCCTGGCTGTGGAAAGCCTGGGCACCCTGCGTCACGGCTGTGCTGTGACGGTACTGCAGGCATTGGAAAATTTGACGGTTGAAGGGCTTGAAGAGCAGGTTAAGCGTAGTCTCAGACGTCTGGCCTTTCTTGGCATTGATCAGCCTGAACCGATGTCTGCCTCATTTGCAGAACCGGTAGCATCTCTTATGGTGCAGGCAGCTCCTTTGGATTGTTATGGTGTACGCGCAGTCTGGTTTTCCTGGGAGATCGGGGATGGCACTCTGGCC
>NZ_JAOTRZ010000228.1 GCF_030247655.1 Trichlorobacter sp. | reverse complement strand
GTATATCCTTTGATGAAAGGCTGGCGATTTTTCGTCTTTTTCATGACGATGATGAGCTTGGGACTGCTGTCGAGCCGTGCTCAGCCGGATTAGTAACTGAAGGATTCGCGCAATGAACTTTCCAATCAGGAGCAAATACCTTTCCCCTCTTGAGCTTCAATATGCAGAGTTGAAAAAACAGTCTGTTGTTGATCAAAACAACAGACAGCCCCCAAGCGGCGCAAAAGCTCCTAGAACAGCCAATATCACAGATGAAGTAACTCTCTCTTCAGCACCACTGGATACGGATGAAACAACTAAGCGCAAGCCGTCTCAACCTGTTACAATCGATGAAATGCAGGCTCTGAGAGGCCTGCTTTCCATCTATGCGTAAGCAGCAAGAA
This sequence comes from Trichlorobacter sp., assembly GCF_030247655.1. GTDB lineage: Bacteria > Desulfobacterota > Desulfuromonadia > Geobacterales > Pseudopelobacteraceae > Trichlorobacter. The sequence goes on along the minus strand of NZ_JAOTRZ010000228.1, from coordinate 4,210 downwards.
CCACACGACGGAGTCTATTACTGGTTCTGAAGTGTCAGTTTTGCCAGCACCAGCAGCACCATAGTAATAAATACAGGACGGATAAAAGCTGCGCCCTTTCTGATAACCAGCCAAGTCCCAATCCTTGCTCCCGGAAACTGGCCAACTCCCATTATCAAGTGTGACCAAAACCAAGTCAACTCCGCTTTTTGTAGTATTCACCGCCATTGTGTCCGGCGTTGCCCATGTTTTTGATCTTGGCTTCGTAGAGGTGAGGGGGTTCGTGTTTTTCTGTCTGGAAACGGAAGCGTAGTTCATCGATATGGTCGATGATCTCCCGCAGGTTGTAGCCGCTGTATATCTTGTCTGTGCGGATGGCAATAAAAGATGTTGCTGCCCTGGGTTATTTTGTGGACATCTACGATCTGGTGTTGTTCAGCATTGTGCGGGTGCCCAGTCTGAAGGCGCTGGGACTGTCCGGCAAGGATCTGGATTGCTTTGAGGAGTTTCTTTAAGCAACATCCGCCCCTGTCGAATACGCTTCAAGAATCGTTATCCCACGATATGCCTGACACGCCGGTTCTGCTGACAGGGGTTGCATAGATGTATTTTGTTGGTATACCTATGGTATGATAAGTAACTGCACAAACACTTGGAGATCAATGGAAGACACCAGTAAACATACAGAAATATGGGCTGTCGGAGGAGGCAAAGGAGGTACCGGCAAAAGTTTTATCACCAGCAGCATGGGTACTTGCCTGGCGCTAAAAGGCCAAAAGACACTACTGTTGGATGCAGACTTGGGCGGGGCAAATTTGCACAACTTCTTTGGGTTGATCACCCCCAAGCTCTCGCTGACGGATTTTTTTGAAAAAAGGGCGATGCTTCAAGACCTGATTGTACACACCGGGATTGCTAACCTGGAACTAATTACCGGCTCAACCGGTTCGCTTGACTCCGAGAGCATTAATTATGCACAAAAACAAAAACTGTTCAGACACATACGCTCGCTTGAAGCGGATAAAATACTGATCGATCTTGGAGGTGGCACGCACATCAACACGCTTGATACGTTCCTGCTGGCCGACAAGATGATCGTTGTGACTGCGCCCGAGATCACTGCCATTGAAAACATGTATCAATTTGTAAAAAGTGTGTATTATCGAAAGCTTAAATCAATCTTTAAGTCCTATGATCTGAATACCGTGGTGCAGGACATCTGGAAGAACCGGACCGCTCATAATATACGTAACCTGAAGGATCTTATTGGCTATCTTAAGCAGGGTTCAGACCGGATACATGACATATTCAATCTTGAAATGTCTGGTTTTGTTGTGCATATCATCCTCAACGAAGTACGATCTCCCAAGGATATCCTGATCGGCGAAAACCTGAAGAGGGCCTGCGTTAATTTTCTCGGCCTGCAGGTTGTTTACTCGGGCTATGCAAGCTACGATGAAGCGGTACATAAAAGTATCAATAACAAAGAGGCGTTTATGCTTTTCAATCGCCTTTCGCCGGTCATTAAAGAGATCAGGCAATTGACAGAAAACATCGAAACAGAGACTTGCTTTTCTGCACCCGAGGACATTCTTGATGGAAGAATACCATGACTATCTAGAGCTACTAGAACTATCACAAGATTCAACCCCCGCAGATATCTGCAGAAGGTACCGCTATCTCAAAAACCTGTATTCCGGAGATTCCATTGAGATCAGGGCGCTTAACAACGATTTTTCCGAGGAGATCAGGGCAGATTTTCTTCTTCGCCTTGATGATGCATTTAAGAAGCTCAACGAGCTGTCTGAAAAAAGCAGGGATGGAGCAACACGGCCCAGAACAGATCAGGATGATGAACTGCGCCTCTGGCTTACGCAGATCGATTGTTTTACAGGATCAATACTCAGAAGTATCCGGGAACGGATGAAGGTAGAGTTAAAAACAGTCTTCGCGGCAACCCGGATACAAACGCATTTTCTTGAAGATATCGAAGGAGAGGTATTCGAGTCTTTTCCGGCAGAAGTCTATCTACGTAGCTACCTGATTGAATATGCACGTTTTCTCTCATTGGATACACAGAGGGTCCTCAACGACTACCTGCCCCGCTACCGGGGGAGGGCCGCAAAATAGAAGTAAGTGATGCGGTTACTTCAACTTGATGCCGTCATCAGCCATAACAATCAGACCTTCGCGGTACAGACCGCCCACCGCTTTTTTAAAACTCTTCTTACTTAACTTCAGCAGCTCGGAGATCACTTCCGGGCTGCTTTTATCGTTTAGGGGCAGAAAACCATCTGCAGCATTGGTTAACGCAACCAGGACCAGATCACGATCTGTCTGCGCCTCCTGAGCGCCCCCCTTACGCAGGGTGATATCAATTTTTCCACCTCCATGGATTTTCCTGACATACCCCCGCAACTGCTCGCCTGCCTTTGGCCTGGTATAGAGCTCATTACGGAACAGCATGCCGCCGTAGCGATTGTTGACCACCACTTTGGCTCCCAGATCCGTATAGGCATAGATGAACAGTTCTACGGCATCTCCTTCTGCAAGAGTACCATCGGCAGGCTTCAAGAACCGGTCCAGCCTGGCTGTGGCGGCAATCCTTTTGCTTGCATCCAGATAGACCCTGACCAGGACCTGCTCTCCTTTTTTTACCGGAGCAAGTTGCTCGCCAAAGGGCAGCAACAGGTCTTTGTCCAAGCCCCAGTCAAGAAAAGAGCCGACCTTGGCATTGGTGTCTTTTACCGTGAGCAGGGCAAAATCCCCCACCACAGCGTAGGGTTTCTGGACCGTTGCCACCGGGCGATCCTCTGAATCAAGGTAGACAAACACCTCAAGTTCGGTTCCGACACTTGCATCTTCGGGAATAAATTTACCCGGCAGCAGGATATCACCTTCTTCCAAGGCTAAAAAAGCACCCGACGGGGTGATTCTGGCAATTTTAAGACGGTGGTACTGGCCAATCAACTGCATAGGGACACTCTCATTCTTTTGTTTGTAGACTGCGTAGGGATTTGACCATTTCTTTGGACAGGGTTGCAACTGCCCGACTGTAGCCAGCCACAACCGCTTCATAGTCAGCAGAACTGATCGGTTCAAACAGTTTTGAGCGACCTGTTGTCGACTTGGTATCTTTTGCACTGCGAGCCTCCCAGAGTGCGTCAACCACAACCGTGTTACCCGCCAGTTCAAAACGCTGAAAATCCACAAAAAGCCGATAGTCTGCACTGTTTGCCGCATGTTGAGGGTAGGCTGAGACACGGTCACTGTTCATCAGACGGGAAATGTTTTCTGCCAACAGCCGAGGTAGTGCCGACTTCAGTGGTTCTGCCCAGCGCTGGCTTTCAAGGATGGCAACCCGCGTCCCTGCATCCGGCACCACCAACTGGGGCCGGTCAACCAGCTCTGGCAACGTTACTGATGCAATGGCAATGCTGGGGCCTTCCAGCCTGGGGGTCGTCACCTCAGCCACCAGCGGTGTCAGGGTATAAAAGGTGGTCTGGGGTGATCTCCCGCAACCAGCCAGCAGAACCAGGCCGGACAGGCCGCACACCACGGCGGCAAGCAAGGGTTTGGTACTCATCGCAGATCCTCCTTTTTGCCACGGAGCAGTGCTTCAGGGTTACGCTCCAGATACTCACCCAGCACCCGTAATGACTGGGCCGCCCGCCCCAATTCACGCAGGGTGTCACGCAGATCAACCTGCAGCGGCGCATCAGCCGACATGGTCTGTTTGACCTCTGCCAAGGCCCTGTTGGCACCGTCCAGGGTCTTGCGGACATCCTCCATCATCAGCCGCGTTTCCGGTACCACAGTTGTATCAATATTCTTCAGCAGTTTATCAGCACTCTTCAGGGTTGCATCCAGCGACTGCACGGTTTTGCGTGCATCACCGGTCAGCTCTTCCAGCGGCATTTTCTCAAGCTTCTGCACTATCTTCATCAGCGAAGTCTGGAACTGCGTCATATTGCCGCCAATGGTAGGCAGCAGGGCAGGATTCCTGCTCCAGTTGATTCTGGCCGGTGAGGCTTCAGGAAAGAAATCCAGGGCCACATAGAGTTGGCCGGTGAGCAGGCTGCCGCTTTTCAGCTGCGCCCGGAAGCCTTTTTGAACCATGGCATCCAGCAGCTTGTGAGAATCTGCGAGCGATTTCTGATCTGAAGAGGAAGAGGAACGGGGTTTGAGCCGTTCAGGATAGAACCGGTTCCGGACCACCATGGTCACATTT
>NZ_JAOTRZ010000227.1 GCF_030247655.1 Trichlorobacter sp. | reverse complement strand
CAGAAGAAGAGATTACCTACAAGATTGTTGGCGAGGATGAGGCTGACATCAAGCTGGGCAAGATCTCTTGCACGTCACCGGTGGGCAAGGCGTTGATCGGCCACAAACTGGATGATTCAGTCAAAGTCAAGGTGCCTGCTGGTACTAAAGAATATGAAATTATTGAGATCAAATACGAGTAGGGGGTAGGGTATGGCACAGGCAACAGCTAAAATTACTAAAGATATGACCTTTCTTGAGATGTTGCGGACCTATCCTGAAACAGCCAAGGTGTTGAAGAAGTACAACCTGGCCTGTGCCAGTTGCATGGGGGCCCAGAGCGAGCCGATTGACCTGGGGGCCATCAACCACGGACTTGATCCAGAGTTGTTGCTGGCTGATTTGAATGCCGCAGTAAAATAGAACTATCTGCTACCTAACCAGAGCCCTTTTGATCGTATGCATCAAAGGGGCTTTGATTTATGTAGCTTTATTCCCAATTATCAATTTTTTTGCTGTGGAGGTCATAGTAAACATGCGCTCAACTTCCCGACGTACCCTGTTTCTGCTGTTCTCATTCTTTATTTTCCATTCTCAATTCCTCATTCCCCATTCTGCCTGCGCAGCAGGCAAGTTGCCTGATACCGGCCAGACCAAATGCTACAACACCTCCTATACCGAAATTTCCTGCGCTGGAACCGGGCAGGATGGCGCCTACAGCATCAATCCGATGTCGTTTACCGACAACGGTGATGGCACGGTCACTGACAACAACACCGGGCTGGTCTGGCAGAAGTGCAGCATGGGGCAGAACAGCGATGCCACCTGCAGTGGAACCGCCACAACTCACAACTGGTACCAGGCGTCTGGCACCTATGATGCAAGCTATAACGCTGCAATTACAAGTGTCTGCGGTTCCCTTGCCCTGGCAGGCGGCGGATGGCGGCTGCCCAGCAAGAAAGAGCTGGTGGGCATTGTGGATTACAGCATTCCCTACCCAGGGCCAAGCATACCGCAGGCAACATTCCCTAATACTGTTTCGTCCTACTATTGGTCGTCTACCACCTACGCAAGCAGTACGAGCAGCGCGTGGGGCGTGGGTTTCTACGATGGTAACGTCGGCAGCCCCAATAAGGGCAATGGCTACTATGTCCGGTGCGTTCGTGGCGGACAGTGATTGATGCTTTGATTATTTGGTTTCTTTGGTGATGAACCATGGCCCATTACGAACATCTGCCGATCTACAAAAAGACGCTTGAGTTGGCCATTTTTATGGAAAACTGCGTTAAGGGGTTTTCCCGGTATCACAAATATACCTTGGGGGCGGACATGAGGAACTCTGCCCGAGAGCTGGTTACCCTGGTTATTAACGCAAATTCCAGGCGGGACAAAATTCCATTCTTGACCGAGCTGCGGGACAAGAGCGAAGGGATGAAGCTTTTGATCGTGCTGGGCAAGGAAACCAGGGTGTTTAAGAGTTTTTCCCAGTTTCAGACGGCGGCATCATTGGCCGTCGAGGTAAGCAGACAGAGCGAAGGATGGCTTAAAAGCCAGACCGCACAACGGCCGGAATCGCGTCATGCATGATGCAGCCGCGAGTGAGCCGATGATCACTGTGCGCCCGGCCCGCCGAAAAGCCCCTTGCCTTTTTTTCTATCAGAGATGAGGGCGGCCACAGGCCGGACAAGGGGACGGCATGGCAGTACTCAAGGCGGATCGTACGCTGGTACAGGATCGTTCCGCATCTGGCCGCAAGGCCGTCAAGAGGCCGGGTAACAACGTCTAACTATTGGTCGTCTACCACCAACGCAAACAATACGAACAACGCGTGGAACGTGAATTTCAACAATGGTAACGTCAACAACAACAATAAGAACAATAACAACTATGTCCGGTGCGTTCGTGGCGGAAAGTGATCACCTGTATTCCTTCAAAAGCCTGTACGATGCCTATCTGTCGTGCCGACGACGCAAGAGGAATACCATTAATGCCCTGATCTTTGAGGAGCATCTGCTTGATAACCTTTTTGAACTCAGGGCAACCCTTGCGGAAGGCAGCTACAGCCCTTCCCGCTCTGTCTGCTTTATTGCCAAACAGCCCAAACACCGCGAGATCTTTGCCGCTGATTTTCGTGACAGGGTGGTGCATCATCTGCTGGTACCACGGCTGGAAGCAATTTTTGAACCTAAGTTTATCCATGATTCCTATGCCTGCCGAAAAGGCAAAGGAACCCATGCCGCTGTGCAGCGGCTGCGTCAGTTTATGAACAGCATAACCAGGCAGGGCCAGGTGACAGCCTGGTACCTGCAACTGGATATCAGAAGCTTCTTTATGAGCATGGACAGGGAAATCCTGCTGGCTATCCTTGCCCGGCATCTGCGTGATGCCCGTTTGCTGGAGCTTGCCTCGCTGATTGTACGTAACGACTGTACCCGTGATTTTGTCTATAAAGGCGACCCGATGTTGTTGCAGGGGATACCTTCCCATAAATCAATGTTTCACATCCCGGCGGGCAAGGGGCTTCCCATAGGAAATCTTACCAGTCAGTTTTTTGGCAATCTGTATCTGAATGAGCTGGATCAGTTTGTAAAACATGAACTGAACGTGAAGCAGTACCTCCGCTATGTGGATGATTTTGTCTTGCTACATACCAGCCGGGAGATGCTTGTCTACTACCGGCAACGGATTGAAGAATTTCTGGCCCAACGGCTTGCGTTAGAACTGAAACAGGAACAAACCCTGAAAAGGGTCTCTGAAGGGGCTGATTTTTTGGGGTATATTGTACGACCTGCGTATACCCTGGTGCGTGGCAGGGTGGTGGGCAATCTGCGGGCGCATTTGAGGCAGTTTGCCGGAGAACTTTTGCAGGGGAACGGTTCGCACGATGAAACTGTGCAAACCCTGCACCTGCATCTTCATGAAGAACCGCTTAGACGTCTCAGGCAGACCCTTGCGTCGTACCTGGGGCACTTTCGTCATGCAAACGCACGTCAGCTTATACGGGGGCTTTTTAAAAAGTTTGTCTGGCTGCAAGAGCTGTTTAGCCTGGATACAGATTGTCGCCTCCATCCCTGCTATGAGCCGACCAGCATACCTGCAAACCTGAAGGAGCAGTATTGCTGGGTAGCTGAACAGTATAGCGGTTTGTGCATCTTCTTTCAGGTGGGCCGCTTCTGTGAGTGGTATGGAGAACAGGCTGAACACTTTAGCCGGTTTTTCGGCCTTGCCCTGCAAAAAGACAGACGGGGCCTCGGTAGTACCTGCGGTTTTCCGCTTCGTCTGCTCCAAAGCTTTAAAAAGAGGATACGGGCAGCCTGTGTCCCCTATGTTGTGATAGGGGAACGGGGCTATTACCCGACTGGTCTGAAAAAAAGAGTGGTTACTGAATTATTCCTGCTGCAAAGGAGTATGTCATGAATATGAGAATACTGTGTGGAGTTCTGTTTTGCCTGCTGCTGTTCGGGTGGGGCACCCCTGTTGTCTCTGGAGCTGTGTTAACTGACAATGGTAATGGCACCGTAACCGACAGTAAAACCGGCCTTGTCTGGCAACAGGCAGAACCGGGAGCTAAAACCTGGGATAATGCCCTTGCCTACTGCGAAGGCTTAAACCTGGCAGGAGCTGATGACTGGCGGCTGCCCAATGTAAAGGAACTGGAATCACTGACTGATGATACACGTTATAATCCGGCGCTTGACAGGACGTATTTTCCAAATGCAAATTCGTCTTACTATTGGTCGTCTACCACCTACGCTTACTATACGTACTACGCGTGGGTCGTGAATTTCTACAATGGTACCGTCTACTACTACGATAAGTACTATAACTACTATGTCCGGTGCGTTCGTGGCGGACAGTCTGGGTCATTGGGTTCTTTGGGTATTTTGCCTTCTTCAGTTACTTTTGCACCGCTCTATATCGGCCAAAGTGCCTCCCGCACTCTGACGCTGTCCAATACCTTGCCAGCCAGTGTTACCATTGGAAAGGCAAGTCTTTCAGGGGAAAACGCACCGGCCTTTAGCCTGGGAGATACCTGTTCAGACAAGACCATTGCCTCTCAGGGAAGCTGCAGCATTGTGGTGGATATCTCGGTAAAATTTTGTGGCCCCAAAACGGCATTGTTGACCATACCCACCAGCCAGGGAAATCTGACGGTGGATCTTTCCGGCCAGGCATGCGGTGTTGGCAATGCCCTGCTTGGCGGTAAGGTGACAGATGCCTTGAGCAAACAGGCACTGGGCTCTGTTGCTGTTATGGTGGGTAGTTATGGGCCTTATACAACCAATGCAAGCGGTATGTATCAGACAGAGTCTCTTCCTTCCGGCAGTTATGAGATAGTTGCCACCAAGAGCGGTTACGATGTCTGGCGTGGGTCAATGACACTTCCCCCGGACAAGTCAAGTCTTCAAAATATCAGTCTATCTTCTGCAAACGGCATGCGTGTGATGTCTCTGACCTCAAAATATTCTTCTGGTAAACCCTATTACTTTCTACCCGGTGTAAGTTTTGAAGTTACCTATACGGCAGAGGTTGATTGGAATGGCAAAACACCTGCCAAGGTTCGTTTTATTAGGTCTCATGGCAGTTATGATGTGGCAACACGCGGTTTCATTCCAACAAA
>NZ_JAOTRZ010000226.1 GCF_030247655.1 Trichlorobacter sp. | reverse complement strand
ACTGTTTTTCTGTCTGATAGACGTCCCGGCGCAGGTTATCTACCATGAGAGCGACGGTGGAGGTGAAGGAACTGAAACGCTGTTCCTGAATGCCGCTCAGCAGGGCATTGGCGCGAACCATGTCACCGCGCTGAACGGAGGGGATAATCTCTTCAAGCAGGGTTTTCTTGTAGTCGTTCCAGATCGCCTCAGCCTTGATAATGGCTTCACGTTTTTGTTGTGATTCGATTAATCCCTGCACATCATCGTATTTAAAGTCAATATCGTCGGTATGATCCTTGATTTTAGCCAGTAGAGCCTGGGCATCATTACGATCCCGCTCTGCCATAAATGCCAGTACCTCGCCGTTTAACTGGTAGATGTCAGACTTGAGCAGGGCGATTTTTTCCAGGGCATCTTTGCTGTTACGGATGGTTTTGTAGTTGCTGCCATTGATCCTGACTTCGTTCAGAAGCATGGCTCCCAGCACCACAACGATCAGAATGGCGGTAAAGGAGACCAGCGACAAGAGGAACATTCTGGTGCGCAGTTTCAAGCCAGAGCAAGTTGTGCCGGGGGTGCTATCTTCCACGGAGAACAGTTCCTTTCGAGGGTGCAGATGCCTTAAAAAGCCGAGGAACTATAACAGAGCTGTGCAGAACAGGGCAAGCGAAAAGGGGGGCTGTCTGGGCTGAGCAAAGAGCCTCTGTAAACGCTGTAGAGCTGCATCGTGGCCGTATTTCGAAGGAATGGAGAATTGGCCCTGATGATCAAGGGGGATGGAGGATTTTCCCAGGGCAGTCTCTATCTGAAGATTGGTGAGCGGTAGGTAGAGAATCTGCTGCAGTCGCACCAGAGGTGTGAATGCAGCAGATTATACCAAACAGCAGCATGAGAACCATAAGGCGTTTTACTGGATGCTGCTTCCCTTTTCATTCAAGGCGACCTTTTCTTTGGTCTGGTCAAGCTCTTCAAGCAGTGCCTGTCGAATCGTACGCAGCTTTTTCAGATAGGCATCCGCCTGGGGACCGACACCACAGTAAAACTTTTTGGCGCGGTCCATATTGCCATCGGCTACATCCAGTTTGCTCAGCAGGGTGCGTACCGCTGCCTCGGCACATTTTTCATCATTACGCATCTCTTCAGGTGTGTAGCCATGGCTGCGGGCCTGTTTAGGCATCAGTTGCCAGACACCGATGGCCCCTTTGATGGAGGTCGCCTTGGACGATAGCCGGTGACCGCCGGTTTCAGCCAGGGCTATTTCTGCCAGGTCAAGGGGAGAGAAGGGGGTCCCCAGCGTTTTAAAGTAGCAGAGAGCCGCAAGGTTGCGGGCGCGTTCAGGAGTGGTTTGACGGGCAAAGGCCAGTTCAATAACCGGCACCTGACGTTTGCGCTCTGTCAGGGAAATCCCTTTTTCCATGACCGTACGAATTTCCTTTTCAAGGGAGGTTTCAGACAGATCGCGGTCAAGTGAGGCATGGGAAGCAGCAGGTTGAGGCCCCTTGCTGCAGGCCATAAACAGAACAGGGGTCCAAAATAGGGCCAGACCCACGGTTAAACAGCTGATTTTTTTGATGATAGTTTGTTTTTTCATAAGATTGAGTGGGGAAGGCTGGGCGGGTGGTGCCGGACAGGCAACCAGGGCCGGAAGTGTTGGAAGAATTTGTCCGGCAAACTCCTTTCATGCTGAAATTACCGACAAAATTATGATGTCGGCTTGAAAAACGACAAAAGTCCCGCTGATTGACGCGAGACTTTAAGCTGAACCGTTAGGTTGAATTGTATGAAGCTTATAGCAAATATGCTGCTGGATGTCAAATTAAAATAGGTTTAAATTAATAAAAACAGTATGTTAACTATGTCGCGAGGTCTTTCAGGGTGATGTTTGCCAGGATGCCACGCACCTTTTGCTGTACCTGGTGCCAGACCGGATGCACGGTGCATGTTACATCACGCTCGCATTCGCCCGCCTTCAACACGCAGCGGTTGGGGAGGATTGGACCTTCCACCGCTTCTACAACCTGTAGCAGCGTAATATCTTCCGGAGGGCCGGCCAGTAGAAAACCGCCGCCAGTACCGCGGAACGACTTGACAATGCCAGTCTTGCTGAACTGCTGGAATATTTTTGCCAAAAAGGTCTGGGGTACATCCACCGCTGCTGCAATTTCACTGAGCAGTGAAATCTTGTTGGGAGGCTGGCTGGCCAGATAAATAATACCGCGTATGGCGTAGTCACCCTTACGGGTTAGTTCCATCATGGGAGGCTCCTAAAAGGACTTTGATGGTCCCTTTATATCGTGGCTACAAAAGACTTGTCAAGTCCTGTTAGCTTACTGGTCTGCTCCCGATCTTCTTGAACAGGTGGTACCTCCCGGGGTGTTAAGTCGTTTCGGGCTCAGGAATCGTTTTTTTCTTTCCAAAGATCAGCGCCACCCATACGCTGACCTCATACATCAGGTAAAGCGGGATCATGATCACAAACATGGTTACCAGATCTGAGTGGAAGGCGGCCACTATGGAGCTGGCCAGCAGGGCATATTTGCGTTTGGGAGCTAGGAACTCGTAAGAGACAATACCAAAGCGTGAGAGCAGCAGGGTGAGGACCGGCAGCTCGGCAATCAGGCCAAACAACAGGATCAGCCGCAGGCAGAAATCAACATAGGCTGATAGTGACAACCAACTGCGTAGTCCCTCGGTTTCGTAGGAGAGCGAAAAGTTAATGATAAATGGCCAGATGGTGGTCAGAAAAAACATAGCACCAAGACAGAAGGCAACCGTGGCCACGGTGATAAACGGCACCACCAGTTTGCGCTCTTTGCGGGTCAGGCCGGGGGCGATAAAGGCCCAGATCTGATGAAAGACAATCGGCAGCACAAGTACAAAGCCGGCAATCACCGATATCTTGCACTGTATAAAGAACGGCTCAAGTGGCGCAGTGTAGTTGAGGGAATGCTGCTTTTTTGGTTTGTTCAGTTCTTTTTCCAGGTTTGCACGGCCATAGATGGCTGGATAGTTTTCTTTAAGGTAGAGATAGCCCTTCTGTTTGGCCGTGTCCAGGTAGGTGGCGCCGGTCAGCGGCTTTTCCATGAAGACCAGAATTTCGTCGGCCAGGTTCCAGGCAAAGCCCATGCCGATGACTACTGCAATCACGATGATGATCAGACGTTTGCGTAATTCTACCAGGTGTTCAATAAAAGGCAGGACCTTGGATGGTTCTTCAGACATGACAGCTCCTGTAGGTAATGATTGGGCAACGCTAGCACAAGCGATATAAAGGCGCAACTAGCGTCGACGTTTTTCGTTCGCGGTGCCTTTCAGTATCGGACGTTTTCCTTTGATCGGAATTCGTGGATACTCTTCTGTTGCTGAGGATCGCGTTGCTACCAGATCTCTATGGACAACTGTATGGCTCTCCAGCACAAACTCAATCCTGCGGGCCTGGGGATTGACTGCAACCACCCGAACCCGTGCCGGATCGCCGATCCGCAGGATACGTCCGGTCCGGCGTCCCACTAGGGAGTGGTTCTGTTCGTCAAATGAGTAAAGATCGTCTGATAGCGTGGAAAGGTGTACTAATCCTTCCACAAAGACTTCGGACAGTTCAACGAAACAGCCGAATCCGGTCACTCCGGCAATGAATCCGTCAAACTCCTGGCCGATCTTGCCCTGCATGAACTGCAGTTTCTTCAGTTCCACAATATCCCGCTCTGCCTCCATGGCCACCCGTTCCCGAGTGCTGGTGTGCTCGGCAGATTCGGAAAGGGTGCTGCTGATCCGCTCCAGTTCATGCTGCCCTTTTTTGTCCAGCGTGCCAGCCTTACGATTCAGGGCCAGTTTCAGCAGGCGATGGACGATCAGATCAGGGTAACGTCGGATCGGTGAGGTGAAATGGGTGTAGCAGCTGGAGGCAAGACCAAAGTGCTTCAGATTTTCTGCAGCATAGCGGGCCTGTTTCATGCAACGCAGCAGGCCGTAGTTGACCAGCCGTTCCTCCGGCTTACCTTCGGCATCGGTGATCAATCGTTGCATTGCAGATGGTTCTACCTGATCTCCCTTCATCTCCAGGGTAAAGCCAAGTGGCAGAATAAAGTCGCGAAAAGCGGTCAGCCGTGTCGGATCAGGCGGTTCATGGATCCGGTAAATGAAGGCCATATCCTGTGCTGTTACAAAGCGAGCCACAGCCTCGTTGGCAGCCAGCATGAACTCTTCAATCAGCTGGTGGGCCAGGTTCCGTTCGCTCTTTATGATCGCTTCGGTTTGTCCGGTCAGGCTAAGGATGATCTCCGGTTCAGGTAGATCAAAATCAATGCTTCCCCGTTGCCTGCGCATTGCCTGCAGAATCAGGGCCAGCTCCTTCATCTGCAACAGCATCGGGGTCAGGGCACGATCATCTTCGAGCACTTTTTCATCGCCATCAATGATGACCTGTTTGACCTTGGTGTAGGTCAGGCGGGCATCGCTCTTGATCACACTGGGGTAGAAGCTGGACTCCAGCATTTTACCCTGCTGGTCAAAGAGCATCTCGGCGGTCATGGTCAGGCGATCAAGATGTGGATTCAGGGAGCAGATGCCGTTTGAGGGCCGTTCCGGTGACATCGGGATGCAGCGATTCGGGAAGTAGAC
>NZ_JAOTRZ010000225.1 GCF_030247655.1 Trichlorobacter sp. | reverse complement strand
ATGAATGGGGGGCAAAAGGAGTTACTCCGCCGCTTTACAAAGTACCTGCCGGAACACAAGACCATTCTGCATTTCACCTTACACTCAAAGAGTGGTCTGATACGTACCGAGACGGAGTTCGTGGAAAGGAGCTGATTGTAGCACAGCACGCAGTTACTCCACCGTTAACTACTTCACGTTTAGATTATGCCGTCGGAAGGGTTCTTTGGGCGCTCACGGATGGTCTTGCTGCTAAACATTTTGCAGATCTTGATCCAGTTCCCCCATTATCTTGGCTTGAACCACTATCAGAAGCTCAATTCAAACACGAAGATTTACCACGATTTGGAGTCACCCCTACAACCCCTATTCCATATGACGAACAGAAACTTGCATTCAGTGTTATTCGACGGCCAACTCCGTATTCTCGTTCGCCATGGATGAGTCTGGTTGATGGTGGAGTTGGAGTGAGTAGATGGGACGATGTGATGTTGCATCTGGCTCGCTGGCTTACACGGCACCTGGATGATCCTAAATTAGTTTTGTGGTTAGCCAAAAATGGTGGCCGATTACACAATGAATTTGTGCGGTTAATCCATCGACGAATTGAAAAACTCGAACAGATGCAACATGACGGTAAGCTCTCAGAGCTCGCTTGCATTCAAACAAATGCACCCAAAGCAATCCCAAACAAGTTAATGCGCACCCTCTGGCATATGCTTCTGTCAAATCGTCTAAAATCACCATTTGTCGATTTGGATTTGTATAAGTGGTTACGCCAACTCAAACATTACGGGCTTACACCGTCTTTACGTATTGAACTGCATGAAATTTTATCTCCTCGAATAGCAATTCGAGAACCATTTCGTATGGATCCAGACCAATATGTGATCACAGAGCCACAAAGAATAAAGGATCTCGTGGAGTGGGAAATTGTTCTATCCACCGATCACGCACATCACATACTGCGCGATATAGCAGCCAAACCCTATTGGCAATCGGCACTGTCTGATCTATTGCAAGAATTCACAGCTCTTTTACGTGATGTGCTTGATTTAATGCGTGAATTGGGTGGAGCTGAAGACAAGAGCGATCTATCATATCTTCAACAGCCTTCAATAAGCGATCACCCACAAAACAATGATTTTCGTGACTGGACTGTACTCATTGACTTGACCCGTGATGCCTGGTTAGCCACAGTAAAAATCAGTCCCGAACAAGCGAGACTTGTGGCCGAAAGTTGGTGGATGGTTCCTTACCCATTGTTCAAGCGCCTGACTTTCTTTGCAGCGATACAAGGGGAAGTAATACCTATTCATCAATCCCTTAGTTGGTTGTTGTCAGATGATAACTGGTGGTTATGGTCAGTGGAAACCGAGCGCGAAGCAATGCGTCTTCTAGTTACTATTGCGCCGACTTTGAACGCCAAAGGATTGGCTAAACTTGAGCAAGCCATTGTACAAGGGCCACCGCGTGATATGTTTAAAGATGACATCGAGGCAGAACATTGGACGGAGATTGTAGATCGAGAAGTGTGGTTACGGCTCAAAAAGACAGAATCATCAGGTGCAGTACTCGGAATTAAGGCAAGATCTCGATTAAAAACGCTGACTCAACAACATCCGCAATGGAAACTTGCGCCTGACGAGCGAGATGAGTTCCCGTATTGGAGTAGTGACGGAGCTGAATGGCGCAAGTTTGTCGCCACACCAAGTCGACGACAGGTGCTCGTTGAGTGGCTCAAAAGCAATACAAGAACCGACCACTGGCAAGAAGACGATTGGCGTCAACGTTGTCGTGACAACTTTCCGACGACATCTTGTGCGTTGTTAGAATTGACACAAAAAGGTGAGTGGCCCATCAGCCCCTGGAGAGAAGCTTTTCAAGCATGGGCAGAGGATAAATTACTCAAACGTTCTTGGCGCTACATGGCAAAAACAGTTGCAAATGCACCGGATGAATTTTTACGAGAATTATCGCACAGTATTGCTTGGTGGCTTCAAGCCATTGCAAAAACATTCGTGGGGCAAGAGGTTCTTTTTCACCTTCTTGTTCAGCGTATTTTAGAACTGGAAAAAGAAGAGGTGGAGACAGATGATGACCCTGTGTCTCGTGCCATAAATCACCCTGTAGGGCTAGTGACGGAAGCCTTACTCCGCTGGTGGTATCGCCATGAACCTCTTGAACGACAAGGCCTCTCTGATGAGATAAAGCCCGTTTTTACATTGCTTTGCAATACCTGTGTTCAAAAGTTTCGTCATGCAAGACTATTGCTTGCTACTCATGTAATTCCCATTTTTCGAGTTGATCCAGGTTGGGCGACGACTCACCTGTTACCACTTTTTGATTGGCAGCAATCTGAACGTGAAGCACAAGCCGCTTGGCAAGGTTTTCTTTGGTCACCTCGACTCTATAAACCATTTATGGCAGCAATTAAACAGCCTTTGCTTGAGACTGTTATGCATTATTCAAAACTGGGTAAGCATGCAGAACAATATGCTGCATTTATAACTTTTGCTGCTTTAGAGCCTGGCGACACTTTTACCCAAGCTGAACTGTCCCATGCCACGCGTACATTACCTGCGGAAGGTTTGCATAGTGCAGCGCAAGCATTAGTTCGGGCACTTGAAGGTGCCGGTGAGCAAAGAAGGGAATATTGGCATAATCGTGTATCCCCCTATTTAAAAACAATTTGGCCTAAAACAAGGGATATTATTAGCCCTGCCATCTCTGATAGTCTCTCAAGGCTCTGTATAGCGGCTCAATCAGCATTTCCAGAAGCTCTAAATGAATTAAAACATTGGTTTCAGCCGCCAGAGTACCCAGATTTCATCGTGCATTTACTTTCCAATGCAAAATTACCCACGGAGTGTCCTGAAGAATCGCTGGTGTTTTTGGATATAGTTGTTAGTGATACAACACGATGGGCTCCAAGTGAACTCACTGGGTGTCTTGATGCGATACAAAATGCCAGACCAGAATTAGTAAATGATATTCGCTATAAGAGACTTCGAGAATACCTTCGTCGTCATGGGAGTGATTAAGTAGAGCAATCAGTTGCTCATGGAGTGATAATGGAATTCCGCATAGCCGATACATTCACAGATAGCCTTGCCAAACTGACCGGCGACGAGCAGAAGTCCGTCAAGACCACTGCCTTTGACCTGCAATTGAATCCTGCCAATCCTGGCATGAGTTTCCATAAGCTCGACAAAGCCAGGGATAAAAACTTCTGGTCGGTACGGGCCGGTAGTGATCTGCGAATAATCGTTCACAAATCATCTGATAGCCTGCTTCTTTGTTTTGTGGATCATCATGACCCCGCCTACCAATGGGCAGAGCGGCGCAAGCTGGAGATCCACCCCAATACTGGCGCTTCACAGTTGGTGGAGATTCGGGAGACGGTCCAGGAAATCACTATCCCCAGGTACGTAGAAGCCCCGCAGCTGGTACAACCCAAACTGCCATTATTTGAACATATCGCGGCTGATGCCCTGCTTGGTTATGGAGTCCCAAAAGAATGGCTGGATGATGTCCGTGCCGCCAATGAAGACACAATCCTTGAACTTGCCGACCATCTTCCCGCCGAGGCAGCCGAAGCCTTGCCGGGAAATCTGGGGACATCCCGGTTTTCTCGTTGTCAGTATTTACGTGCAAAATCACTGTAGCAGCGCGAAGTGCAGCAAGTCAAAATTGAAAATCAACAACGCTTGCCAAACTAGCCAAACTAGCTATAATACATTTATTAGCTAGTTTTTGAGGGGGGACGATGAGAACCATGACCTCTGTTGAGGCACAAAATCATTTTGGTTTGCTATTGGATACTGCGCAACGTGAGCCGGTAAGTATCACCCGACGTGGCAGGCCGGTGGCATACCTGCTTTCGCTTCAGGAATATGACGCACTTGCACAGGGAAAGGCCGATTCTGCTGCCACCACCTCTACTGCGGAGCTGCTGGCGGCCTTTAGGGGCAGCGGAAAAGGGGGCGGGGCTGCACGGTTGGTGGCTGAACGTGAGGCTGAAAGGCTGCGCGAGGCATGAGCAGCTACCTGTTGGATACATCGGCTCTACTTGCCTTGCGGGATAACGAACCAGGTGCAGACCGGGTTGCTGAACTGTTGGAATCGTTTGCAGGTGGTGATCATGCCTGCCATGCCTGCTTTATGACCCAGATGGAGCTGCTCTACCGGGTCTGGAAGGATGAAGGAGAGACTGCCGGGCGCACTGCATACCGCCAGTGCTTGAGCCTGCCGATTACCTGGCTGCATGAATCGCCAGAACTGTTGGAGCTGGCAGCCTCAATCAAGGCATGTTTTCCTCTTTCTCTGGCTGATGCTTGGATAGCTGCGGCAGCTCAACACCTTGATGCTGTGCTGGTTCACAAAGATCCTGAATTTGAACGATTGACCGCGATTCAGCAAGAACTGCTGCCCTACAAATAGCGTGAAAACCAGAGATATCTCCCTGTTTCGTTAAAATTTTGTTTTATGAAGCTGATCTGAAAGAAACGGATCAGTTACCTGTCGTTATAGTAGATGTGGGATGATATAGGAACTGTATGAACTGGCAGATTCAGCAAATACTGCGGCGTAGACGTGCCGCAGAGACAGGTGCCATCCCGGCTGGGCGTGGAGGGGCGCTCTCGG
>NZ_JAOTRZ010000224.1 GCF_030247655.1 Trichlorobacter sp. | reverse complement strand
ACAGATCAGACCACGACCATATCTGGCCATAAAGTTGATCGCCTCCGGGGTAGCCATTTCGGCTGCCATGGTCAGGTCACCCTCGTTCTCCCGGTCCTCATCATCCACCAGAATCACCATCTTACCCTGACGAATATCCTCTATCGCTTCTTCAATCGTACATACACCCATCGCTACATATTCCTCTCTCAGATAAAACCGTTCTGCATTAATGTATTCATGGTCAGGCCGCCAGAACCACCATGGGGACCAACCAGTCGCACCACATATTTGCCAATAACATCTGTCTCAATATTCACGTTTTTACCAGGACCTACTCCTGCCAGGGTTGTCTTCTCAAGGGTGTGGGGAATGATTGATACGCTAAAGCCGGTGTCGCTCACCCCATTCACGGTCAGGCTGATACCATCAATTGCCACAGATCCCTTTTCCACCAGCATTCGGGCCTGATCACGGGGCAGGCTGAACCCCAGTACAACGGCGTTACCTTGATTTACTCTGCTTTCCAGCCGCCCTACACAGTCAATATGCCCGGTCACCAGATGTCCATCCAGTCGCCCCCCCAGCCGCAGAGCCCGTTCAAGATTAACCGGGCTGCCCGGTTGAGAAGCCGCAAAGGTGGTCCGCGTCACGGTCTCAGGTGAGACATCAAAACTGAAACGATCTCCCTGCATGTCGATTACCGTCAGACAGGCACCGTTTACGGCAATCGAATCACCGATACAGATCTCGCCGGCTGGCAACGGAGCAGCGACCTCCAGCACGGCACGGTCACCGCCGCGACGTAACGACACAACACGCCCGGTACACTCGATCAGGCCGGTGAACATACACCCACCGGTCTGGCATACGCCACCATGTCAGGGCCTGACATACCAACCCGTCGCACTTCCAACTTAATAGCCTCATCCATCGTACTGATCCCTTGTATGGCAAAAGGAGAAAAGCCGTTCCCCACTACCTTTGGAGCATAGAAAAAGATACATTCATCAATCAGATGATGTTGCAGCAGATCGCCTGCCAGGCGGCTGCCTCCTTCCAGCAGGATGCTCTGCACCCCCCTGACAGCCAGCTTGTGCAACAGATCCGCCATATCAACCCGGCCATCATATTCACGGCAGACCAGTATATCCGCCCCCTGCAACAGATAACGCTGATGGATGTCAGGATCTGCCTCGCAGGTTGCGATAACGGTTTTATCGGCATGGGCGTCATTCAACACATTAACGCTTTCCGGAGTACGCAGACGGGTATCCACAATCACCCGCAACGGGTCACGCCCCCGAACATGGCGAACCGTCAATTGGGGATTATCAACAATCACCGTACCCACCCCGACCATAACCGCGTCACAATGGGACCTCAGGCGGTGTACCAGGCGTCGGGACTCCTCACCGGTGACCCATCGGGAATGCCCGGTGACAGTGGCAATATTGCCATCCATGGTCATGGCAGTCTTGTAAATAAGGTACGGAAGACCGGTGGTAACTGCTTTGATAAAACCTTTGTTCAGCTCCTTACAGTGTGCTTCCAGTAATCCGACATCAACCCGGATACCTGCCTGACGAAGCTTCAACAGCCCATTGCCCGCCACCTGCAGAAAGGGATCAACCATACCGGCCACCACCCGCCGCACACCAGCAGCAATCAGTGCGTCACAGCAAGGGGGGGTCTTGCCGTAATGGCAGCAGGGTTCCAGGGTCACATAGACATCTGCACCTTTGGCTGCGGCACCGGCCATGGCCAGGGCATGGATTTCTGCATGGGGAGTACCGGCTTTTTTGTGCCACCCTTCACCCACAATAGCCCCGTCACGTACAATCACACAGCCTACAGCCGGGTTGGGGGCAGTTTTCCCCAATCCTTTTCGAGCCAGTGAAAGCGCCCGTTTCATATATGCAATGTCTGTTTTTAACATCCCGCCCCCTACTTCTTCAGCAGGTCCTGCAGCTCAACCATAAACTCGTTAATATCTTTAAAAGAACGATAGACTGATGCAAACCGGACATAGGCCACCTGATCAACGGCATGCAGTTCGTTCATAATCCATTCACCGATCCTTGATGCTGGCACCTCCCGTTCACCACACTCCTGCAGACGGGTCTCAAGACGATCGGTCATCCGCTCGATATCCTCCACGGAAACCGGACGTTTTTCACAGGCCTTCTTAATACCGGAGATTACCTTCATCCGATCAAAATGCTCCCGCCGTCCATCCTTCTTGCAAACCAGCGGCAGCATCTCCTCCACCCGTTCATAGGTGGTAAACCGTTTGGCGCACTCCTCACATTCACGACGACGACGGATAACCGCCCCACCTTTATCTGGCCGCGAATCTACAACTTTGCTATCTTGATGACCGCAGAACGGACACTTCATCTGGATTCTCCTCCGGTTGTGCCACGCTCAAAATGGACCACCTCAATGCCGCTTTCTTCCACCATTTCACGGGCCAGCTCATCAGCATACCCTTCTGCAAAAACAATCCGCTTAATACCGGCGTTGATCAACATCTTGGTACAGATAATACAGGGCATGGTGGTGCAATACAGGGTTGATCCATCAATATTAACGCCATGCCGGGCCGCCTGAATAATGGCGTTCTGCTCGGCATGCAGTCCGCGACACAGCTCATGGCGCTCACCAGAGGGCACCTTCAGCCGCTCCCGCAGACAGCCGGTCTCCTCACAGTGGCGAATACCGGACGGCGTACCGTTGTAGCCGGTGGCCAGAATATTCCGATCCTTGACCAGTAGTGCCCCCACCTGACGTCGCAGACAGGTTGAACGGGTCGCCACTAAAAGGGTGATATCAATAAAATACTGGTCCCAGGTCGGACGGGCCATAGCAGCTCCTGCTTGCAAAATCTTTTTACCACGTTATCCTATAAACCATACTTGTATGCAGGTCAATAACGGGGGGAACATGGCGGCCAGGATACTGATTGTAGATGATGAAATTTCGATCACCCGCCTTATCTGCACGGTCCTTGGCACTGATGGCAATCAGACTGACGTGGCCTACACCTGTCAAAACGCCCTGACCCTCATTGCCGGCCAACCCTATGATGTCATCTTTATCGATATCATGCTGGATAAGGCCCAAGGCGGACTGGCACTGCTTAAAACAGCTGCGACACTATCACCCACCAGCCGCGTCGTTATGATGACTGGTTACCCGGATGTAGCCACCGCAACTGAAGCGGTACGCTGCGGTGCCTTTGACTATCTCTGCAAGCCGTTTGACAGCCTGCAGATCAGCAGCATTGCCCGCCACGCCATTGAAAACCGCAGGCTACAGCTTGAGCGGGAACAGTTCCGCGCCAATCTGGAAGCGATCAACCGCAGTATCAGCGATGCCATCATCATGGTAGATCAGCAACTGCACTTACAGCACCTGAACGATGCAGCCCTCCAGTGCGGATATCGTCCTGACCAGCTCGGTCAACCGATTGATACCCTGCCCACCGGCTGCCTCGGCAGCTGCCGCATGGCATTGGCTGAAACAGTACGCACCGGACAACGCCAGGAACTGAAGCGGATCGAATGTCGCGGCAATGGCAGTCGTACCCGGATCGTCAGTGTCATTGCCACCCCCACCACCAGTGAAGACGGGCACCGCACCGGCGCCGTAGCCGTTATACGGGATGAAACCGAACTGGATGCCCTGGAACGCCAGCTTCAGCAGCGCAGCCGCTTCCATACCATCATTGGCCGCGCCCCGATCATGCAGCAGCTTTTCACCAGAATCGAGGCGTTGGCAGATGTCACCAGCACCGTCCTCATCTGCGGCGAAAGCGGTACCGGCAAAGAACTGGTGGCCCAGGCGCTCCATGAATGCGGTGCCAGAAAGCAGAAACCGTTTATCAAGCTCAACTGTTCGGCGCTACCGGAGGGTCTGCTGGAAAGCGAACTGTTCGGCCATGTCCGTGGCGCCTTTACCGGCGCAATCAAGGACAAGATGGGACGTTTCCAAAAAGCCCATGGAGGCACCATCTTTCTGGATGAAATCGGCGATATCTCCCCTGCCCTGCAGATCCGGCTGCTGCGGGTGCTTCAGGAACGTGAGATTGAACGGGTCGGCGACACCACACCGATCAAGATTGATGTACGGGTAATTGCCGCCACCCACCGCAATCTTCAGGACAAGGTCCGACGCGGAGAATTCCGGCAGGACCTCTACTATCGCCTGAATGTGGTACGTCTTGAAGTTCCAGCCCTGCGAGAGCGCCTGGAAGACCTGCCCCTGCTGGTTAATCATTTTCTCCAGCAGTTTTCACACAAATTCAACCGCACCTGCAGCAGTCTGTCCGAAGATGTGCTGTCCGCCTTCCGCAGCCATTCCTGGCCAGGCAATGTGCGTGAACTGGAACACCTGATTGAGCACGCCTGCATCCTCAGCCAAAGCTCTATCATTAGCTCTGATGCCCTGCCAGCCGAGTTTTTTACCATCGTCAAAGCAGCCCCGGAAGCCAGCATTTCCGTCCCCCATGCCCACCCGGAAATAACCATTAAGGAAGCGCTGCGTCGAAGCAGGGGCAATCGCACTGAAGCGGCAAAACTGTTGGGAATCAGCCGACGCACCTTCTACCGCTGGCTTGAGCAACAGACTGAGCCGTGACACACACAAAC
>NZ_JAOTRZ010000223.1 GCF_030247655.1 Trichlorobacter sp. | reverse complement strand
CACTGGCCGGAGCGATACGCTGGGCAGCGGAAAAAAAGAATCCGACAGCTGCAAAAGCAGTTATCGGATTCAATAGTGATTGGCGTCCCCGAGACGATTTGAACGTCCGGCCCCTTCCTTAGGAGGGAAGTGCTCTATCCAGCTGAGCTACGGGGACATAAAATGGACATTACTTTTATCAGAATTGCAGCAGCGAGTAAACCTTTCCTTCGGGCAGTTTTTTACGGCCTTCCAGAAACCCAAGCTCTGTCATGAAGCAGCATTCAATAATATCACCGCCCAGCTGGCTGACCATGTCCACTACTGCGGCAACGGTACCGCCGGTTGCCAGTAGGTCATCGGCAATCAGGATCTTTTCGCCCGGCTTAATGGCATCCTTGTGAATTTCAAGGGTGTCAGTGCCATACTCCAGAGCATAGGTCTTGCTGAAGGTTTCAGAGGGTAGTTTACCCGGTTTGCGGACCAGCACAACGCCTGCTCCCAGCTTGTAGGCCAGGGCTGCGCCGATCAGGAACCCCCGCGCCTCAACGCCTACTACCTTGTCAATCCGTTGGCCAATGTAGCGGTTGGCGATCATGTCAATCATGCGGGTAAATGATTTCGCATCCTGCAGCAGGGTGGTGATGTCTTTAAAGATGATCCCTTTTTTGGGGAAATCAGGAATGTCACGAATGGTGAGTTTAAGATCGTCCATGGGATTGTACTCCTTACAAAGGTTAATGGATATTTTGGGTAAAGCTTTTCAGTTTTTCAAGGGATTTAGCCTCTATCTGGCGAATCCTTTCACGGGTAACGCCAAAGCTCTGGCCAATGGTGTCCAGGGTCTGAGGGTCTTGATCGTCAAGACCGAAACGCAGTCCCAAAATGGTTTTTTCGTTTTCACTGAGTTTGTCAAAATGCTCGGCGATCTGTTCATAGCGATTAATATTTTCAAGCAGTTCAGAGGGAGATACCGCAGATGAATCTTCTATGGTGTCTACCAGAAAGAAGTCATTGCCGTCTCCGATTGGCGTATCTATGGAGCAGGTGCGTTTAAGCAGGATCATCAGCCTGCGGATATGCATCGGCTTGATCTGCATGGTTTCAGCCAGTTCCTGGACCGTTGGTTCGCGGTGCAGCTCTTGTGACATCTGACGTGAGACTTTAAGCATGCGACTTATGTCGTCAGACACATGAACAGGAAGCCTTATTGTTCTTGATTGATTAACCAGTGCCCGTTCGATTGATTGGCGGATCCACCAGGTTGCGTAGGTTGAGAAGCGGCATTCCTTTTCAAGAGAGAACCGTTCTACCGCCTTCATCAGGCCAAGATTACCTTCCTCTATCAGGTCAAGGAACGGTAGACCACGATTCAGGTAGCGCTTGGATATTTTGACCACCAGCCGCAGGTTAGACTCAATCATCTTGTTGCGGGCAGCCCTGTCTCCCTGTTCTACCTTGCGGGCCAATGCCTTCTCTTCTTCTGCATTCAACAGCGGGGTACGCTGGATGTCGCGCAGGTAAATCTTGACCGGGTCATCAAGAGAGATCTGCTCTACCAGAGCCGGAAGATCGTCAATTTCCAGTGTCGGGTCTTCTTCTGCCTCAATGGCGGCAACAAAGCCAACCGGTGGTTCCTGTTCGTCATCCAGGCCTGGAGCATCCAAAAACGGTTCCTGGTGGGGCGTGTCAAGCGACATGAAACCTCCTCAACTGTTGAGCTGCCAGCCCTGCTGGCCAATCAGCGGGACAAAACGGCAGCCGATGCCGGTTTCCTGTGTCAGGGTACCATCTGCCGCCTTGCGAATCCGAAGTAGGGTCTGGCTTGCTTCATCACCAACCGGTATGACCAGCCGGCCTCCCGGCGCCAGTTGGGCAGCCAGGGTTTCAGGGATAGCCGGGGCTCCGGCAGTAACGATTATTGCGTCAAATGGTCCTTCTTCCGGCCAGCCCAGGGTTCCGTCACCAACTTTAATGTTAACATTCAAAAGATGCAGTGTATCAAGTACCTTACGGGCCTGCATGGCCAGGGGGCGGATTCGTTCAATGGTCCAGACCCGTCTGACCAGGCTGGCAAGAATGGCGGTCTGGTATCCTGAGCCGGTACCGATTTCAAGCACATGGTCCTTGCTGTTCAGCTCCAGCAGGTCAGTCATTAATGCAACAATGTACGGTTGTGAGATGGTCTGTTTTTCGCCGATCGGCAAAGGACCGTCACTGTAGGCCTGTACCGCCATGGCCTCCTGTACAAACAGGTGGCGGGGGACCTTCTGAAAGACGTCAAGAAGACGAGGGGTGGTAATGCCGCGACTAACGAGTTGTTCCTGTACCATTCGTTTGCGGGCGATTTCAAAATTTACCAAAACATGCTCCCCTACGGAAGATTAACGGCGGCACGATACCAGAGTAGGCCGCGGTTGTCCAGCATCAGGCAATCTGCCATTGCTTCAGGGTTTCCAGAGCGCGGTGGTTGGTCAGGTCCAGGTGCAGCGGGGTGAGGGAGGAATGTCCTTTGCCGACTGCATTGAAGTCAGTCCCTTCATCATCCATAAAACTGGGTTCTTCACTGCCGATCCAGTAGTATTTGCGGCCTCTGGGGTCGGTCTTGTCCACGATCTTTCCCACAAATGAACGTTTGCCCTGGCGGGTGATCAATGGTGCTTTGATCTCTGAAAAAGGCAAGTTAGGGACATTCAGGTTCAGGAAGGTGTCAGTGGGAACGCCTTGCTGAATCAGCATCCGCGCCACCTGGAGAGCAACTTTTGCTGCATCAGGGAAATGACCGGTGGGGCCGTAGGTGGCCAGCGATACGGCCAGGGCCGGTATACCCATTAGATTGGCTTCCATGGCAGCGGCAACGGTACCGGAGTAGGTGATGTCATCCCCCATGTTGCCGCCGTGGTTAATGCCTGAAACCACCAGGTCCGGCGGGGAGTCAAGCAGGCTGTGAATGCCCATATTAACACAGTCCGTGGGGGTGCCATCCACGGCAAACCAGCCTTTACGCAGCTCAAAGACCCGCAAGGGGGAATGCAGGGTCAGGGAATGTCCGGCAGCGCTGCGTTCACGGTCCGGCGCCACCACCGTCACATCGCCCAGCTCTGTCAGTGCTTCAGCCAGGGCCTTGATGCCCGGTGCGCCGATGCCATCATCGTTGGTGACCATAATCTGCATAGCTGTACCACCTCTGCTGTCTTTTTGAGTTAATGAAGGCCGTTTATGGCAGAAAAAAGCCCTGAAATCAAGGATTCAGAATGTTTTTCGGTTTACAAAAACAGGCTGAGCAGGTAGATTGACCCTCTAAATTATCAAACACTATCTCATTTGGAGGGATTTGTATGAAAGCAGTCTTGATGGAGGGTTTTGGCGGAGTAGAGGTGTTGAAAGTGGGTGAGGCAACCAAGCCAACCCCTGCTGAAGGACAGGTGCTGGTCAAGGTGATTGCCACCACCATTAACCGACCTGATCTGGTGCAGCGTGAAGGCAAGTATCCGCCACCTCCTGGTGATTCTGAGATCCTTGGTCTTGAAGTGGCCGGTACTATTGAAGAACTTGGCGCCGGTGTGGAAGGCTGGCAGGTTGGCCAGCGGGTTATGTCCCTGGTGGGCGGCGGTGCCTGTGCCGAGTATGCCGTGGCATACGCCAGTCATCTGATGCCGATCCCGGAGTCCATGTCCTTTGAAGAGGCGGCCTGCGTCTGTGAATCCTACATCACTGCCTTCTCAAACCTGTTCATGATCGGTGGCCTGAAGGACAAGAACACCACCATTATCCACGGCGGTGGTGGCGGGGTCAACATGGCCGGTGTGCAGCTTTGCAAGGCGCTGGTGCCGGAGACCAAGATCATCGTCACCTCCCACCCCAGCAAGCTGGAGCGTGTCAAGGCGATGGGGGTTGATCTGGTGGTTGATTTTACTACCACCCCTGACTTTTCTGAGGCGGTCAAGGAATTCACCAACAAGAAAGGTGCGGATGTGATCCTTGACCATGTCGGTGCCAAGTACCTGGCACCGAATATGGCCTCGCTGGGCTATGCCGGTCGTCTGGTGATCATCGGTATCATCAGCGGCATCAAGGCAGAACTGAACCTGGCTCTGATGATGGTCAAGCGTCAGCAGATCATCGGCTCTGTCCTGCGTTCCCGTCCGGTCAAGGACAAGGCTGCCATGGTGGCCGAGTTTACCAAAACCGCGCTGCCCAAGTTTGCTGACCGCACCATCGTTCCGATCATTGAAAAGGTCTTCTCAATTGATGAAGTGGTTGAGGCGCACCGGATGATGGAAGAGGACAAGCATTTTGGTAAGATTGTGTTGAAAATACAATAACCAATGGCCCAACCGCTGGACAACTATCACCGCCTGCTGGATAAGGTGGATCAACTCTGTGAGGGTATCACCACATTGCTGGGTGATGCCCTCACCTGCCATGCCGGTTGTTCCTCCTGCTGTATCAGTATCTCGGTCTTTCCGGTGGAGGCGGCGGCACTGATTGAGGCTGCCGGACAGTTGACGTCGGAGCAGTGTCAGCAGCGGAAGCACCAGTTGTCCAACCCTCAAAATGAGGATTGTTGTCCGCTCCTCCTTGACGATTGTTGTCTGTTGTACCAGGCTCGCCCGATTATCTGCCGCACCCATGGACTGCCAATCCTGATCACTGA
>NZ_JAOTRZ010000222.1 GCF_030247655.1 Trichlorobacter sp. | reverse complement strand
GCGGCTGGTTTGTTGTGCTGGCGGGATCGGCAAGGCTAATGCCGCATCAGCCGCCACTTCACTGGTTGAGCGGTATCGACCTGAATTACTCATCATTACCGGTTGCGGCGGTGCCTATCCGGGCAGCGGACTTTCAGTGGGTGAGCTGGCCATTGCCAGTGATGAGATCTTTGGTGATGAAGGGGTACTGACCCCAACCGGCTGGCTGGATATGGGCCAGATGGAACTGCCCCTGCTGACTAAGGGAGAGCGTTCCTGGTACAATAACATTCCGCTGGCCCGCCATGAGGCGCAAAAGACAATGAAGCTGGCAGGCAGCCATGGCCTGCGGTTGGTTCGCGGACGTTTTGTGACGGTATCAAGCTGCAGCGGCACCAAGGTGCGGGGACAGGAGTTCGCCCGGCGCTATCAGGCGATCTGTGAGAATATGGAGGGGGCTGCCATTGCCTTGACAGCGCTGCGTTATGGTATCCCTTGCCTGGAAATACGTGGCATCAGTAATCTGGTGGAAGACCGTGATATGTCCCGCTGGGATATCAGCCGGGCCGTGGAAGCGGCCCAGCGCTTTGTGATCAAGATAGTTGAAGAGGTAGGCAAGTAGGCGACTGGCCGTACTCCGGTGGTAAACCGACCTTGTTTGCCTGTTCAACCAGCTGATTCAGCTGAACCCTTGTTTTTTCGTATTCCTGGTTAAGTTGACGGCTACGGGTGTTAAGCTCGGCAATCTTTTCCCGGCCAAGCATCCTTTTCCCGTCTCCTCCATCCTGCTTCAGCTGTTCCATCTCTTGCTCAATCTTTTTCAGCTGTCCCCGCAGCGTCTGAAACTGTTGCTGCCATTCTGCAGCTGTACGGTCACCAAATTTAGTGGAAGGCCCCGCTGCTTCCTGGGCAGATCCAGTTTGTTGAGTTGCCGGAGTCTTGGCTTCATTTTTTACAGTAGCAGGTTTTGCATCAGGGACTGCCTCCTCGCTCGCTGCCTGGCGCAGCGCCTTGGCCCGGTATTTTTTTGGCACGGCTCCGAGATCATCGGTAAAGTGCATGGTGCCTGAAGGATCAGTCCAGGAATAGCTTGCCGCACCTGATGCGACCGGCAACAACAGTAATGCTATCAACAGTACCAGATGTTTCATGCTACGTACCTCCCTCAGCTAACGTTCGCCAAAAATAGCCGTGCCGACCCGTACCAACGTTGCCCCTTCTTCAATCGCCACTTCAAAATCGCCGGACATCCCCATGGAAAGTTCAGCCATCTCAACACCGGGAATCTGCTCGTTCCTGATCTGGTCAGCCAGTTGGCGCAGCTCACGGAAGTAGGGCCGGGCTGCCTCAGGGTCATCAAAAAAAGGTGGCATGGTCATCAACCCCCGTATGCTGATGTTGGGCAGCAGGGCAATCGCCCGTATCAGTTCCAAGGCATCTGCAGTGGTTGTGCCTGATTTTGTCGCCTCTCCGGAGACGTTGACCTGTACCAGAACAGCACAGCTCGCGTCCTGTTTGTTGCGCCACTGTCGATCAATCTCCTGTGCCAATGATAACCGGTCAACCGTATGGATCATGCTGACAATACCGGGCAGGTACTTGACCTTGTTGCTCTGCAGGTGGCCGATCATGTGCCACTCGACAGAACACGGCAGTTGCTCCGCCTTGTCGCACAGTTCCTGGACATAGTTCTCTCCAAAGATCTGTTGACCTGATGCCGTTGCTTCGATAACAACCGAGGCTGGATGCAGCTTGGAAACTGCCACCAGATGCACTGAAGCGGGATCTCTGCCGGATACGACACAGGCCTGCCGGATACGCGCCTGAACAGTTGCAAGGTTGTCAGCGATCCTGGACATGCTTATAAGGCCCCTAGTTGGTGCAATGTCTCCACCAGTTCGCAGGTTGGCAGCCCTACAACGTTGGTGTAAGAACCGTGTATTTCCCGCACAAAATGAGCTGCGCCACCCTGAATCGCATAGGCGCCGGCCTTATCCAGCGGGCAGCCTGTCTTCACGTAGTCGGTAATCTCCTGCTGCGATAGCTGCTTGAAGACCACTTGCGTCCGCACTGCACGTTTGATACAGACGTTACTCTGTTTGTCCAGCACCGCGTAGGCGGTTACCACCTCATGCCCTTTGCCGGACAGGTCGGTCAGCATCTGAACCGCATCGCTATCATCCACCGGCTTGCCCATGATCCGGCCATCAAGTACTACGATTGTATCAGCACCGATAAAGAACTGCCCGCTTGTTTCCCGCACAGCAGTAGCTCTGGCCTTTTCTTCAGCCAGACGGAGGGCATGCTCTACCGCATCTTCACCCGGTAGCGGTTCCTCTGGAATATCAGCCGGTGCCACCCTGAACGAAACACCAGCCAGCTCCAACAGTTCAGAGCGGCGTGGCGAGGCAGAGGCCAGTACGATCTGGGGGCTAGTTGCCGCCACGCTTGCGCTCCTCCTCACGTTCTTCCTGACGTCGTTTCTGCTCCTCAAGCTCAGCCCAATGGGCCTTCCAGTCCTTTTTCTTGACCCTGTGCAGGATAAACACCCCTGGAATTATCAGAATGCCAAAGAATATGTTTGATTCAATATGATTCATCAGGCCATAGACCAGTGATGCCACCCCCATCAGAAAAAGGGCAACTTCCAAAGAAAATAGTCTGCCGATCAGTGAGCTTTCCTGGCGCTCTTTTGCATCGTCATGCTGCATGGGAAAATTCCTTCCATGGAAATATTTTTCCTGGGTTTAAAATATTATTGGGGTCCAACGCCAGCTTGATCCCCTGCATGGTCTTGATCTGGGTCGGGGTCAGTTCCATCTCAATATAGGGCTGTTTGGCCAGTCCCACGCCATGCTCGCCGGACATGGTGCCGTTCAGGTCCAGGGCAGCCTGGAAGATCTCCTTGATCGCCTCGTGGGCCTTTTCTTCCTGGCCCGGAACCTCTTTGTTGATCATGACATTGACATGGATATTACCATCACCGGCATGACCGAAGTTGACGATCGGAATATCGTACTTCTGCTGGATCTTCTCGATCTCGCGGATAACCACCGGCACCTTGCTGCGGGGCACCACGATGTCTTCGTTAAATTTGTGGGGGTTTACATCCCGCAACGATGGTGACACCAGCCGTCGTACCTTCCAGAGCGCCTCTGATTCAGCGGCATCCTTGGCAGCCCTGAACTGCACCAGTCCCAGCGGTTTGATCAGTTCATGGATGCGGGCAGCTTGTTTTTCAATCAGTTCTGTATCGCCATCCACCTCAATTAGTAGCACAGCCCGACCTTCCGGGGGGATCCCCAGATTGAACCGCTTTTCAACGCACTGCAGGGTGGCATAGTCCATAAACTCAAGCGTGGTGGGGATAATCCTGTTGCCAATAATGGTGGAAACCGCCTGGGCAGCGCCATCGATTGAATCAAAGATAGTCAGCATGGTCTTCTTGGCTTCCGGCAGCGGCAGCAGCTTGAAGATGATCTTGGTGATGACTCCCAGAGTGCCTTCGCTGCCGCACAGCAGACGGGTCAGGTCATAGCCCACCACCGCCTTGTAGGTCTCGGTGCCGGTACGGATGATCTCACCAGTGGGCAATACCAGCTCCAGCCCCATCACAAAATCTTTGGTAACACCGTACTTGACACAGCGGGGGCCACCGGCGTTCTCTGCCACGTTGCCTCCCAAGGTAGAAAATTTAAGTGAGGCTGGATCAGGCGGATAGAACAGCCCCAGCTTTTCCACGGCCTTCTGGAAATCCTCGGTAACCACCCCAGGCTCCACTTCAGCAATCAGGTTTTCAGTATCAATCCGTAGAATCTTGTTCATGCGAGTAGTAACCAATACTACGCCGCCCGCTTTGGGCAGGGCACCGCCGGTAAAGCCACTGCCAGCGCCACGGGGAAAGACCGGAAACTTTCTGCTGTTAGCGAGTCTCAAAACCGCTGCCGTTTCTTCTGCGTTGGCCGGATGCACCACGGCAGAGGGCAGAAACTCCATCTGGGTGGCATCATACCCGTAACAGATCAGATCCTGCTTTTCTGTAGCAACATTTTCAACGCCCACAATGGCGCAGAGCTCTTGAACAACACCTGCGTCTAACATGCAACACCTCTAGCAATTGTTTTGATCCTGAAT
The DNA here is from genome assembly GCF_030247655.1 of Trichlorobacter sp. Taxonomy (GTDB): domain Bacteria; phylum Desulfobacterota; class Desulfuromonadia; order Geobacterales; family Pseudopelobacteraceae; genus Trichlorobacter. The sequence goes on along the minus strand of NZ_JAOTRZ010000222.1, from coordinate 526 downwards.
CTTACCCGATGCACTCGTTCAATAGCAAGTGAAAGGGATGGACTGCAAGGAGGCGCAGGTTCGCACCAACCAATCAGTGTGCCAAAAGTTGCACACCATGGTTCTATGGTGTAGACTATCACCAAAATTCTGTGGGGGTTCAATGCCATGCAGCCGATTATTACCTACAAAGAGCGGTGCCGCACCTGCTACTCCTGCGTAAGAACCTGTCCGGTCAAGGCGATCAAGGTTGATGGCGGCTATGCTGAAATCATCTATGAGCGTTGCATTGGCTGTGGTAACTGCCTGAACTGCCCCCAAAAAGCCAAAGTTGTCGTGGATCGGATGGTAAAAACACAGGAGCTGCTGGCCTCAGGAGATCCCGTTGTAGCGGTGCTGGGCTGTTCATTCCCTGCTTTTTTTCACTCCTATACACCTGGCCAGCTGGTTGCAGGCCTGAAGAGCCTGGGTTTTCATGAAGTACATGAAGGCGCCCATGGTGCTCGTATGATTGCCCCCCATTATGCTGCTGAAATTGCCAAAACAG
>NZ_JAOTRZ010000221.1 GCF_030247655.1 Trichlorobacter sp. | reverse complement strand
CCCTTACCGCCCTTGCAGCTATGGCCACCGCTGCCAACCAGTTAATCTACGCCACCGGTAGCGACACATTTGGAATCACTGCTCTGACCGCGTTTGCCCGTACCCTTCTGGATGATGTTGACGCGGCAACGGCACGGGCAACGCTGGGAGCACAGGCTACTCTCGTCGCTAACGATGCAGGGGTCAAAACAGCACTAAATGCGTCAGGTGCTGCCCCTATTTACGCCTGCCGCGCCTGGGTCAATTTTAACGGTACAAATACCGTGGGGATCAGGGCGAGTGGCAACGTGTCAAGTATTACGGACAACGGGACTGGTGATTACACCATTAATTTTGCAACGGCTATGCCGGATGCTAATTACGAGATAAACGGGACGGTGGCTGATAACAACGGCGGCGGTGGGTTTTTATTTGTGGCTCAAAAATCTCAAACAACCCCGCCAACGACAACTGCAGTACGCATTGCAACTATATACGCATCAAATAATGGACATTATGACTCTTCGTATATTTCAATATCTATTTTTAGATAGGAGAACTTATGCAAACTAAACGAATCCTGTACGCACCTGCTGGCGGTGGTGTGGCTATCATTACCCCCGGCCTTGCCGCCCTTAAATTTGCCACAATTGAACAGATTGCAACCAAAGACGTGCCCACCGGGATGCCTTACTGGATTGTGGATGCTAGCGCAATCCCTGCAGATCGAACATTCCGCGCGGCGTGGGAATTGCCGGTAGATATGCCGGACCCTGACGGATACGGTAGCGACTCATCCGTGTTTCCAGAGGAGGTACTGTCATGATCGAGATAAATCTGGACAAGGCCATCGATATAACAAAGGAGAGGCTGCGCCGCGAACGCGCTCCATTATTGGCCAAGCTGGACATACAGTCTCAGCGCAACCTGGAATCAGGGAAAGATAATAGCGAGGTGATCGCCGAGAAACAGAGACTGAGAGATATTACAAAGCTTGCGGAAGGATGTTCAACCCCTGAAGAATTGGCAGCATTAACCATATAACCAGAAGAGGCGGCGTCCGGTAGATGCTCGACACATCTGCCGGACGCCGACCCACTGTACGTCCCAGTGAGCCAACCAAGGCTGCCCCGCCATGTCGACACGGCGAAGGTAAGCCTACCATGATTTTTACAAAAAACAATGGAGGCGCTCACAATGTATCAACCCATTATCCCCTGGATCGGCGGCAAACGCCGCCTCGCGAAACAGATCCTACCGCTGTTCCCGGATCATACCTGTTATGTAGAACCATTCTGCGGCGGTGCCGCCCTTTTTTTCCTCAAGCCGGTATCAAGCGTTGAGGTGCTCAACGACTGCAACAATGAGTTGATCACCCTGTATCGTGTGCTGCAGCACCACCTGGACGAATTTATCCGGCAGTTCCGTTGGTCGCTGGTCTCCCGTCAGATGTTTCAATGGCTGCAAATAACCCCGCCTGAAACCCTCACAGACATCCAAAGGGCTGCCCGGTTCTACTACCTGCAAAAGACAGCGTTCGGCGGCAAGGTTGCTGGCCAGACCTTTGGCACCGCTGCCACTGATCCGCCCAGACTCAATCTGTTGCGGATTGAAGAGACCCTCAGCCAGGCCCATCTGAGATTGCAAAGGGTTTGCGTAGAGCATCTGGACTGGCAAAAGTGCATAACTAAGTACGACCGACCGGGCACGTTGTTTTACCTCGATCCCCCATACTGGCAAACCGAGGGGTATGGAGTCCCGTTTGAGATGGATCAATACGAGGCTATGTCAAGACTGATGCGGTCGATAAAGGGCAAGGCCATTTTAAGCATCAATGACCACCCGGATATAAGGAAGGTTTTTAAGGGATTGTCAACAGACAGGGTACCTATTAAGTACACCACTGGTGGAGCTGGTCGGTCACAGACAACCTACGAATTGATAATCAGGAGCTGGTAACAGATGGAGGGGGTGAAAGCCCCCTCCATTTTAGTTTACTATCAAGATTGATTTGATATTATCAACACATCTGGCGCGGCCAATTATCTCATTTCTGGGTTGAAAATTATCGTGGCGCGCTTGTGTGAAGCCAGCGAGCTGTTGTCAGCCATAAGTCACTCCCTTTATATCTTAATAACTTTCCAGCCACCTGAAAGGACCAGAACATCGTCCTGAACCATTGCAGGTATGTTTGCACGTTTAACATCTACCGTAAGGCGGCCCTCTAAGCACTTTGATAAAACAACTTGGTCACCAATCTTTGCATTTCGGGCTCTCAGGTACTGAGTCATGCAAGTCAAACGGTATTCATTTCTCGTCCCGCCAAAAAAACGGTTATTATAGTAAATAAAATTGAAATCCCAGCGGGTTATGCCGTCTCCTTCACGAAATACCAGCGTCACACGAGGATTCTTCTCTTTTGAATTTAATGATGGGAAAAACGACAGAATCTCAAGGTCCTTAGGAACGAGAATTCCTGCTTGATGGCCACCGGTTTCACCTACGTCATTCGCACTTAGAATCTTTGTTATTTGAGCCGAGTATCTCATTCTAGAGCCCCAATTTTTGAAAGTGGTGATAAGGTCAAAGCCCTCATTACTGCACTAGCAGTCGAATCGCCTTTATGACCTGTTGCTGCATGCTCAGACAAGCCACGCTTGAGTCTTAGGCGTCCAACCACAACTTCTTCAACGCTGTCTACAAAGTAAAGCTGATGTACCGTAACAGGATAGAGCTGTTTTCTACGATATGCTCTTGCGGAAGCCTGATCTTCCAATGCTGGATTCCACTCGGGATTATAATGAATTACATGGTTTGCTGCTGTTATATTGAGACCGACTCCAGCTGCCCTAGGGTTTAGAATGAGAACCCCGGAAGCTGGTGAAACAGAAAATTCATCAACTATTGTCTGACGCTCAGGAACAGGAACTCTGCCATCTATAAAATTGAAATATTGATCAACAAAACGCTTGGACAAGTCATGAATCAAAACATCTGTCATGCCAGTATAACTAGTGAAAATAAGACATTTCTCCCCCCTGGAAAAAATTTCTTCCAGTAATTCAATAAGGCGTTGATACTTAGGCATGTGCTCGGCTGGGTCTGCTAAACTAAAACCTGCAAGCATGGGGTGAGTACAAAACATCCTTAATCGCTGTAAACTAACGAGTGATGCAGATTTACCATATTCTTCAATGGCAGCCAACCGAACCTGCTCGTACATTTCCGCCATTTTCTTTGACATTGAAATGGGCTGAGGTATGTCTATCCTTTCAGGAAGGTCTTTGGCGACATCCTTGACCCGTCGCCGGAGCAGGATAGGAGAGACAAGCGGCGCTAATTGCGAGGCATCTGAATCTGTGTTTTCAAAGAGAGTTTCAAAATCCTCACGCTTTCCGAGGAGCCCAGGAAGAGCAAAATCAGAAAGCGACCAAAGATCAGTTAATTTGTTTTCAACGGGTGTCCCGGTAACTGCAAGAGAAACTCTCCTGTCCAGGTTTTTAACCGCGATTGACCTCTGAGCGTCGGGATTTTTTATGCTTTGTGCTTCATCCAGGACCAAGAGATTCCAGCGTATTGAAGACAACATCGGCTCATCTCTGACAGCAATATCATAAGATGTAACAACTACATCAATGCCTGCAAGTTTGGACGCAATTCCTGCCCGATTCGAGCCAGCGTGCACAAGTACGGACAGTGATGGAGAAAATTGAGTCAGTTCCCTGCGCCAGTTTTCAAGAATCGTTGCGGGGGCAACCACTAACGTTGAGGATCGTCCTTGTGAATACTCAGCCAGCATTAGTGCAATGACTTGGACCGTTTTCCCTAGCCCCATTTCATCACCAAGAATGCAACCAAGACCCTGATTGGCTATCAAGTTAAGAAAATGTACTCCATCCTTCTGATAATTATATAGTTCCGCTTCCAACCCCCATTGCGCTGAGTTCAGTGTAGTTGGTGCTTGTATATCAGTCGGAGTGCAGCTTTTAAGGTCATCAATCAGCTCAATGCCAAGATCAGGCTGTGTTTTGAGCCATATGAGTTGCCCGACTGTTATAACCTGACCGAATACAATATTCTGCACCTTGATCCTGTCGAGGCCATCTTCGTAATCGGACAAGGCAAAAGGGTACCAGGTATTTCCAATGAACAATTGATCAACATCTGTGCTACTTATATTTGTATATTCACTCCCGGATCGACCGACTAAATGAATTGTTATACTGTCAGGTGATCTGCCTGACAGTAATAGTGCCGGTTCCGCAGGGAACCTAGAAAATTCGTACTCTGGCAAGGCAGAAATTGGATTGACTGAAAATTTGTCGTTATTTGCATAAAGACTTGTCCATATATCCATAGCAGAAGGTTTAATGGAATCACCATTCTCATTGCAGTATATAAGATTATTTCCCTCAACGGTCCAAGTTGCAATGGTGTACACGCTGGTATTATCTGTAGGAAATTCAGTCATTTATTTAACCCATCATATGGCTGAAGAAATGGGCTATGATTGTCGTGCAATCAATAGCCGGATAAAGTCGTCAAACGACAATAGCCATGTCTGCTGTTCAGTTTTGTACGTTCTGTGCAATGCTAATGGCACAACAAGTTGAAGCTTGCTTCTTTTCATCTGGTTTGTCTGATTCTCACTTATACCTGGTTCAAGGGTAAGCAGGTGTTTGAACTTAACTCGCTCGGCTTCGGAAAGAACCTGACGCCACCGGTCTTTACAGGTGTTTTTT
>NZ_JAOTRZ010000220.1 GCF_030247655.1 Trichlorobacter sp. | reverse complement strand
GATAGTGGCATGTATGAGAAAACTTCTGACCATTTTAAACGCCATGATGAAAACGGGGCAAAAGTGGAACCCAGCCATGGTCAGCTAAACTAAACTACTTGACAGAGAACACAGTTGCTCTGTGTTTTATCAAATCTTAAAAAACAATCTCACCGTTAAACACTTCCGTAGCCGGGCCTGTCATAAACACCGACCCGTTCTCAACCCACTCCAGCTCAAGATCACCACCAGCCAGATGATTAAGTATCTTGCGGTCAGTCAGATTATTCAATACACCTGCCGCGCAGACCGCACTGGCACCGGTACCGCAAGCCAGGGTCTCGCCTGCGCCCCGCTCCCAGGTGCGCTGTTTGACTTCTGAACGGGAGATGATCTGAATAAACTCCACATTGGTACGGCGGGGGAACAGCTGGTGGTTCTCGATCAATGGACCGTAGGTGGCCACCGGAAAGTTGTCCACGTCATCCACATAGATAATGCAGTGGGGGTTACCCATGGAAACACAGGTGATCTTAAAGGTCTTGTCCAGCACGGTCAGCTCTTCAGCCACCACCTGGGGAGTCGGAGTGCCGTTCATCGGAATCTCTTCACGGGAAAGCCGTGGTGGCCCCATGTTGACCCGCACCCGCTCAACCTTATTCTCTGCATTGGGGAATAACTGCAGGGTAAGGATACCGGCACCGGTCTCAGCCGTGATCTCGGTCTTGGTCACAATGCCATGGTCATAGGCGTACTTGGCCACACAACGGATGCCGTTACCGCACATCTCCGACTCGGAGCCATCGCTGTTGAACATCCGCATCCGTACATCGGCCTTATCGGTGGGCATGATCAGGATCAGGCCATCAGAGCCGATCCCGAAGTTGCGGTTAGAAACCTTGATCGCTGTTTCAGCAGGATTTTCTACGGTCTCCTTGAAACAATCCACGTACACGTAATCGTTGCCAGCACCATGCATCTTGGTAAACTTCATTACAGCTCCTCCATTGAAAGCAATGTATTAGAATCAGGAAAGTAGCAGAATACCGTCACGGCAACAAGACGAAATCATGGACGTGGCAGGAATGTAACGTGTATACTTTTGCTCCATTCAGACCTGTTAAGGAGAACCAAACTCATGATTCGCCCCTTCAAAGGCATCACCCCTCAAATCGACCCTTCCGCCTTTATTGCCGAGACCGCCGTGGTGATCGGTGAAGTCAGCATTGGCGCCCAGGCCAGCCTCTGGTACAACGTGGTGGCCCGCGGCGATGTCAACGCTATCAGCATTGGCGCCCGTAGCAACATCCAGGATCTGACCATGCTGCACGTCACCCATAAGAAGCATGCTGACGACCCCGGTGCTCCGCTGGTTATCGGTGCAGACGTAACCGTGGGCCACTCTGTCACCCTGCACGGCTGCACCCTGAAGGACGGCTGCTTTATCGGCATGCAGGCCATGGTAATGGATAAGGCGGTGGTGGGTGAAGGTGCTCTGGTTGGTGCCCGTGCCCTGGTCACCGAAGGAACCATTATCCCACCCCACACCCTCTGGGTCGGCGCTCCGGCCAAATACAAGCGGGACCTGACGCCGGACGAGATCGCCTGGCTGAACAAGTCTGCTGACAACTATGTACGTTATTCGCGGGAGTTTCTGGAAGATGGTTTGGGGGAACAGTTGGAACTGCCATCTGTTTGATATCTCTAAACAGAACCCCTTAAAAACAAAACAGTTGACGGACTGATCCGGTCTTCTTATGATGTCAAAAAATGAATCCGATTTCAGATCATGGGATGATCTCAAGACGGTGAGGAATGCGGCGACGCAGATGTACAGCAGTACATTGAGGAGACGCAGACGAACCGACGAAGAGAGCGCCATGAGGTGGAATCGGAGTAAAGGCTGGGAAGAGGAGTAGTAACAGAGGTACATCCTTGAGAGAGCCGGTGGGTGGTGCGAACCGGTGGATGGAGACTGTGAACTCGCCTTGGAGCCGTTCCGGTGAACCAACAGTAGTCGGAGCCGATTTATCCACGTAACGGATTTAATTAAGGTTTACAGCTTGCTGTAAACGAAAATGGGTGGTACCGCGAGGCTCAGTACGCCTTCGCCCCATTGACGAGGGCGGAGGCGTATTTTTATTTCAGGACACCACACACAGGAGGTGGAGCATGGCAAAGGCCAAGCAGGCAGTAAAGGACGAGACACGGGTTATCAAGATTTTTGACACCACGTTGCGCGATGGCGAGCAGGCACCGGGCAACAGTATGAATATTGAGGAAAAGCTGCGTTTTGCCAAACAACTACAAAAGTTGAATGTTGATGTGATTGAGGCCGGCTTCCCGATCGCTTCTGAAGGTGACTTTGAGGCGGTCAAGAAAGTAGCGCAGACCATCAAGGGGCCTGAGATTGCCGGACTGTGCCGTTCCAGCATCAAGGATATTGACCGGGCCTGGGAAGCACTGAAGTACGCCGGTGAAAAAGGGCGAATCCATACCTTCATCGCCACCTCGGACATCCATATGAAGTACAAGCTGCAGATGGAACCGGCACAGGTGCTGGAAGCCGCCGTTAAAGCAGTCAAGCGGGCAGCAGGCTACACCCCTAACGTGGAATTTTCCTGCGAAGATGCGGTGCGGACCCAACTGCCGTTTCTGGCCCAGGTAGTTGAGGCGGTAATCGCTGCCGGTGCCACTACGGTCAACATCCCGGACACCGTTGGCTACACCGTGCCGTTTGAGTACTTCAACATCATCAAGTACCTGAAAGACAACGTGCCCAACATTGAAAAAGCAGTTATCTCGGTACACTGCCACAACGACTTGGGGCTGTCGGTAGCCAACTCCATTGCAGCCATACAGGCTGGAGCAGGGCAGGTGGAATGCACCATCAACGGCATCGGTGAGCGGGCAGGCAACTGTTCCCTGGAAGAGTTTGTCATGATCTTGCGTACCCGCCGCGACATCCTGCCCTTTGTCACCGGCATTGCCACAGAACAATTGACCCCGGCCAGCCGCCTGCTGACAAACATCACCGGCATCGCGGTGCAGCCTAACAAATCAGTGGTTGGTGCCAACGCCTTTGCCCACGAGGCCGGTATCCACCAGCACGGCATGTTGATGGACAAATCCACCTACGAAATCATGACCCCTGAATCAGTCGGCCTGACCGCCAGTGCGCTGGTACTGGGCAAACACTCTGGCCGCCACGCCTTCAAGAAACGGTTGGAAGAGCTGGGGCACGATCTGAATGACGAGATGCTGAACCGTGCCTTTGATCGTTTCAAGGCCTTGGCCGACCTGAAAAAAGAGGTCTTTGACGAGGATCTTGATGCGATTGTGACTGATGAATCACGGGAAGAGGACCTGTTCAAGCTGGATCATATTACCGTGACATGCGGCTCCTTTGCCGTGGCCACGGCCACCGTGCAGATGGAGATCGATGGCAAGCCGGTTCGCACCGCTGAACTGGGAGATGGTCCGGTTGACTCAGCCCTTAAGGCGATCCGTAAACTGACCAAGACCAAGGCTAAACTGACCCAATACAACGTCGGCTCCATCACCGGCGGCACCGATGCCCAGGGTGAAGTAACCGTTCGGGTGGAAGAAGGTGGTCATACCGTGGTGGGCAAAGGGGCATCAACGGATATCATCGTGGCTTCGGCCAAGGCCTTCATCCATGCCTTGAACCGGCTGCACTGCAAGCAGAAACGGTTAACTGACGCAATCTAATGACGACGACAGTAGGGGCAGGTTCCAAACCTGCCCCTCATAACCGTACCGTCTTGTAGAGAAAGTTTTTAAATTTATATAGCGCCTTGCGTTGTTCATCACTACTCATCCCATCGGCCAGGGCCTTCAGATAGCGAGCCACCCCCGGCAGGGGCCGTCCGGCAAAGCTGCGGCTCTTTTCCACCACCAACCGGACCACATCCCGGGAAATATCATTGCGGGTAAACGGCTCATAGATATCTTGCCAGAAGTCACCCCCCTGCCGAATCCGCTCAATAATGGCGTCAGCCAGATGCACCGCCAGCTCACGACCGTCTGCTGGCTGACTTATGCTCCCCAGACCAACCCCTTTAACAGCCTGACGGATAGCGTCGCCTCCTATGAGATTACCACGCCGGAAAAACATCGCCCGCAAAAGGATTGAACGTAATTCACGGATGTTCCCTTCATACTGATGTGCCACCAGCTCTGCCTTGGCTTCTTCGGCCAGCACCGGTGGTTCTTCAGAATCCTGCTGTCCACGATAAGTGCGATACAGCTTGCCAAGAAAGTGAACCGCCAGATCCGGTATATCTTCACGTCTCTCATTTAACGAGGGCAAGCGGATTGAAAGCTCGGCCAAACGGTGATAAAGATCTTCGCGAAAACGCCCTGCAGCAATCTCTGCAGGCAGGTCCTTGTTAGTGGCTGCCACCAGCAGCACCCGACTAAACCGCTCTGCATTCTCTCCCAACCGGACAAAGCCGCCATTATCAAGAAAGCGCAACAGTTGCACCTGGGTCTTGGGGTCTGCATCGCCAATCTCATCCAGAAACACCACCCCGCCCATACACTCTTCCAGAATCCCCCGACGATCACTTGAAGCCCCGGTATAGGCGCCTTTTTTATGCCCGAACAGCTCTGAATAGGTCAGTTCACCGCTATAGGCGGCAATATTGGTTTTTTTAACCGGCAGTTCCCCCTGGGAGTTCAGCTGCTGTCGGTACAGTGAGTTAAGGGTGTTATAGGGG
>NZ_JAOTRZ010000219.1 GCF_030247655.1 Trichlorobacter sp. | reverse complement strand
CGCTTAAAGCCTGTTTTACAATCCAGCCGCGAGAACGCTCTAGTCGTGCGGCAATCAGATCAACCTGTTCTGCAAGCGGGATTGGAATATGTGCAGTCAGAACTTTTGTGCTCATTGTATTCATTGGATAACCCTCCTTTTGCAAATATAATCATAGTGATTAATTATGATTATATCAAGTGCAACATATTTGCTCGATTATCGAAGAAGAAGCATGTAAAAGGTCTACCCCCAAACAGGATTCGAATTCGTAACTTGCCTATATTATGTTGAATACAGTGCTAAATTTTAAAATCAATCAACTTGAAGCTACTAAAAATGGCCGATTTCATTATGAAATCGGCCATCATCGGATTTGGCGTCCCCTGCAGGATTCGAACCTGCGACCTACGGCTTAGAAGGCCGTTGCTCTATCCAGCTGAGCTAAGGAGACTTAATTGTGAACAGCGAGTATATATACCCTACTGATGCCTGTCTTGACAAGTCCTGTGCTGAAACTTTTTTTCAGGAGAGCTTCGCCTTGAAATCCTGATAACCAAAACTGCGCACTACCTGCAGTTGGCTGGTAACTGGTTCAAAGGTACAGATGTGGGGATGCTGAATGCCGTTAAAGGTGGTGGTTTTGACCATGGTGTAGTGGGACATGTCTTCAAACACCAGCCTATCACCCGGCTTAAGCGGCTGTTCAAATGACCAGTCACCGATCACGTCGCCAGCCAGACAGGATGGGCCACCCAGCCGGTAGGTGTAGGGCTTTTCATTGGCTGCAAATCCGCCGGTGATGTCTGGACGGTACGGCATCTCAAGTATATCCGGCATATGGCAGGTGGCCGAGACATCCAAAATGGCAACATCCATCTGGTTATGCACAACATCTAGTACTTCGCTAACCAACACACCGGTGCCGATGGCAATCGCCTCGCCCGGTTCCAGATAGACGTCAACACCATATTTCCCACGGAAATACTTAACAAGTTCTACCAGGCCGTCAATATCATAGCCTTCGCGGGTGATATGATGCCCACCACCCAGGTTCAGCCACTTCATCCCCTGCAGATACGTGCCAAATTTCTCTTCAAATACCCTGGCTGTGCGCTCCAGCGGTTCAAACAGCTGTTCACAGAGGGTATGGAAGTGCAATCCCTCTACTCCGCTCAGGGAACGACCTTCAAATTCAGCAACCGGGATACCCAGCCTGGATGTGGGGGCACAGGGGTCATAGATGGCAGTGTGGCCTTCAGAATGTTCCGGGTTGACCCGCAGGCCGATGGAGACCCTGCCCTGCTCTTTTTCCCATAAGGGCCTGAATCGCTCCAGCTGATTAAAGGAGTTAAAGACCAGATGATTGGAGATACCCAGCAGCTCCACCACGTCGCTTTCTTTGAAGGCGGCGGCAAAGCTGTGTACCTCACGGCCAAACTCTTCCCGCCCCAGACGTGCTTCCCAGGGAGAGCTGGCGCAGACGCCGTGCAGGGTCTGGCTGATTAGCGGGAAGGTGCTCCACATGGAGAACTCCTTCAAGGCCATCAGGATTTTGGCACCGCTGCGTTGTTGCACCTGATCCAGAATCGCCAGATTATGGCGCAACCTGCCCAGATCCACCACGTAGGCGGGAGATGGGGCTGACTGAGCTATTTTAGGAATATCGATACCGGTCATTGAAATAGGTCACCAGATACGCCGGACACCATACTGATCAAGGGTAGTGTCAGCCGAGATAATAGCCATCTTTTCTGTGATGGACTGAGCTACCAGCAGGCGGTCAAAAGGGTCACGGTGGTAAAAAGGGAGCGACTCTACCTTGCAGACATGCCGAAACTCAATTGGCAGCAGCACAAATCCATCCTCTGCAATTTGTTCTGCTACAAAGCGTTCAACCGACATGACCAGAGTCAGCTTGCCAATGCTTGATTTTATAGCCATCTCCCAGCAACTCGCCATGCTTAAAAAACAATCATTACGAGGATTACGGATTACTTTCGACGCCTCATCAGAAAGCGCCGGGCTTCCATCAACCCACCAAAGAAAGGTATGTGTATCAAGCAGAAACCGCATCAGGTGTAGTCAGAAAAATCCACTGGTGTCTGGTCAAAGTCGGGGGCTATCGCAAGGATTTTCCCTTTGCCAGATCCCGGTTTACGTTCCTTACGGACTTCAACAACCGGAACCAGCTTAAGCAGCGGCTTGTTATCCCGTGCTATCACGACTTCCTCGCCTAGCATCGCTTTTTGAACCAGCTCAGAAAAATGTGATTTGGCTTCTGCAATATTAAACTGTGCCATAGGTCACCTCATGTTAGTCACTTTACCTGACCAACATAGATTTGTCAAACTGGCTACAGTTCCGGCCACTCGCCACCATCTACCACGACGGTAGGCAGCCCCATTGGCCCCAGCACCTCAAGGAACAGTTCAGGATCAAACTGTTCCATGTTCCAGACGCCAGGTGCATGCCACTTCCCTGTCAGCATCATGATCGCCCCCACCACGGCCGGTACGCCGGTGGTGTAGCTGATGGCCTGGGACTGAACCTCTTTATAGCAGGCCTCATGGTCGCAGATATTGTAGATGTAGACCTGCTTCTTCTTGCCGTCCTTGAGCCCCCGTGCAATCACACCGATGCAGGTCTTGCCTTTGGTCAACGGCCCCAGAGAGCCGGGATCAGGCAGCAACGCCTTTAAGAACTGGATCGGCACGATCTTCTGGCCCTGAAACTCCACCTCATCAATCCGGGTCATGCCTACGTTCTGCAGCACTTCCAGATGTTTGAGGTAGTTATCGGAAAAGGTCATCCAGAACTGGGCCTTTTTGATGGTAGGGATATGCTTGACGATTGACTCCATCTCCTCATGGTAGAGACGATAGCAGTTCATCGGCCCGATCCCCTCCGGGAAGTCAAAGACCCGCTTGGTGGAGAGCGCAGGACTTTCAACAAACTGACCGTTTTCCCAGTGACGACAGGTGGCGGTTACTTCGCGGATATTGATCTCAGGGTTGAAGTTGGTGGCAAAGGGTTGGCCATGGCTACCGGCGTTGGCATCGATGATGTCCAGTTCTTCAATGACATCCAGATAGTTCTTGGCTGCCAGGGCGGTATAGACGTTGGTAACACCCGGATCAAAACCGGAACCCAGCAGCGCCATCAGACCGGCCTGCTTGAAGCGGTCCTGATAGGCCCACTGCCAAGAGTATTCAAACTTGGCCGTATCAAGCGGCTCATAGTTGGCCGTATCCAGATAATCCACCCCGGTCTCAAGGCAGGCATCCATGATGGTCAGATCCTGATACGGCAGGGCCACGTTGATCACCAGTTTGGGTTGCAGCTGCTTGATTAGAGCCACCAGTTCAGGCACGTTATCGGCATCCACCTGGGCGGTCTTGATACTGTTACCCAGTTGGGCTGCAATGACATCACACTTGGCCTTGGTACGGGAGGCCAGGGTAATCTCGGTAAATACGTCACGACGCTGGGCACACTTGTGGGTCACCACCTGACCAACACCACCGGCCCCGATTATCAGAACTTTGCTCATGGTTTATTCTCCTAAATAGGTATAGCCAAGCAAGGTGCGATCAAGCAGCTCAATAAAGTGACTGCTCTCTTCAATGGAGACCTTCTTGATGGCAACCTGCTTCTCAAGGTTATCCCGCACATGTTTGAGTATCTCCGGCCCTTTGTACTGAACATACTTGAGGGTTTCCCAGGTGGCATCGCCGTTGATAACCGTATCAATCATGTAGCCGGTTTTTTTGTTAAAGGTGATATGCACGGCATTGGTGTCACCAAACAGGTTGTGCAGATCCCCCAGGATCTCCTGGTAGGCGCCGATCAGAAAGAAGCCGATGTAGTAGTCTTCGTCCTTTTTCAGCTTGTGCAGCGGCAGAAATTTGGCCCGGCCGTTTTCCCCCACAAAACTGGTGATCTCACCGTCTGAATCGCAGGTAATATCCGCGATAGAGGCCATCACATCCGGGCGCTGGCCCAGACGCTGTAGCGGCATGATCGGGAAGAGCTGATCAATGGCCCAGGAGTCAGGAATGGACTGGAACAGCGAGAAGTTGGCAAAGTAGGTCTGGCGCAGGGCCAGCTGAAAGTTCTGCAACTCTTCCGGAATCGGCTTGATCTTCTCCACAATGCTGTTGATTTTTTTGATGATCTTGGAGTAGAGCCATTCAGCAATGGCGCGATCCTGCAGGGTCAGATACCCCAGATTAAACAGGCTGACCGCCTCGTTGATTAGCTGCAGGGTATCGTGGTAATCCTCCCGCAACGAGTAGCGATCAATACTCTTGTAGATATCCAGCAGCTTCTTGACCGTTGGGGCCGGTTTTTCCATCTCCTCCAGAATCTGCTCATAATCCGGCATCAGGTTCTGGGTATTGGTATTAAGCACATTGGTAATCAGCACTGAATAATGGGCAACCGTAGCACGACCGGATTCAGAGATGATATTGGGGCAGTCCACCCCGGCCTCTTCGCAGATGTTTTTGATCTGGTAGATCACGTCATTGGCGTACTCTTCCACCGTGTAGTTAACGCTGGAGAAGTAGCTTGATTTGGAGCCGTCGTAATCAACCCCCAGACCGCCGCCGATATCGAGGTACTGGATATTAACTCCCAGTTTACGCATCTCTGAGTAGATCCGGGCCGCCTCGATCAGAGCGATCTTGATCTTGTCGATCTTGGTGACCTGACTGCCGATATGGGAGTGCAGCAGGTTGACACAATCCAGCAGATCGGCCTCTTGCAGCATCTTGATGGCAGCCATGATCTCAGACATCCGCAG
>NZ_JAOTRZ010000218.1 GCF_030247655.1 Trichlorobacter sp. | reverse complement strand
CCACGTGGCCAATGGCGACATGATCACCCTGGCCCTGATCCAGGGGGTGGTGAACACCTTTGTAATCGTGGCCTCGCGGGTGGTTGGCTACCTGGTGGACCGGATCATCTTCAAGACCGAACGGGGACACGGTCCCGGTTTCTTTATCACCTCCCTGGTGGCCCAGCTGGTGTTCGGTGTCCTGGCCAGTATCATTGTCTGCTGGTTCAGCCGTCAGCGTGAGTTCAGGGCCGATGCCGGCGCTGCAACCATCTCTGGCAAAGAGAAGATGGTTGCGGCCCTGCAGCGACTGCGGGCCAATGCCGGTCAGCCCCACCTGCCGGATCAGATGGCGGCCTTCGGCATCTCCGGCCCGGTGGGGGGCGGCCTGAAAAAGCTGTTCATGACCCATCCACCGCTGGAGGAGCGGATTGAGGCGTTGCGGAGTCAACAGAATGAGAACAGACAGGTATGATCTCTGGTATCGCCACCATACACAAACGTATTGAACAGCTTCCGGCATGGCTTTTTATCCTGCTATCTCTTTTACTTACGGTAATAGTTGGATATTTTGACTATCTTACCGGTCCTGTTTACTCGTTTTCTCTGTTTTACCTGCTGATTGTCGTTGCTACAGCCTGGTACAAAGGCCGTAAATTTGCATTAGTAATTGCCATAGCAGGAACGCTGGCCTGGCTTGTTGCAGCGCTCTTATCCCAGCAGTACGATCACTATCCAGATGCGCTTTACTGGAACGATCTGGTTGAGCTTGTCCACTTTCTTTTTGCCGCTTATGTCATTTCAATGCTTAAAAATGCGCTTGATTGTTCCGAGAGAAGATCCCGAAGCGACTCTTTGACCGGCATAGCAAACCGTCGTCTTTTCTATGAAGTTGCAGACGCGGAAATCCTGCGTGCCCATCGGACCAATGAACCGTTTACGATCATGTACCTTGACATTGACAATTTCAAAACAGTGAATGACACACAGGGACATGATGCGGGAGACGAACTTTTGATCGCAGTTGCAGCAACAGTTAAACATCAACTGCGTGAAAGCGACACGGTGGCACGACTGGGTGGGGATGAGTTCAGTGTATTGCTTCCTGTAACAACAGAACCTGATGCTGCTGTTGTTGTCAGGAAAATTAAGCATGCCCTCGCTGGTTCCATTGAATCAAAATGGCCGGTTACCTTCAGTATCGGCATGGTTACCTACATGAAAGCGCCGGAATCGGTTGAAACCATGATTCGTGAGGCAGATCTGGTAATGTACGAAGTCAAAAAGTCCGGGAAAAATGAGCTGCGCAGTATTGTGATACATGAAAGCCAGGACCGATGATCCGAGGAAAATCAGATGTAAAAATAATGATCGGCTGCCTGCTGCGTCGCACCGTCGGCTTTGCCCTGGTCTGGTGGGTTGCCACCGAGGGTAACTTCACTGCCTGGCCACTGGCGGTGATTGCTGTTGCGGTCACGGTGGCGGTCAGCCTGCGTCTGCTGCCGCCCGGCAGCACACCCGGCTTGTCATTGTCAGGCATGGCAGGGTTTGTCGGCTATTTCTTCAGGCAATCCATACGGGGCGGTTTTCAGGTGTCCCGACTGGCGCTTCAGCGTCAGCTGCAACTTCGACCGGCCATACTGGAACTACCGGTAACCCTGCCGACAGGGCTGCCCCGCCTGCTGCTGATTGCTACCCTCGGCCTGATGCCCGGCACCCTGGGGGTTCGGCTGGAGGACGATCTTCTGTATCTGCATGTCCTTGATACCGGGTTGCCGGTTGTTGAAGAGACAGCACAGCTGTCCGGCCATATCGCCCGCATGCTTGGAGTCAACCGATGATCGGTAGTGAACTGTTGCTGGCCCTGTTGCTTCTGGTCAATCTTGGCGCTGCCCTGGTCAGGGCGGCACAGGGACCTACGGCTGCAGACCGGATGCTGGCGGCTTTGCTGTTTGGCAGCACCGGCGTCGGTATTCTGGTGTTACTGGCCGTTATTCAGCAGACACCGGCCCTGATTGATGTAGCCCTTACCCTGGCTTTGCTGGCGGCCATATCCGGCATCGCCTTTGCCCAGCGAGCCTGGAGTCAGGCGGTACTGGGCAGGCGCCGGGGAACGGCATCAAAAACGGAGGACGGCGATGCTGCTTGATCTTGCAAGCAACCTGCTGTTGCTGGCAGGCGGGTTCTTCTTTTGCGCCGGCACGGTGGGGCTGCTGCGTTTCCCTGATGTCTACACCCGCCTGCATGCCCTGGCAAAGGCCGACAATCTGGGGCTGGGTTGTCTGCTGGCCGGGCTGGCATTGAAGGCCGACAGTCTGGTGCAGGCGATCAAACTGCTGGCCATCTGGCCTCTTGTACTGGTTGCCAGCGCCGTGGTGGGCTACGCCATTGCCCACCGTGCTGACCAACTGGGCATTACCCCCTGGCAAAGGGACGACAGATGAATGCTGCGTTAACCTTTGATACGCTGCTGGCCCTGCTGCTGCTCTGGAGCGCCTGGCAGGCGCTGTCCACCCCCAAACTGGACCGGGCCGTCATCATGTTTATTGTCTTCGGACTCTTGCTGACCCTGGTCTGGTCACGGCTGGATGCGCCGGATATCGCCCTGGCCGAGGCAGCCCTCGGCGCCGGCCTGACCGGCACACTGCTGCTGGATGCCCTGGCTGCCTTTGGTCAAACCGGACAGCCAGCCGGAAATACGGGATTTGTGACAACCATCAAGCGGTTCCCGACGATCCTCGTCCTGCTGGTACTGCTTGCTGCGTTACTTGCTGCACTGTCCAAACTGCCGTTACAGGCGGTGAATCTGCCTGCCATGGTTGCCCAACAGATGCCTGACAGCGGCGTCAGCCATCCGGTTACCGCAGTGCTGCTCAACTTCAGAGGCTACGATACCCTGTTGGAGGTTGCAGTGCTGATGCTGGCCCTGCTGGGGATACTGACCGTCGGCCTGCCGGTTGAGCGGCCGCTCTTGTCCCGCAACCTGCTGGTGCCGATTCTGGCCCGCTACGCCGTACCGCTGATGACACTGGCCGCCATCTACCTGCTCTGGGCCGGCTCCCACCGACCGGGCGGTGCCTTTCAGGCTGCTGCCATGCTGGCGGCCGGGGTGGTGCTGCTTAATCTTGCCCAGGTGCAGCCCCGCTGGATTCCAGGGCAGCACTGGATCCGCCAGCTGATCAGTGCCGGTTTTCTGCTGTTTCTGTGCATTGCTGCTCTGCTGCTCATGTTAAACGGGGGGCTGTTACACTACCCGCCGGATCAGGCAGGGCTGCTGATCCTGTTGATCGAAAGCGGCTTGACCGTCTCTCTGGCCATCAATCTGGCTGCGTTTTACCTGCTCCGTTCAGATCGCCCGGAACCGCTGCCAAACCAGGAGGATGAGCCATGAGTAGCGGTCTTCTGTTTGCGGTTGTCGGTTGTCTGCTGTTTGTGATGGGGCTGGGCGGTATCATCCTGCTGGATCATCTGTTGCGACGGATCCTGGCTTTCAACCTGCTGGGCAGCGGCATTTTTCTGGTGCTGGTGGGGCTTGCCCAGCGCAACGGAAGGCCGGATCCGGTACCCCAGGCCATGGTGCTGACCGGCATTGTGGTTTCGGTTGCTGCCACCGCCCTGGCCCTGGCTCTGGCACGCCGCCATCAGGCTGCAGGCGGCAACACCGGCCAGACAGACCGTACCAGCCCGGAGGAGCGACATGACTGAGCTGCTTCCCAACCAACCGGTCTGGCTGATTCTGCTGCCCCTTGGCTGGGCTGCCCTGGCCTTTTGGCTGAGACCGGGACGAGGCCAGATCCTTGCCCTGACCGGTATCACCCTGCAACTGCTTGCTGCCCTGTCCCTTGCAACGGATATCCTGCACCACGGCACAGTGACCCATCTGGTGGGTGGCTGGCAGGAACCGCTGGGCATCCTGCTGATTGCCGACGGCCTGTCTGCGGTTATGCTGCTGCTTACCCAGGCAGTAACGCTGCTGGTTGCCATCTATGCCTGCCAGTATCTGAACCGGGAGGACCGGCGCTGGTTCTGGCCCCTGACCGGTTTTCTCATGGCCGGTATGAACGCCTTATATCTGTCCGGCGACCTGTTTAATCTCTATGTAACCCTTGAGCTGATCGGTCTGGCAGCGGTGGGACTGGTAGCTGTAGGGGGCAGATCCGAACAGGTGTCTGCGGCCCTGCGCTATCTGCTGGCCAGCCTGGCAGGATCCGGCTGTTTCCTGTTGGGGGTGGCGCTGCTTTACGGCTGTTACGGCACGGTCTCAGCCAGACTGCTGGCAGAGCTGATCAGCGTACCGGCGCCCCCTGCGGTCTGGCTGGCTGCTGCATTGATCTGTGCGGGTCTGTTTCTCAAGACGGCCCTCTTCCCCCTCCACTTCTGGTTGCCCCCTGCCCACGGCGGTGCCCCGGCCCCGATCTCGGCGCTTTTATCGGCACTGGTGGTCAAGGCCTCCTGGTATCTGCTGCTGCGCCTCTGGCTCGGTCCCTTTGCCGGAACTATCGCAGCGCTGGCCTGGTTACCGGCTCTGCTGGGCAGCCTGGCAATCCTGTGGGGTTCATGGCAGGCGATCCGCGCCGACCGGCTGAAGATGCTGGTTGCCTATTCCACCGTGGCCCAGCTGGGGTATCTGTTTCTGGTCTTTCCGCTTTTCGGTACCGGAAGCATGGCGTTGCAGATCGGCGTACTGCAGGCAGTGGCCCACGGTCTGGCCAAGGCGGCAATGTTCCTGGCTGCCGGACTTTTGATCAAAGCCGGGGGGAGTGAGCGGGTACTGGGTGTTTCCCATGCCGCCAACCAGCTGCCGGTGACCTTGTTCGCCTTTGCCCTGGCCGGGGTAAGTCTGATGG
>NZ_JAOTRZ010000217.1 GCF_030247655.1 Trichlorobacter sp. | reverse complement strand
CAATCTGGTTTCGTTTACGGATGAAGAGGAACGGGCCTGGGAGTTCGGCTCGATTGTCTGGCGGGTACAGGTGCCCAGCTCAAAGGTCTTCTTTTTTGATGAACTGCTCCCCACCAGTCTTTTGAAGGGTGAAGGTGAGTACCTGGTGATAGGTGGAGATTATCTGGTCAAACGGATCATGTGCACGGTTTGATGCAGTCTAGCGATTGGCGACTGTCGTAAGCTCAACAGGCTGTACAAGCAGAATCCGGTGTCTGCAAAATTCAATCAGGCCCTTTCTGTGCAACTCCATAAGCATTGCAGAAACCGTTTCACGGGTTGAGGCAATTAAACCTGCCAGTTCGTTATGGGTTAGCCGCAGGTCGATCAGAACACCCTCTGGTTCGGAGACGCCGAATTCTTCGGAGAGATTAAGCAAGGTCCTTGCAAGGCGGACCTCAACGGAACAATACAGCATATCTACCAGACGGTTCTGGATGCGTTTAAGTCGTAGTCCGCATAGCTTTGTAATACGTGTGGATAGTTTCGGCACAAGCTCCATCAGGTGATCAAAATTATCCCGCTGCATCATACAGAGCAAGGTTTCTTCCATGGCTTCTGCCGTTATCCCAGCATCATCGCTTGAAGGCTCCCAGACAAGTTCTCCCAAAAGAGTTCCTGCACCGAGAATATCTAGAATTAGCTCACGCCCATCAGGTGATGTCTTAATAATCTTTATGCGACCGTATTTGACAAAGTACACCGCATCGCATGCTGTACCGCTATAGGGCAACAGTGCTCGTTTTTTAAGGGACAAAGCGCGTGAACCTCGATCAATTACCGCGTACTCATCCGGAGTCAAGCCGCTGAAAATATCCATTTTTTTCAGGTACCACAGCTTTGAATTGTGCATGTCAGTCACTCCGCAGAAATAGATCAGAGCATCAATTAGGTGAAAACAGATTGAAAAACTGTAAGCATGCTTACAGTCAGGAGAGCATCAGGCGCGTTATGATCTGACCATTACATTAACACGACCACAAGGAGGTCAGAACATGAAAAAATTCGTATTGCTGTTAACGGTTGTATCTGCACTGGCAACATTTTCTGCTGCAGCCATTGCTGCAGAGTCTATGAAGCCGATGGACGCTGCGGCCCCCCAAATGGAAGACAAAAAGATGGAAAAGAAGAAAATGGCAAAGAAAGTAAAAAAAGCCAAAAAGCCTGAAAAAGAGATGAAAACAGATGGCGATATGAAAAAAGAGATGAAGGATCCAGCTCCTGCAATGAAGTGACCTGGACAGCAGTGCCTGGCCTCTCCTTCTGGATGGTCGGCACTGCTTGTTTTCTGTAGTCGGCTCTGTGATAGTATCATCAGGCAGTGTTTGTTGTGATCAGTGCCACAGGGAGGGATGTCATGCAGAGATACCAACTACCACCGTCTGATCTGACACCGGAAGAGCTGTTCCGTACCCGACGTACACTGCTAAAGGCCCTTGGTTTTATAGGGTTGAACGCCTGGCCTCTGCTGAATGCCTGCACTAACTACGCGGCTCAGCAACGTGATCTCAACGGAACTCTGATCAACCTGAAGCAATTGAATGCTTCCCGTAACGCGCGTTACGTCCTTGACCGGCCCTTAACCGACCGGATTGAAGCCGCTTCTTACACCAATTTTTATGAGTTTACCCATAGCAAAGAAGTCTGGCGCCAAGTAGACCGCTTCCTGACCCGGCCTTGGGAATTGAAGATTAGCGGTCTGGTCAAAAAGCCGTTGACCATAACTGTTGATGAACTTCTGAAGCTGATTCCCCAAGAGGAACGGCACTACCGTTTTCGCTGCGTGGAGACTTGGTCAATGACGGTTCCCTGGATCGGATTTCCTCTGTCTGCCCTGATCAAGCGGGTTGAACCGCTATCATCGGCAACGCATATCTCTTTTATTTCGTTTCTTAGGCGGGATCAGGCTCCGGAACAGAAGCAGAGCAGCGTTGAGCTCTGGCCATACCATGAAGGGCTTACGCTTGCAGAAGGGATGAATGACCTCAGTTTCATGGCAACCGGCCTCTACGGTCATGAACTGGCCAAACAGCACGGCGCGCCGATCCGGCTGGTTGCTCCGTGGAAATACGGCTTCAAAAGCATCAAGTCGGTGGTTGAAATAGTCTTTACTGACCGGCAGCCCGCTACCTTCTGGAACGCAATGATTCCGAACGAGTACGGCTTCTGGGCCAACATCAATCCGGCGATTGCCCATCCACGCTGGAGTCAGGCCGAAGAGTCTCTGCTGGGTAGCAATGAACGTCGTAAAACCTTGCTCTACAACGGTTACAGCGATCAGGTAGTCGGCTTATACAACCTGAAAGAGCGACAGTATTTCTATTAGCCATAATGGCTGCCAGTCCTTCTCCAGCCTGCCGTACCTGCAAGCCGACTTTCTCTATCAAAGCGCCAAGAACCGCTTCCGGCACCCGTTTCTTCCAACCACCATGAAAATGATCCGCAATCAGCAGTATCCCCCCGGAAGCCAGGAGACCTGCAAGCTGCTTCACTGCCTGCTGAAGCTGAGCCGGCTGATGGATGATCGGCCCACCCAGCAGACCGTTGCAAAGAATCAGGTCGAATCCATCTCTGGTCGTCTGCCCTTCCAGCAGATCCAACGCAAAGAAGCTGATCCGCTCTCCCCAGCCCTGTTCCAGTAATGGCTGCACCCGCCGTTGATAAATCGTTTCCCGTTCCATCTGATGGGGCAGCGAGCGGTTCTGGGCTACCCAGACCTCCAGCGGTTCCAGGGTCCAGCCTTCAAGATGAACCTGCTCCGACTGCCAGCCATTCTCAGCTAGCAGCTCTGCCAGCTCCCAGGTGCCTTCACCGCTGCCGCAGGCAGCATCAAGCACCCGCAGCTGTTTTCCGGCCTGCACTTTCAGATGCTGTTGCAGCCAGTTCAACTGCTCCGGGTAGCGCCCGAATCCTGCGCCGTTGAAGCGAGAGGGCAGAAAGGAATAAAAGACAAAACGGGTCAGCAGATCAGGGGTATGCAGTAGCTGTTCCAGTAGCACAGCGGGATTGGAGGAGCCTTGCAACCAGGCAGGCAGCGCAACAAAAAAGTCAGCCCAACTGGGGCAGTCATGGAGTGGCGTACTTGAGAAAACCGGTGGATGAGGAAT
This sequence comes from Trichlorobacter sp., assembly GCF_030247655.1. GTDB lineage: Bacteria > Desulfobacterota > Desulfuromonadia > Geobacterales > Pseudopelobacteraceae > Trichlorobacter. The sequence continues at coordinate 1,686 of NZ_JAOTRZ010000217.1, read as the reverse complement.
AACCTGCCGATACAGGCGATAGAATAGCTGCCTGATTTCAGTGATCGGCAGGTACAGTTCAGACTGCAGGCGAATCTCCGGGGCAATGACCAGCCCCGGAGCCGGTAGAGGTTGTGGTGAGGTGGCAGCATAGATTGCAAAGCGCTGGCTTATACGTTGCAGGCTAGCCTGAAACCGGGCTGGGTCAGGCTGGCATATTAATGGACAGACAGGCACATCAAAAACTGCGCAGTTGATTATAGAGAGTATCCCGTTCCACCGGGGTCTTACCGGCTATCTTGATCAACCTGATCAACCGCTCCAGAGTCAACGACTGGGGCGAGGCAGCGCCGGCGTCATGGCCGATCTTCTCCTCCACCACGGTGCCGTCCAGATCATCCACCCCAAAGGCCAGCGCCACCTGGGCGATCTTTTCACCCAGCATGATCCAGTAGGCCTTGATATGCTGGAAGTTATCCAGAAACAGACGGGCAATGGCCAGGGTCTTCAGATCGTCAAGACCGGAAGTACCTTTGGTGTCCAGCTTCAGCGGCGAATTTTCCGGTTGCCAGGCCAGGGGGATAAAGACCTGAAAGCCGCCGGTCTGATCCTGCAGTTCCCGCAGCAGCGCCATGTGCCGTACCCGGTCAGCGCAGGACTCTACATGGCCATAAAGCATGGTGGTATTGGTCTTAAGCCCGGCCTGATGGGCCAGGCGGTGAATCTCCAGCCAGCGCTGGCCGCTGATCTTTTCAGGACAGATCTTCTGCCGCACCTCTTCCATCAGGATCTCTGCACCGCCACCCGGCATGGAGCCCAAGCCAGCCTCAATCAGTTGTGCCAACACCTGCTCCACGGTCTGGTTGCTGATTTGGGCAAAGTAATCGATCTCCACTGCGGTAAAGGCCTTGATATGCAAGGATGGCGCGCTTTGGCGGATATCCCGGAGCAGCTCAAGATAGAACTCAAACGACAGGTCCGGGTGCAGGCCACCCACCAGATGCACCTCAGTAGCCCCTTCCTTTTCTGCCTCAACAGCGCGGCCCACCATCTGATCCAGAGCCAGGGTGTAGGCATCAGCAGCATCGGCAGTACGGGAAAAGGCACAGAAGGCGCAGCGGTTAACGCAGACATTGGTGGGATTGATATGACGGTTTACGTTGAAGTAGACGTTTGTGCCGTTTTTGCGCTGGTTTACCCAGGCTGCCAGCTCACCGATGGTCAGCAGATCGTTTGAGGCATACAGGGCCAGTGCATCGGCTTCAGAGAGCCGTTGACCGGCATGGACTTTTTCTTTAATAATGGCTAATGTTGTCATGCCGACAGCATACGGCAACTGGAAAAACGGTGCAATACCAAGATAAGGAGAAATGTGATGACTGACGCGATTGAGACCTTTTTGAAGTCAGAGGCGTTTGGGGTGGTGGGGGCATCGGAAGACCGCAGCAAGTATGGCAACAAGGTGTTGCGCTGCTATCTTCAGAACAAAAAAACAGCTATTCCGGTCAACCCCAAGGTTGCCAGCGTAGAAGGGATTACCACCGTTGCCACGGTCTCAGACCTGCCGGATAACGTCAAGAGTATCTCGGTGATCACCCCTCCGGCAGTGACCGAGAAGGTGGTTGAGGCAGCCATTGCGCGCGGTATTACCAACATCTGGATGCAACCCGGTGCAGAAAGTGACGCAGCCATGGAGCGCTGCAAGGC
>NZ_JAOTRZ010000216.1 GCF_030247655.1 Trichlorobacter sp. | reverse complement strand
AGCAAAAGGCAGTTCGCCAAGCTTCACCAACAGAACCGGCAGGATGGCCAGTGTCAGCGGCAGGGATACCAGCACACAACTGCCCCTGCCGGATTCAGACGAAATGGAGACGCGGCCCCCCATGGCCTGGACATTTTTCATCACCACATCCATACCCACTCCACGGCCAGAGACATCAGTAACCTTTTCAGCCGTGGAGAAGCCGGGGGCAAAGATCAGCTGCCAGACCTCTTCGTCGCTCATCTCATCGGACACCGCCAGACCGTTCTCAGACGCCTTCTGCAAAATTTTGGCACGATTAAGACCTGCACCATCGTCAAGCACCTCAATCACGATCCGTCCGCCGGTCTGGGCAGCACGCAGCGTAATGATGCCGCCTGGCTGTTTTCCTGCCTGTCTGCGCTCTTCAGGGGATTCTATGCCGTGGTCAAGGCTGTTACGCACCAGATGGGTCAACGGGTCTGCCAGCTTCTCAATCAAGCCTTTGTCCAGTTCAGTGGTTTCACCCACCAGTTTCAGCTCTGCCTGCTTGCCCAGCTTGGCAGCCAGATCATGCACCAGGCGGGGAAAGCGGCTGAAGATAAAACTGATCGGCATCATACGGATAGACATGACGCTTTCCTGCAGATCACGGGTGTTGCGCTGGAGAAGCGCCATGCCGCGATGCAGGCTTTCATACAGGACCGGATCAAACTGTTGGGCCGTCTGAGCCAGCATGGCCTGGGTAATGACCAGCTCACCCATCTGATTGATCAGTTGGTCCACCTTGGAGACACCTACCCGGATGGATGAAGACTCAGTTCCATCAACCGGCCTGCGCCCAAAGGCGTTGGGGGCGGTTTCGTCCCGGTCATAGAGGCGTCTGCCTGGTAATTCCGGGGATGGATTTCTACTGCTATCATTATTTTTCAAGTTGGTTTCAGGCGAGGCGGGGGGATCTTGGTGAAGGAAAGCAGGCTTAACAAGCTGTATCACTATCTCTTCTTCGTCTGCCACAAACATGAAGATATCGCGGAGTTCTTCCAGCTGGGCAGTACTGTTCAGCGTAATATTCCAGCTCAGGTAGCATTGTTCAGGATCATAGACATCAAAATTATCAGGAGCCGCCACCTCTGCCGTTACCGATAGTTCCCCCAGGCCAGCCAACTCATCAAAGAGCGGCTCAACCCGCACCCCCCTCTTAAACAGATCTGCCGGCGGTGTAAAAACAATCAGGTATTCTGTTGTCCCATCAGGACTGTCCGTAGAAAACACCTCAGCCCCCCCCGTAACCGGCTCTGTTAACGAATGGTGTTCACCCCCCTCAATACTCTTGAGTTTGTTGCAGGCCGACTCAACAATAGCTTCATCCACCGGAGTCTTATCGCGATGCCCGGCCAGCAGCATGGCAATGGCATCCTTGGTTTCCAGAAAGGCATCCACCATTTCGGCAGTAAGACCCAACTCGTGATGACGCACCCGATCCAGCAGGGATTCAAGGGTATGGGTGGTGGCGGCCATATCTCCAAAACCAAAGGTTGCCGCACCGCCTTTTATGGAATGGGCAGCCCGGAATACGGCGTGCAACTCCTCTTCATCCGGCGCATGGGGATCAATGGAAAGCAGTATCCGCTCCATTTCAGCCAGATGCTCGGTGCTTTCCTCAAAAAATACCTGAAAAAATTGTGAAAGGTCTGCAGACATGGTGCCCCTCTCATACATCAGTGGCAGCAACTATGGCAGCGCCACATCCTGCGAAGCCTCAAGCAGCTTATGCAAGCCAACCTTATGCACTGTTGAACGCATGCCGTCAGACAGGTTAACCAGTTCAGTATGCAGCCCCTTTATCTGCAGACACTGCACCCAGACATACAGCAGCTGCAAACCACTTATGTCGATCGCCTTGATACCTGAGCAATCAACCACCAATCTGTTGTTTTGGGGTACGACACCGCCCACGCCGTTGGAGATCGCTATTAAAGATTGTACCTGCAGGGGAATACCGTTCATGGTCCAGTCACCTGAAAGGTTGGTGGCAATACCTGTATGCTCTGTTTTCATACTGTCCTCCCGGTGATCTGTTCACCGTTACATTGCCAGATTCCTGCATCAAGACATCCGCTACGGGTGAGGGTTCCTATTACAGAAAGCATGCCGAGGAGCAACACAGAGCTAATTACCTTGTTTTATTAAACTAAATAAAACAGACAACAGAATATCAGCCAAATTTTTATATGGCGGGTTACTACGCAGACAGCCTCTCTGCAAAAGAATACTGCAAAAACGAATAGTTAGATCGGAAGGTAATTTTTTTACATCGGGGTAAGTTTTTTACTAAAGGAGGGTCAACGATTAGCGTCAGACCAACCAACAGAAAGAGCCATTACAGCAAGCCCGTTTCAGGCAGTTGATTTGCCGTTAGCACGGGCTTTAAGGCGATTGGTAATAGTTTGACGCGTTACGCCAAGCAGGGATGCAGCCAGATTGTGGTTACCACTACTCAATACAAGCGCTTCATCAATAAGGTAGTCCTCTATCTCATGGAAAGAAGGAAAGTGACCAAATAATGACAACAGATGGTTACTGCTATCGACCTGAACATTGTTACGACACATTTCTTTGGACAGCCTGAAATGTTCACAGGTAAGCAGGCCCTCCTGATGGCGGGCCATGGCATCCAGCACCAGTCCCCGCAACTCCCTGACATTACCTGGATATGCCTGGGCACGAAGATGAGGAATCAGCTCTGTACTAAGCAAAGGAGGTTGTTTTCCGTAGACACTGGCCGTTTCTTCAACCATATGGATGGTAAGCAGCGGTATGTCCTCAGGGCGCTCCCGCAAAGGCGGCAGTTCAATGGTATGGGCACAAAGCCGGTAATAGAGGTCGCTTCTGAACCGCCCCGACCTCATCTCTTCCTGAAGGTTATGATTGGTTGCCGCAACGATCCGGGCATCACTCTTTTTAACGGAATCGGAACCAACGGGAAAATAGTCGCCTTCCTGCAACAGACGCAGCAGTTTAATCTGAGAAGCGCCGTGCAGGTCACCAATCTCGTCCAGAAACAGAGTTCCGCCTGCAGCCTTCCTGATCAGACCTTCCCGTACCTGGTCAGCACCGGTAAAGGCCCCTTTTGTATGTCCGAACAGTGCGTCTGAAAACATAGCGTCATCCAGACCAGCCACATTGACCGCCACGAAATTGCCCTTAACCCCGCTTAGCTGATGGATGGCCCGTGCCATCAGCTCTTTGCCAACACCGGTTTCTCCGGTAATCAGAACCGGCTGACAAGAGGCAGAAACCGCCTCAGCATACTGAAAAATTGCACGCATCTTCTTACTGCAGGTCTTGATTGCAGCAAAGGCCTCAGGCTGCTTCAGGCTGTCGGTCAGCAGATATTGCTTCAGAATACTGATCTCATTTCGCAGATCACTAACTTGCTGCACATTTTTGACGCAGGCGATCAGCCTGCTGGGTTCAACCGGCTTCAGCAGATAATCGTAGGCGCCAGCCTTCATACACTCCACAACAATTTCAACATCAGAAAGGCCGGTCACCATCACAACCGGCAGATGCGGATACTCCTGCTTGATTAAAGGCAGCAGATCTCTTCCGCTTAAGTTAGGCATAAGCATATCCAGAAGTATGAGCGAGGCAGATTTCTGCCTCAGAACATCCATCACCTGACGGCTATCGGTTATCTTGTGTACATCGGCGATCCCTTCCGACCTCAGGGTCAAGGCCACCATGTTGGCAACCTGCTCATCATCATCAACAACCAGCACAGGGCCTTTCATTATACAACAGGGCTCCATAGGTGATCCTCTCAAGCAGATGTACCAACGCTGTCCAGAGCGTCCTCTCTCAATTTTGCAAGATGAACCTCAATCCTGCGGGCTGATTTAATAATGTTTTCAATAACCGTTGAACCGTTCTTTCTGGCCTCCCGACAGTCCTCGTCGCACGATGACTGCTCTTCGTGTGCATCATCAAGCATATCCATGTGTGAAACAAGATCCTCCCAATAGCGGGAGAGCAGGCTCGCTCCAAGCAGAATAGCGTGATTGGCATTAGCAAGCTCATGCCTGATGCGGGTGGCATCCGTTTTATTCAGTGTCATATCGAGCAAAACCGTATCTTCCGGCATACTCAGCGCCGCCTTACAATCAGTCAGACTGCAGGCCACCAGCTTGCCACCGTACTCTTTTTGCAAAGTAGCCAGCATCGGACTGATTTTCTCAGGCGAATCATCAATAATCAGCACAGCGCAATGTTTATCACGACCATTCATCTGGTGGCTCCCTCGCTTGACACCCTTAACGCAGCACAGGGGAAAGGCTAAAACAGCTTTTCAAACTATTTAATGAACTATATCAGGGAATTGTCATCTGGCAAGGCGGAGGGAGAAAAAAATAGTGTGTTCGTCCTTACTCTGACCCGCGTTTTGAAGTTTACCTCAATGCTGATAGCGTCCACCCGTTTCCTGCCACACCAGCGCATTCCCTTCAATTTCCAGCCGTAACTCATTAAAAAAAGGAGGTACAAGTCTGGCCGCATCAACCAGCACACGGTGGATGCGGCCAGGAACTGCGTCTGTTGGCAAGTCAACCGTTTCCACCTGTCCCCGTATCGCTGTTAATGCCAATGCAACCGGCTTCTCTTTACCGAAAAGCGGGATAACAGAGACGCCACCTGACGAACCGGCGTCACGTTTACTGCCTTCAGCAAGGACAGCTGACAGTTTAAGACGATAAAGGGGAGCACCACTGGTGCTATCAAGCACGACAACGCCGATTCCCTTTTTAGACCATGAGTCAGGCTTGTCCCGTTTCACATCAGGCTCACGGGGCAGTTGGCACATTTGCGGCAAGTTCAGAACTGGCCGCTTCAGAGTTG
>NZ_JAOTRZ010000215.1 GCF_030247655.1 Trichlorobacter sp. | reverse complement strand
CTTTTACCTTGACCGCGAGTATGGTATTGCGGTTCGGGCAGGTCTGCACTGTGCCCCCCGTGCCCACCGTACCATCGGAAGTTATCCAACCGGCACCCTGCGGATAAGTCCGGGCTGGTTTAACACCCTTGCTGATGTTGAAACGTGCTGTGATGCTCTGATCTCAATTACCCAGAAAGGTCATTCATGAAATTTTTTGTGCTGGACACCAACGTGCTGCTCCACGATCCACAGGCCCTGTTCAAGTTTGAAGATAACACCATCATTATACCGATTACGGTGATTGAAGAAATTGATCGTTTTAAAAAAGATATGAATGAAACCGGACGGAACGCCCGTTCTATTTCACGGGTTCTGGATATGCTGCGTGAAAAGGGTTCGCTTTCCAGTGGTGTCAGTCTGCCTGGCGGCGGTCTGCTGCGGGTGGAACTGTGTGAAGAGCAGGCTTTAAACCGGATGCCCAAGGATCTGCGGGATGACAAGGGTGATAACCGGATTCTGGCCGTGGCCCAGGTGACCCATGAGCGTTTTCCCGATGAAACTGTTATCTTTGTTACCAAGGATACCAATCTGCGGATCAAGGCCGATGCCATCGGCCTGGTGGCAGAGGATTACGAGTCTGACAAGGTTGATATTCAGGAACTGTATGCCGGGGCCCGTACTATTGATATGGGGCCTGATTCAATAGATCGTTTCTATGGTCAGGGCTGGCTTGAGGCTCCAGAAGGGTTGCTGCCCAATGAGTATGCCACCCTGATCGACAACAATAATCCATCCCATACAGCACTTAGCCGTTTTGATGCAGCCACCGGCAAGGTGGTGCCGGTACGAAAGGTTCCCAAGGAAGGGGTCTGGAGCATCCATGCCCGTAACCGTGAGCAGCAGTTTGCCCTGGACGCCCTGATTGATGATAACGTTAAGCTGGTCAGTCTGGTGGGCAAGGCCGGCACCGGTAAGACCCTGATGGCCATTGCAGCAGGCCTGCAAAAAGTGGCAGAGGAGAATGTCTACAACCGCCTGCTGGTTTCCCGTCCAGTCTTCCCAATGGGCAAGGATCTGGGCTTTCTGCCCGGTGATATTGAGGAGAAGCTGACCCCCTGGATGCAGCCGATCTTTGACAACGTTGAACTGCTGATTTCCGGCCATGAGACAGACAAACGGCACAGTAACAAAGGCTACAAAGAGCTGATGGCCATGGGGCTGCTGGATATTGAACCGCTGACCTACATCCGTGGCCGTTCAATTCCAAATCAGTATCTGATCGTGGACGAGGCTCAGAACCTGACCCCCCATGAGATCAAGACCATTGTGACCCGGGCCGGAGAGGGGACCAAGATCGTCCTGACCGGCGACCCGTACCAGATTGATAACCCCTATGTGGACTCATCCAGTAACGGCCTGTCCTATCTGGTGGAGCGATTCAAGAACGAGCGGATCTCGGCCCACGTTACTTTGACCCGTGGTGAGCGGTCTGAACTTGCTGAACTGGCGGCTAACCTTTTATAATCCCTCTCCATCTGGGAGAGAAGACGAAGAGTGATTGTTTTGTGTCCACAAGATATGGTATTTTGTGGACACAAACGTTTTGGAGGTGTTCCATGCACTCAGTTGGCATTCGTGATCTTAAAGCCCATTTAGGCACCTACATAGGTTATGCCAGCCACGGAGAAGAGGTTGTTGTCACAGACCGTGGGCGGGAGGTGGCACTGTTGGTGCCGATCACTCCTGAACGCAGGGCAGTGATGGGGATGGTTGCAGAGGGGATCGCCTTCTGGCAGGGTGGCAAACCAGCCGGGCTTAACGGTGTTAAGATTACGGGGGAACCCCTTGCTGATAGCATCATTGCGGAGCGGCGATGATCCTGTATGCAGACACCAGCAGCCTGGTTAAACTGTACGTTGAAGAGGCTGGCTCAGATGCGGTGAGAGAGTTGGTCAGAAAGGCAGACATGGTTGCGTCCTGCCGTGTTGCCCTGCCAGAGATGGTGTCGGCATTAACACGAAGGCACCATAATCGTCAGATAGAGACACCGGTATATGAGCTGCTGATCCAGGCAGTTCGCAATGACTGGAGGCGTCTTGTTGCTCTTGAGTTTGATGAACAGCTGGCAGCCGATCTTGTCCAACGTCATGCCTTGCGCGGCTATGATGCAGTACATCTTGCCAGTGCCGTACAGCTCTCAAACAACGATCAGGTAAACATGGTGTTTAGTTCTTATGATCAACAGCTTATGCAGGCAGCTAACGATGAGGGGCTGGTAACTACCGTTAATACGCTGGAGACAAAATAGAAATGCTGATTCTTAACATTGAAACATCCTGTGATGAAACGGCCGCCGCAGTAGTTCGCGACGGCCGTTTGGTCCTGTCCAGCGTGATCTCCTCACAGGTGGCAACCCATGCCGAGTATGGTGGTGTGGTGCCTGAGATCGCTTCTCGCAAGCATCTGGAGATGATTACGCCGGTTGTTTGGCAGGCCCTGGATAAGGCTGGCGTTACACTGGCAGAGATTGAAGGGATTGCGGTAACCCGTGGTCCCGGTCTGCTGGGGGCGTTGCTGGTGGGGGTCTCAATGGCAAAATCTCTGGCCTTGGCCTGCAGAATTCCGCTGGTGGGGGTGCATCATATTGAAGGCCACCTGCTGGCCGGTTTTCTGGAGCAGCCGGTGGTGTTTCCGTTTCTGGCTCTGGTGGTTTCCGGTGGTCATACCCATCTCTATCGGGTGGATGGTATTGGTCGCTATCGTATCCTGGGGCGCACCATTGATGATGCGGTTGGTGAGGCCTATGACAAGACCGCAACCCTGCTGGGGCTTGGCTACCCTGGTGGTGCCTTGATTGACAAGCTGGCACAGCAGGGGAACCCGACTGCAGTGAAATTTCCTCGTCCTCTCCTGCATGATAAAACGCTTAATTTCAGCTTCAGCGGACTTAAAACGGCTGTGTTGACCCACTTGAAGAAACAATCTCAAACTCCTGAAGGAGCAGAGCTGCATGATCTCTGTGCCTCGTTTCAGGCCGCGGTCTGTGAAGTGCTGGTAAAGAAGACTGAGGCTGCCTTGAAACAGGAAGGGCTGCAGCGCCTGGTGGTGGGCGGTGGTGTGGCCTGTAACAGTGGTCTGCGTCATGCCATGCAGCAGCTGGCAACCCGGCTTAAGATTGAACTGCAGATACCGCCCCCTGTATTGTGCGGTGACAATGCTGCCATGCTGGCTGTGGCCAGCGATGCCTATCTCTCAGCCGGATGCCACGATGACCTTGCCATGGATGCAACCGCCACCTGGCCCCTTGATCAGGTTGCACGCTGGGAGCAGTTGCCATGAATCAGTCTTTTCCCCGCCCTCGTAAGTCTCTGGGCCAGAACTTTCTCAGTGATCATAATATTGTCAGAAAGATCCTGACTGCAGCGTATCTGCAGCCAGCCGATCGGGTGCTTGAGGTTGGGCCGGGCAGGGGGGCATTAACAGAACTGCTGGCTGCACAAGCCGGGCATCTGGTGGCCGTGGAGTTTGATCGTGATCTGGCCGCGCTGCTGCGTGAACGGTTTGCAGGACAACAGCAGGTTGTGATCCATGAACAGGATATCCTGAAGGTTGATTTTGAACAGCTGCTGGGTAGCCATACCTACAAGGTGGTGGCTAACCTGCCGTACAATATTTCAACCCCGGTGTTGTTCAGGTTTCTTGGAGAACGTCAGCGTTTTTCACGGCTGGTGGTGATGCTGCAGAAAGAGGTGGGTGAACGTCTGGCAGCGCAGCCTGACTGCAGCGACTACGGCATTCTTACCGTGCTGTTCCGACAGTGGTTTGAGGTGAAGCGGGAATTTCTGGTGCCGCCCGGCTGTTTTTTCCCGCCGCCCAAGGTGGATTCAGTGGTGATCAGTTTGACCCCGCTGGCCGCGTCACGGGTAGACGTGGGTAATCAGGCACTGTTTGAGCGGTTGGTCAAGGCAGCCTTTGGAATGCGGCGCAAGACACTCTGGAACTGTCTTAAAAGCGGTGTACTGGCAGAGCCGGAGCAGCTTGAACAGCTGCTGTTGTCCTGTTCTATTGACGGTAAACGTCGTGGTGAGACCCTGGCTATTGAAGAGTTTGCCCTGTTGTCACGAACCCTTTCGATGCTGCTTGGACTATAAAAAAAGCCGCCTGCTTTTCAGCGGCGGCTTTTGGTCAATGGAGCAGATTGGTTATTTCTTCTTTGCGCGGGGAACAGCAGCCTTTGGAGTCTTTGCAATAGCAGTTTTAGGTGCTTTTGCAGCAGTAGGCTTGGTTGCCTTTGACGGAGTTACTTTGGTTGCCTTCTCCGGTACCGCTTTCTTTGCTTCCAGATTAGCCATGCGGGTTGCCCGACCTTTTGCCAGCTTTTCGCCAAGGTTGTTGTCGATAGCGGACTGACGCCGGGCTTCTGAATAGTTTTTAGCAGCCAGAGGGGTACCACTGGCAATACCAAACTGTTTGCGGTACTCACTTGCCTTTATACCATGGGCCTGCTTCAGGTGGCGGGAAAGGGTCTTGAAACCGCCTTTTCCACAGATCAGGCAGATGATCTGATCTTTTTGAATTGATTTTTTGGGAGAGATGGCCGGAGCAGCTTCTTTAATAACAGCTTCTTCACTGGAAGCTACATCAGAATCAAGGTTTTTTAATGCAGCATAGACTTTTTGAATCTCCTGTAGCAGCTCATCAGAACTCATTTCAACTGTTGCAGCGTGTGAAGATACAATGTTTGCTGTTAATTCAACTAGTATTGATGACATGTTTCCTCCATATATAGGATGCTTGTTTTACTAACAGGCCTTTGAAAAACGGTTGAATTTGGTTCCTATCTCCCTTGCTTGAAGCTTTTCTGCTCTGGCTTGGAAGTAAATTGACGGTTTTGGTTGTTCGTTTTGC
>NZ_JAOTRZ010000214.1 GCF_030247655.1 Trichlorobacter sp. | reverse complement strand
CCCTGTTAGGTTGCAACAGCGTAAAAAACACGCGGCACACATTGCAAGGAATCAGGTTGAATGGCAAAACAGGGTGAAATTGATTATATAGATAATATAGGCACAGATGGCGCCTATCACGCACAGCACAAACCCTACTCAGATCCCCGTTGCGGCAATTATTTTCTGGACCTCGGCGCCATTTTTCTGCTGTTGCCTCCGCCTCCTGCCCGACTGCTTGACCTTGGGGTTGGTACCGGTTGGACCAGCATCCTCTTTGCCCAGAGAGGCTATCAGGTTATCGGTCAGGACATTGCACCAGCCATGATTGAACTTGCCCACCAAAACAGACAGAAAGCCGGGACGACCAATGTTGATTTCCTGGTCAGTGACTATGAATCACTTGACATGCCGGAACAGTTTGACTGCGCTGTTTTTTATGATTCGCTGCATCATGCTGTAGATGAACAGGCAGCCCTTACTGCGGTCTACCAATCGCTGAAGCCGGGGGGTATCTGCATCACCGTAGAACCGGGTAAAGACCATCACCTCTCCCATGAAAGTCAATATGCCGTTAAAACATTCGGTGTTACAGAAAAAGAGATGCACCCTGGTAGAATTATTAGCTGCGCAAAGAACGCCGGATTTTCCGACTACCGCGTCATCAAACGCCCCCATGAAAAAGGGATCCTTTTTGAATCCTCCCCGCAGCCATTCAGCGAACGCTGTATAACCTTTATGGGAGAAATACACCAGGCCTTCAGAAAACTCTGCCGCACACCAAGCCTGCTCAATGCCGGTAATATCGTTGTCCTGCACAAACAGTAACACGGCTCACAGCACCTTCTGGTACACCCGTACCGTTTCCTCCACACACGCTTCCCACGTAAATCTCTGGGCACGGGACAAGCCTTTTGATTGTGCCCCCCCCCGCCAGAGCTCGTCCTCCAACCCCTGTTCCAAAGCCTGGATAAATGCAGTTCTATCTTCAGGGCATATCTGCCAGGTCGCGTCACCGCCAACTTCAACCAGAGCCGGATCAGTAGAACTGATCACCGGAACACCGGAAGCCATCGCCTCCAACACCGGCAAGCCAAATCCTTCGTATCGGGACGGATAGACAAACAGCCGCGCCCCGGCATACAGCATCGGCAAATCAGCCTCAGGAACAAACTTCAGATAATGTAGCCACCCTTCAGCACAAAAGGCCTTAATTCTGTCATGTAACTGTCCACTCTGCCAGCCTTCATTACCAATTAACACCAGCGGAAACTGACTGCGCATAGCTGACGGCAGCTCACGATAGGCATCTAAAAGCAGATCAATATTCTTGCGAGGCTCAATGGTTGCAACACACAAACTGTACCTGCCATGGCACAACCTGAACCTGGCAAGCACATTTGTGGTTTCATAATCGTCATGTGGACGATAGCCGCTTCCAACACCTAAATGTACCGCGCTAATCCGATCTTCAGGCCAGCCAAACATTTCAATCACTTCACGCCTGATCGCCTCCGTATCGGTAATCAGATGGGCAGCCCGCGCCAGTGTGGTGGCAAAATTGGCCTCAAACTGTTTGATACGTTCGAGAGGATGGGTTTCAGGGAATCTGAAAATTGAAAGGTCATGGATGGTCGCAACTCCAATATCTATATATTCAGGCAGAAAATAGTTAGGACCATGGAAAAGAGCGCCACGACATTGCTGCCTTAATCTCCAGTTAGCAACAAGCTTTGGTTCTCTTCTTTGCAGCCAACTTTTTCTGGGCAAACGGCAGGCAGGATCAAGCAGAACAGCAGGATTTTCAATCCAGCGCCCTTGTCGCATGTAGCGAACTACATCTATAGAGCGGGTTAAAGGTAAGCGAGATGCCAACTCCCAAGCATAACGACCAATACCACTGAGGGGAGGAGAAAGGGCATCAACGGAAAGGATCAACAGTCTTTTCAAAGATTTTAACACCTTTCCAATTGAAAGCCTCCCCATACATTACAGCCAATGCCGCTTATCGGGAAGGTAAAAGCATCAACGGGAATAACTAGGGACATTGAAGTATTATTGTAGAATCATCTTGTGTAACGATCTCAAATATAGCTTCGCCTGGCAAAAAACCTATCTCATTAAACCAAGCAAAAAACTCTTGAACCGGCATAGCACACAGCCGATAACGCCCTAGAGTATCAGGTGCCTTCACCATCAATGTGACCTCCACACTAGTCCCAGCATATAGTACACCTCCAGGCAGCGGTGTCCGAACTCCATCAAACACAACAATACCACCCTGTTCATCTAACCAGTGGTAGGAGAGGTTAATTGGATATTTATGTAGACTAATCCAGTCCTGATTCGAGCTATTCTTCAACACCACAGACATCACTACGGTTTCCCCTGACGCAAGATTTACTGGCACGGCACCGAAACGTAGCGTCCCCTTAACCTCTGTCAACGGTCGCACAACACGGTCTGATATGCGACTACAAGTTGTCGTAACCGGTAAACGAGTATAACCCGTTGAAAGTGTCTCTTCTCCAATAGAAAAACTCACCAGCTTGTCATACCAAGCAATCTTGCGCATACTACCTTTTAGGCGTTCAGAAAAAACAAAAGATGCCGCATAGTCGCCTTTCGGCAGATCAGCCACCATAGCCCACTGTTCACAATAAGTACCTATGGCCAGATCACATAACGGCTGACCAAGGCGTTGTGTATTCGTACTAAAGGCCAAACGACCAAATCCATCAGAAATACGAATACCAATCACTAATTCACTAACTTCAACGGCCAATGAAAACTCAAGAATGAAAGAAAGTAGACCACCTGATGTCAGATGACTTTCACTTTCAAGCATTATGTTAAGCAGATTAAATTCAGGAGCAGCAAAGTCACTATGCCTTGTTCCTCCAAATGTTACCTGAGTTATAAGCTCAGCTATACCATCAATCATGCTTACCAGTTGACGATCCTGCTCAAAGCGACTCATTGATCCAGGATTTTTAATCATTGGCTCAGCAAGTGAAATACCAAATTCATCATACAAATATTCAATATCTTCTTTATTTTCTACGAGAATACGGCTGCATAATTCTGGTTCAAGTTTAAACCTGTTGCCTGGTATTAGTGAAAGATGCTTACCCAAAAAATCGAAAAATGCACCGTGAGTTACAGTTACTTTTCTTTTTTCCAGCAGTTCTTTGATTTTTATGCTGAGCAACATCCCAACATCTGAAACTGATTCATTCTCCGCCTCCCTACAACCTTTCAATTCACTCGGTAAAGAGGTAATGCCCAAGACATGCATAAAATCATCAACAACATCTCCTCCTGCTAAAACATCCCTTTCAAATTTACGAAGAATCAGTTGATCTTTCTTAAAAACTGATAAATAAATTTGAATGATTGTTTTCCACGGAATATATGGAAGATGCTGGAACAAAACCCCTGTTTTGGCCTGCTGACTTAAAGCACTAGCCGCAAAGGATAGCGGTGGACGGACGTAGGCCACAACAATAATTTCGTCAGACCACTTCAAAGCGAATGTCTTAAAACGGTCTAGTGCATCCGTATCAAGATAAAGAAAACCTTCGTAACTAAAAATCAGATGTTTGCACGGTCGAACTTGGTCCAACCACTGACAGAGCTCATCAAAATACAATGCATCTCTCTTACGAATGGTATCAAGATCAGTAAGTCCATGTGACACATTGAAATAGCACTGATCAGGTTTGTTACTAAAACATGACGACAACTGTGCATGCCAATGTCCCGGTGGATAGGCCAGATGACCGGCAGCCAAAAAGGCCTGACGTCCACTATTTAAGAATGCCTGAATTGATGTGGATCCAGTCTTAGGACAACCAATATGAAGCACCACACTACCAAACTTTTTCACAAAAGCCTTCCCGATTAACCACGACAGGCACTGACTCCGCCATCATTTGACTAAACTATATCAACATCGAAATTATTCGACATTTATTGCCAGCTTTGCACAATGAGAACCACGGTCTTCAAACCAAGCCACTCCTTCTTGCACCATGGTAATTTCAAGCTGATAAACACCAGGAGCCGAAGGAGCCAATATTTTGACATCCCTTATTTGTGAGCTATCAGACGGTAAAATCGGGGGATCTAACTTTGATCTCACACCATCGTACTCAACATATTCACCATCTATATATTTCCAGTGATACGAAATGTGAACAGGATTGTTTCCTTCACCGTATATAGTTTGAGATCCTAAATTTTCTACCTGCACTCTCTGATAATAACTAGTGCCATGTTTAACTGTTTTAATCACATCAATTGCTTCAATCTTAATTTTAAACTCTGTAAGAAGATTATTTGTTGTACATCTATACGGTGAACTCGGTTCAAAGCTGACAATTATATCAGATCCGTTAATACTTCTCCCTTTAAATATTTGGGTTTTAAAGCCTATCATTTTAAAAATATTTTCAGCAAATTCAAAAGAAAAACCGCTCTCAAACCAACCGAATTTCCTTATACAATATATTGACAAAGGATCTAACCTTAACCCCCAGTGTTTCCACCAAATTGAATTAATTGGCTCTCCTGAAATAATTATTCTGCCATTTGGCGCAAGAAAGTTTGCCATCTTGCCTAGAAGCAACCATGGAGTAACTGAATGATGCAAACACTCATAAAAAAATATAGCGTCATACTTTTCAGTTGAGCTAAAATCATCAAAAGATGATATTATCGCTTCAATTGGCAATGACTTAGATATTGCTCGTTCGTTAACAAGCCTAACAAACTTATGATTAATATCTACAGCTGTAACCCTGCACCCACAAAATACAAGTAATTCACTTGAAACACCCCAGCCAGACCCCATATCCAATACGTGAGGTTGTTTAGATGAGCTAAAATCAGCCATTTCTATTGCTTCACATAC
>NZ_JAOTRZ010000213.1 GCF_030247655.1 Trichlorobacter sp. | reverse complement strand
ACCGGCCTATCCCAAGAATAATGTGGAAGGTAACCGCCGCGTTGAAGTTATTTTTGTGAAGAAATAAAGGACTGACATGTCGAACCGAATTGAAGTTGCCCTAAAAGACGGCGTACGCGATGCCCGTGGTGAGCGGATCAAGCGTGAAATCGAACATTTTCTGCACTTAAGCATCCAGCAGGTGCGTACCATCGACATCTTTACCGTGGATGCCGACCTGTCCCGTCTGGAGCTGGAAGCAGCGGCCTCAGGTCCGTTCTGCGATCCAGTCATCCAAAATCACAGCATCGACCTGCCGCAGGCAGTGGGCTTTGACTGGGCCGTGGAAGTTGGCTTTCGGCCAGGTGTCACCGACAACATCGGGCGGACAGCTGGAGAAGCAGTTTCCTACCTGATCCAACGCCCTCTTGCAGACAGCGAAGCGGTCTATTCTTCGGTCCAGTACCTATTCACAGGGAAACTGAGCGCCGAGCAGGTAGAGAAGATCGCCACCGGCCTGCTCTGCAACACCCTGATCCAGCGTTACAGCGTCATGTCTGCGGCTGATTTTATGGCCAAGCGGGGCTTCCCCACCACCGTACCCAAGGTAACCGGCGCAACCAAAGGCCAGGTGCGGGAGATGGATCTGGAGGTCTCTGACGAAGAGCTGCTGCGGATCAGCAAAGATGGCGTGCTGGCCCTGACCCTGGAGGAGATGAAGATTATCCAGGCCCACTACCGCGATCCAAAGGTTCTGGCAGAGCGGGCCAAGCAAGGCCTGGGCGCAAAGCCAACCGATGTGGAGCTGGAGTGTCTGGCCCAAACCTGGTCAGAGCACTGCAAACACAAGATCTTTAGTGGCACCGTGCAGTACGAAGATGAAAACGGCACCAAGCAGGAGATCAAATCACTGTTCAAGTCCTACATCCAGCGGGTCACCAAAGATGTGCGCGCCAACCTGGGTGATAAAGATTTCTGTCTTTCAGTATTCAAGGACAACGCCGGGGTAATCACCTTTGATGAAAACAACTCGTTGGTGTTCAAGGTTGAGACCCACAATTCGCCTTCTGCCCTTGATCCCTACGGCGGGGCGCTAACCGGCATCGTGGGGGTCAACCGCGACCCGTTTGGCACCGGCCAGGGTTCCAAGCTGATCTTCAATACCGATGTATTCTGTTTTGCTGACCCGTTCTACGACAAGCCACTGCCCTCCCGTCTACTGCATCCCCGCCGGATCTTTGAAGGGGTGGTTGAAGGCGTTGAGCATGGCGGCAACAAGTCCGGCATCCCCACCGTCAACGGCTCGATCGTGTTTGATGAGCGCTTTGCCGGTAAGCCGCTGGTGTTCTGCGGCACCGCCGGTATGATGCCTGCCCGGGTTAACGGCATTGCCGGCCACGAAAAGAGCATCAAGCCGGGCGACCTGATCGTGATGTCAGGCGGCAGGATCGGCAAGGACGGCATCCACGGCGCAACCTTCTCATCGGAAGAGCTAAACGAAAATTCGCCAGTTACGGCGGTACAGATCGGCGATCCGATCACCCAGAAGCGGATGTTTGATTTCCTGATCCGTGCCCGTGACAAGGGATTGTACCGCTTTATCACCGACAACGGCGCTGGCGGACTTTCCTCCTCAATCGGCGAAATGGCAGGCGAATGCAACGGTTGCCGGATGGATCTGTCCAAGGCTCCCTTGAAGTATCCCGGCCTTGATCCCTGGGAGATCCTGATCTCCGAGGCTCAGGAGCGGATGTCCATGGCAGTTCCGCCAGAGAAACTGGACGAATTCATGGCTATGTCCAAGCGGTTCGGGGTGGAATCCACCGTGCTGGGTGAATTCACCGACAGCGGCATCTTCCATATGCAGTATGGCGACAAGACCGTGGCCTGGCTGCCGATGGAGTTCATGCATGAAGGACTGCCGCCGATGCAGATTCCGGCCAAATGGCAGCCACCGGTCAACCCTGAGGCACCGGCCCAGGACAAGGAAGACTGGACCGCTGACCTGTTGGGGCTGCTGGGACAGCTTAATATCTGCTCCAAGGAATCAGTGGTCCGGCGTTACGACCATGAGGTACAGGGTGGCTCAGTGGTCAAGCCGTTCACCGGCGTAACCAACGATGGCCCGTCCGATGCTGCCGTGGTCAGGCCGATCCTTGACTCATACAAAGGGGTGGTGGTCTCCCACGGCATCTGCCCCCGTTACTCTGATATTGACGCATACTGGATGGCTGCCAACGCCCTGGACGAGGCGCTGCGCAACTATGTGGCAGTTGGTGGCAATCCTGGTCATTGGGCTGGCCTGGACAACTTCTGCTGGTGTGATCCGGTCCTGTCGGAAAAGACCCCGGACGGCCCGTACAAGATGGCCCAACTGGTTCGCGCTAACCAGGCGCTGCTGGATCTCTGCGTGCCGATCAACCTGCCGTTGGTCTCCGGCAAGGATTCGATGAAGAACGACTTCTACGACGGCACCACCAAGATCTCGATCCCGCCAACCCTGCTGTTTTCGGTAATCGGTACGATTCCTGATATCCGCAACGCCGTGACCATGGACTTCAAACGGGCAGGTGACATCATCTGCCTGCTGGGGGCAACCAAAGACGAGCTAGGCGGTTCCGAGTATCTGGCCATGCAGGGTTACACCGGCAACAAGGTGCCCAAGGTGGAGATCACCTCCGCCTTGGCCCGCTACAAGGCACTGCACGGGGCGATCATGTCCGGTCTGGTGGCATCCTGCCATGACCTTTCAGATGGTGGTCTGGCCGTAGCACTTGCTGAATCGGCCTTTTCCGGCGGTTTTGGCTGCCGCGCAGAGCTGGCCAATGTCAGGTTTGAAGGCGATCAACGGTACCGTACCGACGAAACCCTGTTGTTCTCTGAATCAGCCTCCCGCCTGCTGGTAACGGTGCATCCGGCCCAGTGGTCAGCCTTTGAAGAGGCTATGGCCGGTACGGTGTATGCTCAGATCGGCCAGGTTATGGATAACGAGACCGTTACCATTGCTGGACTGGAAGGCAAGTCTGTGCTTTCAGCTGATCTTGCCAAGCTGAAAAATGCCTGGCAACGCCCATTGCAGGAGCTGTAAGCGACTATCGCTCCCATGGGCACAACCATCCTGCATACCCTTAAAACCGTTTTCGGTTTTCATGACTTCCGCCCTCCCCAGCAGGAAGTCATTGAACGGGTGCTGGCTGGTGAGGATGTTTTTCTGGTAATGCCCACCGGCGGTGGGAAATCGCTCTGCTACCAGATCCCGGCCCTGCATCGGGATGGTCTGGCAATTGTCGTATCACCACTGATCGCCCTGATGAAGGATCAGATGGATGCCCTGATTGCAAATGGTGTACAGGCTGCCTGCCTGAACTCATCGCTCTCTGCGGCTGAAGCCGGCAGAGTATTTCAGCAGTTGGACAAGGGGACTCTGGATCTGCTGTATGTTGCTCCGGAACGGCTGATGATGCCGGAATTTCTGGAGCGGCTTGGCACACTAAAACTGGCACTGTTTGCCATTGACGAGGCGCACTGTATCTCGCAATGGGGACATGATTTCAGGCCTGAATACACACAGCTGGGTCGCCTGCGGCCGCTTTTCCCCGGTGTGCCGATTGTGGCTATGACCGCCACCGCGGACCCGGAAACCCGCAAGGATATTCTAGGGCAGCTGGGTCTTCCCAATGCGACGGTTTTTGTGGCTGGTTTTGATCGCCCCAACATTACCTACACGGTAATCCCCAAGCAAAAGCCGCTGGCCCAGCTTGGGTCATTTCTCCGCAACCGGCGGGATGAGGCAGGGATTGTCTATGCCTTAAGTCGCAAACGGGTCGATCAGGTAGCCAAGCAGCTACAGGCCGCCGGATTTAGTGCTGCCGCCTACCACGCCGGTCTGCCGGACGATGAGCGCAAACGTGTTCAGGAGGCATTCCAGCGGGATGATATCCGTATTGTGGTGGCTACGGTTGCCTTTGGCATGGGGATAGATAAACCAAACGTCCGCTTTGTGGTGCATTATGATATGCCCAAAAGCGTGGAAAGTTATTATCAGGAAACCGGACGGGCCGGACGGGATGGTCTGCCATCCGAGGCGTTGATGTTGTTCGGCATGGGTGATGTCATGACCGCCCGCAAGCTGATAGAAAACAGTGACAACGCAGAGCGGGTAAGAATCGAGATCCAGAAGCTGAATGCCATGGTGGCCTATGGTGAGGCGCTGAGCTGCCGCCGTCGGGCGCTTTTGTCCTACTTTGGTGATCAGCGTGATCATGACTGCGGCAACTGCGATATCTGCACCGATCCGCCCCAGCGCTTTGATGCTACCGTGCTGGCACAAAAGGCGCTCTCATGCGTGTACAGGACCGGTGAGCGGTTCGGCATGATGCATCTGATTGAAGTACTACGGGGCAGTAAAAACCAACGGGTGCTGGATCTGAAGCATGATAAACTTTCCACCTGGGGGATCGGTGCCGACACACCTGCAGCACAGTGGGAAAACATTATCCGGCAGCTGATTCACTTAGGCTATCTGAGCCAGGATTTTACCCGCTTTGGTGCACTTTCCCTTTCTTCTGCAGCCCGTCCGGTGCTCAAGGGTGAGATGGTTGTCACGCTGGGTATGCCCCGTAACACCGCGGAGACGGTGGAGCGCACCAGAAAACGGGCCGGTGCAAAAAAAGATTACGACCAGGCCCTGTTTGACAAACTGCGGGCTCTGCGCAAACAGATTGCCGACACCGCCAAACTGCCTCCCTTTGTGGTGTTTTCTGATGCTACACTGGCAGGAATGGCCCACAGCACCCCCAAAAACCTGCAGGAGATGCGTCAGGTCAGTGGTGTCGGAGATCGCAAGCTGCAACAATACGGAGATGCATTTCTGGCAGAGATCAGGCAGTATCAGGCAGGGGACAATGAAATCTATATGGTTGAGTAAACACCTA
>NZ_JAOTRZ010000212.1 GCF_030247655.1 Trichlorobacter sp. | reverse complement strand
TAGACGGAGTACCCCATGACCGGCTGGCGGATCATCTTTATGGGTACGCCGGAGTTTGCCTGCCCCACCCTGCAGACCTTGCTTGATCGCACTGAAAACGTGGTAGCCGTCTTTACCCAGCCCGATCGCCCCAAGGGTCGCGGCCAGAAACTGCAGCCACCACCGGTGAAAAAGCTGGCTATAAAGCACGCCACCCCGGTCCATCAACCCCCCAAGGTGCGGGCACCGGAGGTAATTGAACAGATTCGGACGCTACAGCCCGACCTGATCGTGGTGGTAGCCTTTGGCCAGATCCTGCCGAAGGCGCTGCTGGAGATACCGCCCCATGGTTGCGTCAATGTCCATGCCTCACTGTTGCCCCGTTACCGTGGCGCTGCACCGCTCAACTGGTGTATTGTCAATGGCGAGACCGAGACCGGCGTCACCACCATGCTGATGGATGTGGGACTGGACACCGGCCCGATGCTACTGAAAAAGGCGACACCGATTGCACCGGACGAAGGGATTCAGACTCTGCATGACCGGATGTCGCAACTGGGTGCAGAGCTTCTGGGAGAGACCCTGGAGGGCTTGAAGGCGGGAACAATCACAGCGCAACCACAGGATGACAGCCAGAGCTGTTATGCACCGCTGCTAAAAAAAGAGCATGGCCTGATCGACTGGCAGCGACCTGCAGCCGAGCTGCACAACCAGATCCGTGGTCTCTCAATCTGGCCAGGGGCTGTCACCTTCCTTGAGGGAGCCCCGCTGAAGCTGTACCGCACCACCCTCTGCCAGGGCTCCGGTCTGCCCGGAACCATCATTGCCACTGGGAAAAACGGCATTGAGGTCGCCTGTGGTCAAGGGTCCATTACTATTCAAGAGCTACAGGCCGCAGGCAGCAAGAAAATGGATGCAGCCAGCTTTCTGGCTGGCCACCCCCTGGCACTTGGCACGTTGCTAACGCCACATGAGGTAGCTGCATGAGTGATGTTCAGGAACAGACCGCAGCCCCACGCAAACGGCTCTTTATCGCCCTGATGGGGCTAACCTGCATAGTCTTGGTGGTAGTGATCTTTCTGGCATGGTGGGTACCCAGCCGTGGCCTGGCCAATATCCACCCTGACCTGCCCCGGATTGTCGGGTTGATTGTACTGGCACTGTCCGGCACCGCTATCCTGGGCACCGGCCTGCTGGTGCTGACCACGGCGCTGGGCAAGGATATCTTTTTTACCCGCTTCATGCGGCTGGTGGTGATCAAGTTTCTGTTGCCACTGATTGAATTTGTGGGCAGGGTACTGGGGCTGGACAAGGACCGGATTCGCCAGTCCTTTATTGCCATGAACAACTCGCTGGTGATCTCCCAGAGATACAAGGTGCGCCCGGACCGGATACTGATCCTGCTGCCCCACTGCATTCAGCTGTTTGACTGCGAGATCAAGGTAACCGGCGATGTGAACAAATGCGTGCTGTGCGGACGATGCGACATCAAAGGATTGGTGGAGATCGGCAGAAAGTACGGGATTGACATCTCAGTAGCCACCGGCGGCACCCTGGCCCGCAAGGTGATTGTGGAGAAACGTCCCAAGCTGGTGCTGGCCGTGGCCTGCGAACGGGATCTGACCTCCGGCATCAAGGATTGCTACCCGTTGCCGGTGATCGGCGTGTTGAACCTGCGCCCCCATGGTCCCTGCTTCAACACGATCGTAGATACGGCTGCCATTGATGCCGCCCTGCAGCAGGTGCTGGATTTACCCCAAAAGGCGTAACTGCCAGACTGGCCGCAAAAGATCGCAAAGAGAAAAAAGAACGGCAAACCGTTTCAAAACCCGGCTTATGACTATTTTTTGCGTTCTTTGTGTTCTTTCGCGGCTAACATCTTTAAATCCTGAACCGCTCCAGCTCAGCCTCCTGCAGATCATTCAGCACACTGATTTCTGAGCGAACACCATCAACCTGCAGACTCAAACTGGCAGCCTCCCCTTTAACTGCCTTGGTGTAGCGTAGCAAAATCCGCCCGGCCTGCAGCAGATCGGCCTGCCGAGGTTCTCCCACCAGCAGCACCAGCGGACTGGCACCATCCATCCAGCGCAGGGTGGTTTCACCGGCACCGATTGAGACCAGAATCTTTTCGTTGTCGCTGCTGTCCCGGCCAACCACCGCCTTGCACTGCTCAGACAGCCGGAAATGACGGCCGGTTCGCAGCAGATCAAAATCCCTGATCACCGGTACGGTCTGGTGGTCCAGCAGATCCTTGACCTTGGGGATATAGCTCTCCTCGGTCAGCAGACAGCCACCACCCGGCGCCGGATATTCATCTACCCCAAGCTCGGCAGCCAGCCGCATCTGATCCTTACGTCCCCGCCCCTTGATGGCCGGCAGCTGTTCCCGGTTTACCCAGCCCTCAGCCTCCGGGATAGTCACCTTCATATACTTTGCCGAAAGCGGACGCAACAACAGTCCGGCAATACCGCAATCCCGCTCAATCAGACGCAGGGTATCCTGACGCTGGCTCATGGGGCGCTGCCCCACCACCTCACCGGTGATCACAAAATCAGCCTGCAACTCCTGCAGCAAGGCACCGGCACAGCGCAGCATAAAGGTCTTACAATCAATACAGGGATTGAGGGCACTGCCGTAGCCATGTCGGGGATGCCGCAGCATCTCAATAAACTCTGCCCCCAACGGGATGGACCGGAATGGAATATCATAACGCCGGGCATATTGGGCTGCCACCGGCTCACCATCAAGAATCGGTGAACAGCCAAAAAATGGCGAAGTAAAGTTGATGGCCAGCACATCAACCCCCTGTTGCTGGATCACCTTCACTGCCAGGATTGAATCCAGACCACCGGAAAATAACGCTAACGCTCGACGCTGCATCTTAGTACAACTCCTTGGTTTAATTGTTACAGTTACGGGGCAGCATCTGTAGCACACCCGTACGGTCTTCCGCAATGATTGACTCGCTATCATATCGGGTTACAATAGCACCAATTCATCAGCAGCAGAAGGGAGCCCTATGCCTATCAATGTCAGGGAAGGCACGCTGGGTGCAATCCTTTATAACTCACGTATCATCAGTGATACCGACATCACTGCCGCACTTGAAGAACAGCAACGCAGCGGATGCCGCTTTGGTGAAGCACTGGTTATTCTGGGTATCGTCACACAGGAGGATATTGACTGGGCGCTCTCCAATCAGCTGGATATTCCTTACATCCGGCTTAAACGCGAGATGATTGACCCGGATGCTCTTACGCTGATTCCTGCAAACATCTGCAGAACACATCAACTGATACCACTGATACAAGCAGGAGATGAGCTATCTATTGCCATTGCGGACCCGCTCAATAAAGAAGCTGTTACCGCTGCTGCCGAGGCGTCAGGTTGCCAGATCAACCTCTCGGTTGCACTGGCCCGTGAAATAAACGAGATACTTGACCAGTGCTACGGCCAGAACAAAGAAGAACAACTTGGTTTTAGTTCAGGTCTGTTTACTGCCGAACAGCTCTCCTCCATTAACTCAGATCTCAGCGGACAACAGCTGCTGAACAACCTGCTTGCCTACAGCATTCAGCACCAGTTAAGCTCCTGTTCCTTTATGCCTTTGGATACGGCAATTGCCATCACTGCCCGAAGCGGTGCAACCAACCATGAGCTGGGGACGCTAGCAGCAGATCACTATACAACTGTCTCCAGCCTGATCCGCAAAGCGGCTACACTACCGTTCTCCAGTGAACCCTCACTTAGCGGGTGCATCAGCTTTCTCCATCATGAACGGGAACTCTGTTTTCAGGTCCTGTTGATGCCTGGCAGACAGGGAGACTACATCACCATCCGTCGGCATATAACGGCCAACATTCCTCACACACTGTCCCGGTTACAACTGTCGTCATTCCAGCGAGAACAGTTTACCCGCCTCACAACAGTTCGCCACGGCCTGATACTGTTTGCATCCCGCTCGTTGCAGGAACGTTGTCGTTTTATGGATCTGCTACTGGAGGAGCTGGACACCGCCAACAGGTCTGTTCTTGTCCTTGGCAATGAACCGGGGAGAATGCGCAAACAACTCCCCCGCATCCCACTGCCAGAATCAGAGGCGACCCGCGGACGGCTGATTATGGACAGCCTTGAGCATGGCCCGGATATTCTGGTGATTGAAGACGGCACAGCTCTGGAGCCATTTACCGCTGCAGCACGGGCTGCCATGCGGGGCAAACTGGTGCTGGTGGGAATGGATATCCGCGGCACCCGCAACCTGTGTGACCATCTGATCCGCTACCGTCAGCGCAACGCCTTTCTGACCCCGTTTCTTTCCGGCATTGTATCATTCAAAGGCATTCAGCTCCTCTGCCCCGGCTGCAGACAGGCCGCCACCATACCGCAACAGGAACTACTCGGCCTGCAGATGCAACCGCCACCTGCAAAGCTGTATCACGCAACAGGCTGTCCACAATGTAATTACACCGGGGTCAGTGAACGGATTTTTCTAACCAATTGCATCTGTTTTGACCGTGAACTGCACGCTCGTTTTGATGCCGTTTCTGACGGAAGCAGTTTTATCGCCGGACTTAATGCTGATGGTTATCGCGGCATCAAGGCGGAAGGTGAGGCCCTGTTAAAGGCGGGAGCTGTATCCCCTGAAGAGTTTATTGCAGCAGTAATTCAATAACTATCCATCAGCACTATTTCCCCAAAACCGACTCACGCGGAGACACTGAGGCGCGAAGGGAAAAATGACAGAGTATCCGATGTACCTGTTAAGAAAGACAGGCAAAACAGTTCAAAACCATGTTTATTCAATTCGTTCTCCGCGAACTCCGCGGCTCCGCGTGAATAAGCTGTCTTTATGAGGTTACTATAATGGCTAAAATAGATGCACTGTTCAAAATGATGAAGGAGCAGGGAGCCTCAGACCTGCATCTCTCATCCGGCAATCCCCCCATCTTCCGTCAGCATGGCGAGATGGTCCGGCTGCAGTTCAGGGCGATGTCGCAT
>NZ_JAOTRZ010000211.1 GCF_030247655.1 Trichlorobacter sp. | reverse complement strand
GGTATGAACGGCCCAGTGAAAAAAGCGGTAGCTACAAAGGCCTAAAGGCACGTTTTCCGCCATGAAAACGGAAAGGCCCCGGCGTGGGAACCGGGGCCTTTCGTATATCAACTACTTACGCTTACTCCCTACCCTTCCAAAGCTCTATTGTCATGTAAATTGTAATGTAAATCTTCAGACTGTATCCGGCTCATGACATCAACAGCATTTTGCAGGTGGTTTGGTGCAAGGTGGGCATAACGTAGGGTCATGGTCAAGGTGGCATGTCCCAACAGCCGGGAAACGGTTGTCATCTATCTCAACGCGGTCTAATAATACGGTTGTTTGCTCACGCTCAAACATGGCCTGCATCATTTTATGTTTGATGCGCCAGGCAGCACGATAGCTGATACCAGCCAGACGTCGCAGTTCCAGAATCGATACATTGTTCTTGCTCTGCGCCTGAAAGAACATGGCTTGGAACCGGATCGTCAGTGGTAACTTTGTTGAGTGAAAGAGCGTCCCCTCAGTAAGGGTAGTCTGGGTTCTACAGGAACTGCACTGGAACACCTTGACCGAGACACCACGCCGATAGGTGAAGTGACGAGTGCAGCCACATCAAAGACTGACTGCATAAAAAACAATTATAACAGAAAGCCCCCTCCAATCCAGGAAGGGGCTTTTCAATTTCACAAGCAGCGCAACCCGGTGAAGGAATCATGCCGCCACTTCTTCAGGCATCACGTTAAGGCGTAAACCAACCCCATGCAGCAGGTTGAACAAGGTGCGAATTTCAGGATTACCCCGGCGTGAAAGGGTACGGTACAGGCTTTCCCGGTTCAGGTGGGCCTTTTCAGCAACCGCCTTCATGCCCCCGTTAGCCTCTGCAATGTTCCGCAAGGCAAGCAGAAAAGATTCCTTGTCCCCCTCTTCAAGTGCTGCGTTCAGGTACGCGGCAGCTTCAGCCGGATCCTTCAGGGCTTCAATCAGGTCCCGTTGATAGTCTGTTGTGTGTGTCATGGCTGTTGTCTCCTTTGGTGATCTTCCAGGTATCCGGCGGCCCTGGCAATATCCCGCTTCTGTGTGTCCTTGTCCCCACCGATCAGAAGCAAAATCAACCTGCTCCCCTCTCTGGTGAAGTAGACACGATACCCCGGCCCGCAATCAATCCTCATTTCCCACAAACCGGCGGTAAGCTGCTTGTGGTCCCCCAGATTGCCCAGACGGGCGCGGTCAAGCCGTACACGGATTTTAGCCCGCCCGGTAACATCCCGTAAGGCTTCAAGCCATTCCTTAAACGGTGCTTTGCCTTCAGTGGTCCGGTAATACTCTATGTCATGGGTAAAGGTTTGCATGACGTTATTTTAGCTTATAGGCTACAGATAGCAAGCGGATTATCCTAGAAAAAGCAGTTCACGCAACGGCGCAACGACGCTACGCAATAAAAACAGTCAATTGCAAGAATCTGCAGTGTCACCTAACCGGTTCAGCCCTTCATTTCTGTAACGGATTGATTTTCGTTGCGAGCTTTGCGGCTTTGCGTGAGTAACTGCCGTTTTAAGGATTATTACACTGCAGAGTGTCGGCCCCTTCCAGGTGACAAGCCGCAACAAAAATTGTGATTATTGAAAAATTGGTTACTGCACTTGTCACGGTGAAAATACACTATAGCGCAAACAGATAAATTCAAGGAAACACGAAAGAAATTCACCGCCTTGAAAACGGAAAGGCCCCGGCGTGGGAACCGGGGCCTTTCGTATATTCAGCGTCCTGTTTTTTGACCTCTAGCTGAACTTCTTTCTTTACTTTCCTTCTAAAGCAGCCTTGAGAGCTTCTGCAGTACGCTGCCCCTGATACACTTTACCATCCGGCAACAGAATCATTGGTGTGCCGTTTATCCCCTGTTCCCCTGCAAAAGCAATGATTGCGTCAACAGCTGCCTTGCCTTCATCACCCTTAACCTTGGGGAGATCTTTACCTTCAAACGCCTTATCCAACAGATCACGCTTCTTTTTGCTTAAGACAACACGAGCCTTGTCATAGGCATGAGGATGCAACTGACGTAATGGATAGAGCATGATAGTAATGGAAAGATCCGGCATCAACTTTTCAAGCTTCTGCAACTCTGAATGCAGGGTGCGGCAATAGGGACAATCAGGATCAGTAAAAACATACAGTTTTTTCGCTGATTTGGAATTACCCATCACAACGGCATGCTGCACAGGAATCAACTTGGGATCAACACCGGTAAACTGTTTTGGCTTGGGAATATCCTTTTCATGGGCAGCAACCGGTTCTTTGGTCTTAAGATCAATGATCATCCCCTGAATCAGATGTTTCTTGCCATAATCAATAAAGACAATTCCCATCCCTCCGTCTTTTTCAAACAACACTTCATGCATGCCGTGCGATGGCGCAGGTTTAACCGACTTTACCGTTACACCGGCAAAGCTGAGCAGTTCACCAGCCTCTTTAACGGTCAGGGAATGACATTTGGAGCATTCCATGGTGCCGCAGCCATCTTTTGCTGCAGGCATGGCAAATGCACTACCAAGAGACAACAGGAGGAGAGCAACAACACTGGAGATAATTTTGAACATACATACTCCTTCTTAGATTTTGATGAGACCATTCGAATACAGCGCTTCAAACTAACTCCAAACCATATTCCTTCAGCTTATACAACAAGGCACGGTGGCTGATTTCAAGTATTTTTGCAGCATGGGTCCGGTTGCCGCCGGTCTTGATCAAGGCCTTGCTAATGAGATCCATTTCCATGAGCCGTTCAGCCTGTTTAATGGAAAGGTTTTCAGTACTGTCTGTTTGCAATGATGGCCGTTCAATTGGAGCTGAACCATTAGGTAAACAGGTTGCGGCAAGCTGATCACCATCACAAAGCACCAGTGCCCGTTCAAGCACATTTTCCAGCTCACGCACGTTTCCCGGCCAGTTATGGGCCATCAGACGACGTAAAGCCTCTGGAGCAACCCTGGGAACCGGTTCACGCCCGATTCTGGCAGCGCACTCTTTAAGCAGATACTGCACCAGTAGCGGAAGATCATCAACCCGGTCTCTTAACGGCGGGATCTGTAGAGAAAACACATTCAGTCTAAAGAAGAGGTCTTCACGGAAACGTCCTTCTGTAACCTCTGCCTGCAGGTCACGGGCAGTGGCTGACACCACCCGCACATCAACTTTGCGGGACGTTGACGCTCCGATTCT
Organism: Trichlorobacter sp.; assembly: GCF_030247655.1. Lineage (GTDB taxonomy): Bacteria > Desulfobacterota > Desulfuromonadia > Geobacterales > Pseudopelobacteraceae > Trichlorobacter. The sequence continues at coordinate 1,884 of NZ_JAOTRZ010000211.1, read as the reverse complement.
GCGTACTTCACTTTCCTGAAGAACCCGTAAAAGCTTCACCTGCAGTGCAAGCGGCATCTCACCGATTTCGTCCAGAAAAAGCGTACCTCCATCGGCCTGTTCAAACAGGCCTGCCTTATCTGCAGTGGCACCGGTAAAAGAGCCTTTGACATGTCCGAAAAGTTCTGCTTCTAGCATTGTTTCAGGAATGGCACCACAATTTACCGCTACAAATGGCTTGCCATTACGGCAGGCACTGGTATGCAACGCCCTGGCTACCAGCTCTTTTCCTGTTCCTGACTCCCCTTGAATCAGTACGGTGGTTTTCAGACCCGCCACCCGCCTGATCTGATCATAGAGAGACAGCATGGCGGGATTGCGGCCAATCAGCCCACAGAATGAATTTTTATCAGCCACCTCTGCCTTAAGCGTCTGGTTTTCCTCTTTCAGACGCTCACGTTCTTCAGCCTTTTTCAAGACAATAACAATTTCATCACGCTTGAACGGCTTTGAGATAAAGTCATAGGCCCCTTCCTGCATACAGGCCACCGCAGTATCTACCGCACCATAGGCAGTCATCATGACAATCGGTGCTGAAACACCCCTGTTGATGGCCTGGCGAAGAAACTCCCGACCATCCATATCCGGCATACGGATATCACACAGAATATAGTCATAGGCATGGCTGGCAAGCATCTCCAACGCTTCTTCGCCACCAGCAGCCGTGTCAGCAAGATAGCCCTGTTTACACAGCATGATGGAGAGCATATGCCGCAGGTTTTCTTCATCATCAATAATCAGAATGTGGGATTGTTTCATGCTTTCTATCCCTTCGTATTTACGGGCAGATGAACCGTGAAGCAACTGCCTGTGCCCATGCTGCTCCGGACTGAAATTTTGCCACCAAATCCTTCAATAATACGGGCTGATATGGCTAATCCCAAACCTGTGCCTTTACCCGGCGCTTTGGTGGTAAAGAATGGATCAAACAGCTTGCCGAGGTTTTCAGGTGCAATCCCTGCCCCGGTGTCCCACACTTCAAGCAGTTGTACAGTACTGCCGGGCTCTTGTTTGACAACCAGTTTCAGTGAACCACCCTGTGGCATTGCATCGCTGGCATTGATCAGCAGGTTTATCAGTACCTGTTGAAGCTGATGAGGATCAAGCATGAGACTGGAGGGGCTTCCTTCTGTCCTGAGTGTCCCCTGTATCCCCTTAAAAAGTCCTTGATGTTGCAGCAGTTCCAGCGTTTGTTGAACCAGCTCCAGCAGGTGTATCTCGGTGTAGACAGGCGGCTTGGGACGCGCATACTCAAGCAGGCCTTTTACAATTCTGTCAATCCTTCCGCAGCCATCCATGATTCTGGCAAGATAATCAAGCTGGGTCGGGTTCTGCTCCAACTCCTGGGACAGTATCTCGGCATAGCCCATCACCGAAGCCAACGGTGTGCCTATCTCATGAGCTGTTCCAGCGGCCAGTAGCCCGACAGATGCCATTTTTTCTGAACGTACCGCCTCTTCACGCGCCAGTTGCAGGTCCTGGTTAACCTCTTCAAGTGCGGCAACATGGGAAGCAACCTCGTGCTGTTTTTGGTCAAGTGTGCTGGACATTGCATTAAATGCATCTGCCAGGCGGGCCATTTCAAGCGCACCAGTAACTTTCAACTGGTTACCGTAGATACCAACCGTAATCTTTTCCGTTGCAGACAACAGGCGATTAACCGGAGCAACCACAATCTTTGACAGAACAAAAGATCCCAGGCCAAGCAGCAGGATAAAATCAAGGGCAAAATAGGTCATCAACAGTTGCCGTGTTCGTCTGATGCGACGTTGTTCATCAGCCAATGGGAGGATTAATCCTGCCCTGCCTGCCAGTTCACCATTGCGGATTACCTGAGCTGAACGA
>NZ_JAOTRZ010000210.1 GCF_030247655.1 Trichlorobacter sp. | reverse complement strand
GCCATAAATCTGGCTACCATGCCTGCATGGTACTCCCGTTTGTCCCGTGGAATCAGTTCGCTCAAAGGGAGCCCTGCCAGTTTATCCGGCCCATACCCGAATAACTGTTCAGCGCGTTGGTTGGCGTGCCTGATCAGTGCCTGCTGATCAACGATAATGGCAGCATCAGGGATTAACGGTAAAAGGGATGAGCAGGGTAATAAGGCCATGGTTTTGTTTCCGGTTAGTCCTTCAGCTCCCGAATGATCTCAGCCTGACGCTGGGCAATATATCTGCCGATCAGATCTTCGCTGCGGCGGTCATGTTCAAACAGCAGGATACAGCGACAGGGATTTGTATCGCTTTCAAAACGGAGTAGCCTGGCCATCACTCGCAGTTTTTGGGGTGTTGCCTGCCCCTGCAAGGTAAATGAAAGATTAAGATGGAAGTAGGTGAAGCTTCCCAGCAAGGCCTTGTCGGGAACTTCCAGGGCGCAGCCTCCCAGAGAAAGATCCTTCAGCTTGGCAGTAAAGGTGGTGGTACCTGCCTCAACCGGCACCTGAAACAGCCCGCCGATTTTTACCCGCAGGGTGTTGCGGCGATCAGGTAATAATTCAACATAGGAAAACTCAGACAGGGTAATTTCGTCGGTTGCCGCATCATAGGCGGCGCTGGCATACACATCGTGCGCAAGCTTGGGAGAGCGTACGATCGTGTAGCGGCTGGCCTTCAAGGCGCGGGTCTGGGTTGGATTGGAGCGGCAGATCAGGGTGTCTCCAAAGAGATAGAGTACCTCGGCAGTGGACGAAATGGGTACTTCCTTGTAATAATTAAAGAATATCAGGTCGTGGGGACGTTTCTGGGAGAGCCTTAGCAGGAGATCAAGAATTTCTCCCGGTTCTCCCCGTTCAAGCAGTCGTAGCTGATCTTCATACTGCATTTTTTCCATGCCACCCACCTCTTGATTGGCACTGTAACATTCCGCAGCATTGGCCTGCAAGAGCTGACCACTTGCCTTCGACCAAAAATCATGACAAAGTAGCCAAAAATCTGGATCTATGGAGTTTTTATGGCGTTACGTCTCTATAACACCCTCAGTGGCGAGAAAGAACCGTTTGTCCCCCGTGTTGCAGGCAAGGTTGGCATGTACGTCTGCGGTGTCACGGTCTATGACTTTTGCCATGTTGGCCATGCCCGGGCCGGTATCGTCTTTGACATGATCTATCGTTACCTGCGCTTTAGCGGGTATGATGTGACCTATGTTCGTAACTATACAGATATAGATGACAAAATCATCAACCGTGCCAACCAGGAAGGTACTGATTACCGCACCATTGCTGATCGCTATATCGCCACCTTTGATGAGGATATGGATCGTCTGGGCATGCTGCGCCCCACCATTGAACCCAAGGCAACTGACCATGTCGACGATATTATCAGCATTATTCAGCGCCTGATTGATAACGGACACGCTTATACCGTTGATGGTGATGTCTATTTTGCGGTGGAAACCTTTCCCACCTACCTGAAACTTTCCGGTCGCAACCTTGATGATATGCTGGCCGGAGCCAGGGTTGATGTGGATGAGCGCAAGCGTAACCCGATGGATTTTGCCCTCTGGAAAGGCTCCAAGCCGGGGGAGCCGTTCTGGCAATCCCCCTGGGGAACAGGACGTCCTGGCTGGCACATTGAGTGTTCTGCCATGAGCATGCGTTTTCTGGGGCCGTCCTTTGATATCCATGGCGGCGGCAAGGACCTGGTCTTCCCCCACCATGAAAACGAGATCGCCCAATCAGAAGGGGCCAACGGCTGCCGTTTTGTCAACTACTGGCTGCACAACGGCTTCGTCAACATCAACAGCGAGAAGATGAGCAAGTCGCTGGGCAACTTCTTCACCATCCGTGAGGTGCTGGAGCTGTTTGATCCAGAGACCTTGCGTTTCTTTATCCTGCAGGCCCACTACCGTTCTCCGCTGGATTATTCCGACCAGAACCTGAGGGAGGCCCAGGCCGGTCTCTCCCGGATTTACGAGGCATTGGCCGCACTGGACCTGGCATTGGAGAAACCTGCAGTTGCAGCGGCAGAGCTGCCTTCTGCTGCAGAATTTACCGAAAAGGTTGCCGGTCTGTTGCCCCGCTTTAGAGAGGCGATGGATGACGACTTCAATACCGCCCAGGCCCTGGGAACGCTCTTTGATGTTATCCGCACCCTGAACCGTCTGCTGGCCGAAGGCGGAGGTGTCAGCAGCGCTTCCCGTGCTGATCTTGGACTGCTCAGAGATGCTGTTGCCAAGATTGGTACCGTGTTGGGGCTGTTTTTAATCAAACCGGCTGATTGGCTGGCAGCCCGTGAGGCAGAAAAGGTACAGCACCTGGAGATCAGCCCTGAAGAGATCGAAGGGTTGATTGTTGAGCGGGCTACTGCCCGGAAGAACAAGGATTTTAAGCGCAGTGATGAAATCAGGGACTACCTGCTGTCACGGGATATCCAACTGCTGGATACGCCACAGGGGACAACCTGGAAAGTAAAATAATGCTACGGGGGTGTAAACACTGAGTCCCTGTCACTTGACCCTGAAGGTTCCCGTGGTATGCTTGGTGCCGGAGCCAGCTTAAATGGAGATTGCCGCGATAACAGAATGGGAATGCTGTTGGGACCGCGACAGCATTGTCATGGGGGACTGCCCCAATATTGGCGAAGGAGATGAAGATCTCCTGTCGTCCCGTAGTCGTCGTATTCTTGAAAAGTGCTGTGAATGCGAGAAATTCAAGCGGGATATGGTCCGGTTCCGTGACAGCGGTCACCCGCTGGCCCCTGTTTTTTCAATCCTGCATGCCGATTACCGTCGCCAGAAAACCCAGATCCAGTCTCTGGCCAACTTTCTTGATACCAAAACCCTTGAAGTTCGTTTTCTACATGAACTGGGCTCTGTGCTGCAGAGTTCGGTTGATCTTGATGAGGTGTTGTCCGTTGCCTTGACCGCCATCACTGCAGGCAAGGGATTTGGTATGAACCGGGCTTTCCTGCTTCTGGCTGACAAGGAGCGCCATATCCTGAAAGGCCACCTTGCCATTGGCCCCCGCTCTGCAGAAGAGGCTGGTCAAACCTGGCAGGAAATTGAATCAGGAGATCAGGACCTGCAGGGGCTGTCCCAGCTGTTTCTGAAAGATAAGCTAACCGCCGAACGGAACAAATTTCACGATATCCTTGAGCGGCTCATTGTTCCTTTGGACGACGAGCAACATGTCATTGCACGGGCACTGGAAGAGCGAAAACCGATTCTGGTCACCGATGCCTTCCATCGTCAGGATCTGGATATCGATTTTGCCCGTCTGCTGGGGGTGGATACTTTCCTGGTGCTGCCTTTAATCGCCCGTAACCGCCGTGTAGGGGCAATTATTGCCGATAACTTCATCACCCATCGCACCATTACCGAGCAGGATATGCGCTCAATTGAGACGTTTACCTTTCCGGTGGCCTTTGCCATTGAACGGGCTTCACTGTATGAGCGGGTTCAGGAAGAGGTGGATAAGCTGCGGCAGGCCAACCTGCGGCTGCAGGAGCAGCAGGAACAGCTGGTCAGGATGGAGAAAATGGCCCTGGTGGGGCGGATCACCTCAAGCATTGCCCACTCCATTCGCAATCCCCTGATGGTGATTGGCGGATTTGCCCGTAGTATCCTTAAAAATACCCCGGATAGTGACCCCAAACGTACCTTTATTGAATCCATTGTAACTGAGGCCCGCCAATTGGAAGAAGTTCTGGGAGAGATCCTGACCTATTCCGATGCCCTCTTCCCCACCTGTGACTTCTGGGATCCCAACCAACTGGTGGAATCTTCCCTGCGTGATGTTCAGGAGCGTGCCGTTGCCCAGGATTACACCTGCCGTTTCCATGCCGGCGAGCAGTTGCCAGAGGTCTATATTGATTTTAAGCAGACCACCTACTGCATTCGCAATATCCTGCTCAGCACCATTGATGGCCTGCAAAATGGTGTTATCGACATCAGCACCAGGGTGGAGGGGGATCACGTCAATGTACAGATTGTGGATCGCAACCGGACCCTGTCAGAAGATGAACTTGAGGCATTGTTAACCCCCTTTACGGAAACCTGTGAAATGGGGTCAGGCCTGAACATGGCCCTAAGCCGCAGTATGCTGGATAAGCAGAATATCCCCCTGATGGTGGTGGCACCGCCAGAGGGAGGGGTCACCTACACCATTAAACTTCCCACTCGCAAGGAGGCAACCCCATGAGCAGATTGCTGGTAGTTGACGACGAAGCCAATATCCGGCTGCTGTACAGCGAAGAACTGACCGATGAAGGCTATGCCGTTGAGACTGCGGGAAATATTGCCGAGGCAGTTGAAAAGCTGGGACAGCAGAGCTTTGATCTGGCCGTGCTGGATATTAAGCTGAAGAACGAAAGCGGCATTGAATTGCTGCAGAAGATCGTCAAGGAACGCCATGATATGCCGGTCATTCTCTGCTCGGCCTTTTCCTGCTACAAGGATGATTTTTCTGCCTGGCTGGCAGACAGCTATGTCGTCAAATCTGGTGATCTGACAGAACTGAAGGAAGAGATCAAGCGGGTATTGACCAAGAAGAGCCAGCGCCGTGCTGCGGGGCTGTAAGACTGATATTTGAAACGTGATACACGCGCGCTGTTTTTCTCAAAGGTGTTTAAGGTAGCTGGGAATTGAAATGGTTTGCGTATACATGTCCCCGGGATACCCAACCCAAATGGCTACGTTCAGGTGAGCCAAGCGGTCCAACGACGCTCGACTAGAGAAAATGACCTATGAAATTTGAGTGGGATACACAGAAGGAACGCCAAAACATTGAAAAACACAAAATAACATTTGTAGACGCTGGCCATGTTTTTGCCGATCCCTGGCAGCTTAACCTGTTTGATGAAGATCATTCAGATGATGAAGATCGCTGGGTTGTCATTGGCATGATACCGGACTCGTCTGTTCTGCTGGTTGTACATACCATTAGAATCTCTGGAAATGAGCAGATGGTTAGAATAATTTCAGCGCGAAAAGCAACAAAGCGTGAGCGAGAGACGTATTTCGCGAGGAGGCCTCGATGAAAAAAGAATATGATT
>NZ_JAOTRZ010000209.1 GCF_030247655.1 Trichlorobacter sp. | reverse complement strand
GTTCCGATGTTTACGTGCGTCTTATTACGCTCAAATTTAGCCTTGGCCATCGACTGGTTCCTCCTGTTTCTTTAATCGAGGGGTATTACCCTTTTACTTTTGCTATGATTTCGTCAGATACCGACTTCGGCACCGGCTCGTAATGATCGAAGGTCATGGCGTAGGTTGCGCGCCCTTGAGTTGCTGAACGAAGGTCGGTTGAATAACCAAACATGTTTGCCAAGGGAACCATGGAACTGACAACCTGAGCACCTGCACGTGAATCCATTCCCATAATACGACCACGTCGGGAGTTAAGATCACCAATAACTTCGCCCATATACTCTTCTGGAACAACAACCTCAACAGACATAATTGGTTCAAGTAGAATAGGACCAGCTTTTTGACAGCCCTCTTTGAAACCCATCGAACCAGCAATCTTAAACGCCATTTCAGATGAGTCAACTTCGTGATACGAACCATCAATCAGGGTTACTTTTACATCAACAACCGGGAACCCTGCCAACACACCAGTATCAGTGGCTTCAAAAATTCCTTTATCAACAGCAGGGATATATTCACGGGGAACAACACCACCCTTGATTGCATCAACAAACTCATACCCTTTACCTGGCTCCGGCTGAGGCTCAACCTCCAACCAGACATGTCCATACTGACCACGACCACCAGACTGACGTACAAACTTCCCCTCAACCTTAACCTTCTTGGTAATCGTTTCACGGTAAGCAACCTGCGGCTTACCAACGTTTGCCTCAACCTTGAATTCGCGCATTAAGCGATCAACGATAATCTCAAGATGCAACTCACCCATACCGGAAATGATTGTTTGACCAGTTTCCTCATCAGTCTTAACCCGGAAGGAAGGATCTTCACTAGCAAGCTTTTGCAAACCAAAACCTAATTTTTCTTGCTCAGCCTTTGTCTTCGGCTCAATGGCAATCGAAATAACTGGCTCAGGGAATTCAATAGACTCAAGAATAACCGCCTGATCTTCATTACAAAGCGTGTCACCGGTAGTGGTATATTTAAGACCTACAGCTGCTGCAATATCACCAGCATACACTTCTTTAATTTCTTCACGCTTGTTGGCATGCATCTTCAACAGACGGCCGATACGCTCACGCTTACCCTTAGTAGCGTTATATACATATGAACCAGACTGCAACACACCAGAATATACCCGGATAAAGGTAAGTTGCCCAACAAACGGGTCGGTCATAATCTTGAAGCCTAACGCAGAGAATGGCTCTGTATCTTCTGCCTTACGCTCAACTTCATTGCCGGATTCGTCAATACCCTTAATAGCAGGAATATCAAGCGGTGACGGCATATAATCTACAACAGCATCAAGCAGATTCTGAACGCCTTTATTCTTAAAAGACGAACCACAGACTACTGGAATAATCTGAATCTTTATTGTACAGGCGCGAACAGCAGCCATAATTTCAGCTTCAGTTAACTCTTCACCGCCAAGGTATTTTTCCATCAAAGCATCATCATGGCTCGAAATCTCTTCAATCAGTTTATCACGCCATTCCTGGGCCTCATCAAGCAGATCTTCAGGAATTTCTTCCTCATGAAACTTGGCACCAAGTGATTCTTCGTCCCAGATAATTGCTTTCATCCGGATTAAATCAACAATACCCTTAAAATAATCTTCTTTACCAACTGGCAACTGAAGCGGAACCGGGTTTGCCTTCAAACGATCCTTGATCATCTGAACACCACGGAAGAAGTCAGCACCGATACGATCCATCTTATTAATAAAGGCGATACGGGGGACACCATACTTATCAGCCTGGCGCCAAACGGTCTCAGATTGTGGCTCTACACCACCAACTGAACAAAACACAGCTACCGCACCGTCAAGAACCCGCAAAGAACGCTCAACCTCAATAGTGAAGTCAACGTGTCCCGGAGTATCAATAATATTGATCCGATGATCATTCCACTCACAGGTAGTAGCAGCAGAGGTAATAGTAATACCGCGTTCCTGCTCCTGCTCCATCCAGTCCATGGTAGCAGTACCTTCATGCACTTCACCGATCTTATGCGAAACGCCGGTGTAATACAGAATACGCTCAGTTGTTGTAGTCTTACCGGCGTCAATATGCGCCATGATACCAATATTGCGATATTTATTAAGTGGTGACAAACGTGACACGAACTATTCCTCCAGCGAGCTAAAATCTACCAGCGATAGTGAGCAAAGGCACGGTTTGCCTCAGCCATCTTATGGGTATCTTCCCGCTTTTTCACGGCAGCACCACGACTATTAAAGGCATCAAGAATTTCACCAGCCATTTTTTCAGTCATGGTCTTCTCGGAACGAGCAGCCGAATACTTAATCAACCAACGCATCGCCAAGGAAACTCGACGGTCGGGGCGCACCTCAACCGGCACCTGATAGGTAGAGCCACCAACACGCCGTGACTTAACCTCCAGCGTCGGCTTAATATTATCAAGACACTTCTTCAGAGCCTTCACAGCTTCTTCACCAGTCTTGCTCTCAACAATATCCAGCGCACGATACAGAATCGACTCGGCAACACTCTTCTTGCCACCAACCATCAAAATGTTGATCAGCTTCGCCACAGTCTTATCATTATATTTTGGATCCGGCAGAATTACACGCTTAGGTACTTCACGTCTCCTTGGCATACCTTACCCCTCTGAAATACTTTTTACTTAGGACGCTTGGCGCCATACTTGGAACGAGCTTGCATACGACCCTTAACACCAACGGAGTCAAGCGTACCACGCACGATATGATAACGAACACCCGGCAAGTCTTTCACCCGACCACCACGAATCAAAACAACCGAGTGCTCCTGCAGGTTATGACCAACACCCGGAATATACGAGGTGACTTCGATCCCGTTTGTCAAGCGAACACGAGCAACCTTACGAAGAGCGGAGTTAGGCTTCTTAGGGGTTGTAGTATAAACCCTTGTACAGACGCCACGTTTTTGCGGACAACTCTTCAGAGCTGGCGCAGTAGACTTATCCCGCTTCTTTTCCCTACCCTGACGAATCAACTGATTGATCGTTGGCATACGATTACCTGTCTCCCAGCAGCAAAAATCTTCGACGCAAAAAGCGCGAACATTTAAACTACCAATATTGTAGATATGATGTCAACATAATTTTCATTGACATATCTTTTTTAGAACATTTTCAGCAATTACATTGAGCCTTGCGCGACATTTGCAAGTACACATGGTGGGGGACGGAATAGGTGTAGGGCTGGAATCAGACCAGCATCTCCGTCCACTGTTTGTAGCCTACTGTTCAGCTACATGGTCGCGCGCTCAAATAGAGTTTAGACGTGTAACATAAACACTTATACGCGCACTGTCAATCTTTTTTTTCAACCACAACAAAAAAACTGCATACAGGTATCACCCTGTATGCAGCTACAGACACTAACGACAACTACACATCAGGCCGCCTGCTGTTCTTCGTCTGCCTCAAGAGCTACTCCTGCCTGTTCTACTGGGGATTCAGAGGACTGGTCTTCCACATGAAGGCGCAGATGGCGGTAGCGTTGAATACCAGTACCAGCAGGAATCAGTCGACCCATAATAACATTCTCTTTTAAGCCGCGCAAATGGTCAATTTTGCCCTCAATAGCCGCCTGTGTAAGAACTTTGGTAGTTTCCTGGAAGGAGGCTGCTGAGATAAACGACTCAGTTGAGAGCGATGCCTTGGTAATACCAAGCAGCAATGGCTCTGCTGTTGCTGCGCGCTTTCCTTCGTCAAACGCCTTGGCATTTTCCTCTTCAAATATATAGCGTTCAACTTGGTCGTCAATCAAGAGGTTTGTATCACCAACCTCCTTAATTCTGACGCGACGCAGCATTTGACGCACAATAACTTCAATATGCTTATCGTTAATCTTAACGCCCTGAAGCCGATACACTTCCTGTACTTCGTCAACCAGATATTTTGCAAGCTCCTTAACACCAAGAACACGCAAAATGTCATGCGGGTTTGATGAACCATCCATCAAAGGTTCACCAGCACGCACATAGTCGCCTTCGTGAACACTAATATGCTTACCTTTCGGTATCAGATATTCTTTAGGCTCGCCAAGTTCAGGCGTAACTATAACCTTGCGCTTCCCTTTGGAATCCTTACCAAAATTAACCTTGCCATCAATTTCAGTGATAACGGCAAAATCTTTTGGCTTACGTGCTTCAAACAACTCTGCAACCCGTGGCAGACCACCGGTAATATCCTTGGTCTTGGTTGTTTCACGCGGTATTTTAGCGATAATATCACCGCCACAGATAACAGCATCTTCAATAACGTTAATAATTGCACCCACAGGCAGATAGTAACGTCCGATGGTTGCTCCAGACTCTCCGGCATCCTTAATAGCAATTCTTGGACGCTTATCAGAATCTTTGGTCTCTACAATTTCTTTACGGGAAAGGCCGGTAACATCATCCAGCTTCTCTTCCATGGTTACACCTTCGATGATATCACCAAACTTAACCCGACCGCCGACTTCTGTCAGAATCGGCATAGTGTACGGATCCCACTCAGCAAGTGTTTCGCCAGCCTTGACCATACCTTCCGGCCCGATCTTGAGTTTGGCACCATAGACAACGCCGTACCGTTCGCGCTCACGACCAGTCTCATCCACCACGGAAACTTCACCGTTACGGCTCATGACAATATGGAAGCCTTCTGCATTCACAACGGTATGCAGGTTGATGTACTTGACCAAACCTTCATAGCGAGCTTCAAGAGAGGTCTGCTCAGCAGCTCGGGAAGCTGTACCACCGATATGGAATGTACGCATGGTCAACTGGGTACCAGGTTCACCAATGGATTGTGCGGCAATAACACCAACCGCTTCACCCATATTGACAATGTGACCTCGGGCAAGATCGCGACCGTAACACTTCGCGCAAATACCACGCTTGCTCTGACAGGTAAGCACCGAACGCATCTTGACTTTTTCGAGACCAGCATCTTCAATCTTCTTGACCAGATTCTCATCAATCTCCTGGTTCGCTTCAACCAAAATTTCATCGGTAATCGGGTCGTGAATATCATCAAGAGCAACCCGGCCAAGGATACGGTCACCAATATGTTCAATAACCTCTCCACCTTCTGTCAACGAACTGACCGTAAGGCCG
>NZ_JAOTRZ010000208.1 GCF_030247655.1 Trichlorobacter sp. | reverse complement strand
GTTCATAGTCGGGATAGCTCAGCTCAAAAAGCGACTGTAATGCAGCCCTCAGCGTGTGTTGTTCATTGCGGGCAGCAACGATGATCGAAAGTTTGGGAAAGTGGGAATTTGCATCTGCAGGTATGTTCTGAAGCGCTGCTATTGAGCGGTTACCGGCCATTAGCGTTACAGCTGAGCCACAGCCCAGCAGTAGTATTAGCAGTGCCAGCCAGAATAGCATGTTCCCTCGTTTTTCATGTATGCTGCCAGTCAAAGAGGAATAAACGTGATTTTTCAACATGAGTCATAGCTTTTAGCTCTGCCTCGCGGATGGAAGCAGAAGAACGGCTATGATCTTTTTCAAGATAGACCACCTCTACAGGTTGACGCCCCCGAAAATACTTGGCACCCCTGCCCTCTGCATGTTGCTGAAATCGCCGATCCATATCCGTCGTGATCCCTGTATAGAATGAAGCATCGGAACAGCGAATAATGTAGACATACCACTGCATCAACAAACCCCTGCTATACGGGTAACGATAACAGCTGATTCGAGAAGTATACGTGTCTTAACCTGTGGCATGTCGCCCCGTTCCCGCTTTACATGGCAGACAAAGCATACCCGCTCTTTGCGAACACTGCAATTGGCTGCAAGCATTTCACTGCGCGTATTAACCATCGGATGCTCAAGTATTCTAGCTTGTTCAGGGCAGACTTTAACACAAGCGCTGCAGAGTATGCAGCCTGCTGCATTTGTCTCCACCGCGGTGCTGGTCACCGTGATTATCCCCCCGAGCCCTGTTTGATGCTATCACATTTTCAGCTCAGGCTCTCTCAAAACGTTCAGTACCTACTTTTGGGGAGTTGCTTTGGGGAGACATGCTTACTCCTATACTCTTGCGGCTGGCGCGGCAGGGTGGTAATTCACTCTGTAATCATGGCAATCATATGAGCTTTATGAACCACTCTATCCAGCGCCCCAAGAAAAACCAACTTCCATGGGCACCCCCCTCTGTATGATTAGCCTATACGCCTATTAACTTTCGCTAGAATATATTAATACATAATATCAGGCTGTTATGCTTCAATTTATCCTGAGCCCGCCTCGGTGCCGTATAGCTACTTCATACATGCTTCTCGTACAAACATCCCCTTAACCATTTATCATCCACTTAAATAATAACGTTATTACGGCATGTTACATAAAAAAACAGGGAGATTCCAGCTTTTGGCACGTTCTATGTAAAGTAACAAACCAAGTTAAACGAGCAGTACAAAGGAGGATGTCATGAAAGCAAATAGTATTCATCTGATGGTTGCCATACTCTGTTCAGTCAGCACATCTGCTTATGCCGCTTCTGCTGGTGTGGGTGGTGAGGAAGCCGGGTTGCTGATCTGGGCCTTGATAGGGTTTGGGGTATTGGTGGTTATGATGCAGGCTGTTCCCGCCATGGTTATGTTGTACGCCATGTTGAAAGGTGTCTTTGCTCCTGCGGATACTACTGTTGTAGCGCCGAAGGCCTGAGATCATGCAAAGCGTGCTGATTGCCGATGAAAATCTGGATACCCGCAAGGTGATGACGGACCTGTGTATTGAAGCAGGCTACCAGGTAACCGTCACCACCACCACAGCCGGAGTTTTGAAGGGTGTGTTAAAGAAGAGTTCTCAGGTGCTGTTGATGGGTAGCAGCTTTGATGAACTGGCAGCAACGGAACTCGTACCGCTTTTCAGGAAATGCTACAGGAATCTGATTATTATCCTGGTTTCCAACGAGTCCTCCCTGCCGGTGATACGCAAGCTGAGAAACGAAGGGATCTTCTACCATCTGTTAAAGCCGGTTAAGTCTGAAGATCGTGAAGAACTGAAACAGGCACTGAGCTGTGCCTTCCAAATCAATAAGAACTGCTACTGCTAAAGGAGAAATACCATGAAAACCATCGTTACTACCCTGTCCCTGATCTTTGCCAGCCTGACCTCCGCCTTTGCCTCAGGCTCAGCTGCCTATGTTGATACCAGTCTGACCTATAATAGCGGTATTCTGGTACTGGCCTTTGCAGGCTTTCTGGCACTGGTTGTTGTTGTCCAGACAATTCCGGCACTTATCAGCCTTTATGGCATGATCAAAGGCGCTTCTGAAGCAGCCAAAAGCAAGCTGCCGGCATTCAGTTCAACCACCAAATAACGAGGATAAAGTCATGACATCACTATTTGACGCAATCGGACATGTAAATTCAGTTTATACTATGGTGGACTTTTACCAGTACATAAAGACCGTGGAGTATCTAATCTGTGTTGCCTTCTTTGTCGGTTTCCCCATGTTCTACAGGTATCTACTGGGTGGTAAGGGATCTGCCGGGCAGACTGCGCACTGAACACGTTCAACACCAGACGGCATAAAAGAACGCGGTTAGGAGTTTTTCCCTAACCGCGTTTGCGTACATGTGCCTAATCACCATGATATCGCTATGCTCTGCCAGCGAAGGCCCTATTTTTTTAACCGTTATTGGTATACATTATCCCTTAACATTTTTAGTAAATCCTAACTGCCAAACTAAAAGACTCCTCTATGAAGCCAGATGATAAAAAATCAACAAAAAATACTTCTACTGACGCAATCCTTGAAAGTATCTCCGATGGCGTATTCACTGTGGACCCCGAATGGAGAATTACTTCATTCAACCGGGCCGCTGAAGAGATTACCGGCATCTCTCGTAGAGATGCCATTGGACGCCTTTGTTCGGAAGTATTCCGTTCCAATATGTGCGAGACCGACTGTGCCCTGCGTAAGACGCTGAAAAGTGGCAAGCCGGTCATCGGACGTTCAGGCTATATCATTGATGAAGAGGGGAACCGTATTCCGATCAGTCTTTCCACAGCGGTGCTGAAGGACAGTAGCGGTAAAGTGGTTGGCGGAGCTGAGACCTTTCGTGATCTGAGCGAGGTTGAGACCTTGCGCCATGAGCTTGAGGGGCGTTTTCATATGGGGGATATTGTTAGCCGCAGTCCGCTGATGCAGCGCCTGTTTGAGGTGATCCCCACTATCGCCGTCAGCCCCAGCACCGTTCTGCTTAATGGCGAAACCGGCACCGGCAAGGAGCTGATGGCGCGTACTATCCATAGTTTAAGTAAACAGAGCAAGGGGCCATTTATTGCGCTTAACTGCGGGGCGTTGCCGGATACCCTGTTGGAGTCTGAGCTGTTCGGCTATAAGGCCGGCGCCTTTACCGGAGCCACCAAGGACAAGCCGGGCCGCTTTGCCCTGGCCAAAGGCGGCACCCTGTTTCTGGACGAGATCGGGGAGATAAGCCCGGCATTGCAGGTTCGCCTCTTGCGAGTGTTGCAGGAGCACTGCTTTGAACCATTGGGCGGTACAAGTTCTGTTACAACCGATGCCCGGATCATTGTTGCCACCAATCGTGATCTGGCCGAACTGACCCGCAACGGGACCTTTCGTGAGGATCTGTACTATCGGGTCAATGTTGTACGGATTGAGCTGCCGCCGCTCAGGCGTCGCAAGGAAGATATTCCGTTGTTGGTGGAGCAGTTTATTGCCAAATTTAACCACTTGCACCATGCCACGGTACGGAGCATGGCGCCTGAGGCGCTCTCCCTGCTGATGGCCCATGATTGGCCCGGCAATGTACGGGAACTGGAAAACGTGATTGAACGAGCCTTTGTACTCTGTCCTGACGGCACGATTGAAATTCCCCATCTGCCTGATGAACTGACTCTCCATGGCAGCCGCTCTGCCGGACCGGCAACTCTGCAGGACGCCCGTTCTCAGTTGGAAGCCCAGGCGATCCAGAGATCATTGGAAAAGAACGGCTTTAACCGTCTGGCCACTGCAAAGGCGTTAGGCATGCATAAAACCACCCTGTTTCGTAAAATCAGACAGTACGGCATTGTACTTCCTGAGCAGGATGGTCGATCAAGGCGATAGAGTCCCACTGTTGCAACTAAACCCACCAAATAGAGTAGCAAAAATACTACTCAAAATCCCGCAAAACAACCCTCTGTAAAAAACAAATCATGTAGTACCAGTTAGTTACACACCTCAAGATTCTTGGCATGGTCACTGCATAGTGTAAACGCCATGTAATGGACTACCTGTCTGGAGACGCAAGGTAATGAGAATCGCATTTTCCCTCTGGAACGAACGGATAGCACCGGTATTTGATGTTGCCAAACATTTCTGGATTGTTGACGCTGAAGAAGGCCGGATTATTGGCCAGACAGGGCGTCGGTTTTCCAGTGATGATCCGCAGGAACGGGCCATGCGACTGAGCACGCTGCAGGTTGAACAACTGGTCTGCGGCGCCATCACCCGCACCTCTTATCAGGCCCTAACGGAGCGGGGCATGCAGGTGGTCTCGTTTATAGCCGGAGATCTGGATCAGGTTGTACATGCATGCCTGGCTGATCGGCTGAAGGATGGTGAGCTGAACATGCCGGGTTGTCACCGGGGTAAGCGGCACGGCGCACGACGCTATCCCGGCAGAAATTCGTGCGTCACGATGTCAGAAGATACAAAGGAGTACTAAACATGCCAAACAGAAATGGGCAAGGACCAATGGGAGCCGGTTCAGGAACCGGACGTGGACGTGGCCAGTGTAACAAAAACAATCAAGCAGGTGTAACCGTTCAGGAGCAGACGCAAAGCCAGGCAACAACTGAGCAGCAACCGACTGCCGCGAACTGCAGGGGACCTCGCAGCTGCGGCACCGGCAAGGGGCGTCAGAGTGGCGCATGCGGCAACGGACGTGGTCAACGCTAGTGGATTCCCGATGACGCAGGCCTATCAGTGATGAAGGCTGAGCAATGCGGGAGCGCCGGTGTCTTACCGGAGGGAGAGGCACCGGCGTATTTTCAAATCAGGAGAAGTCATGAATAAAATTGCATTTACCACAGCAGGACAAGAGCTTGCAGCAGCATTGGACCCCCGTTTCGGGCGTGCAGCACGCTTTCTCATCTATGATATGCAGCTGAAAAGCATCCAGATTATAGAGAATCAACAAGCCCGAAATGCAGCGCAAGGCGCGGGCATTCAGGCTGCAGAGACGGTTGTAAAGGCCGGGATTGACACCTTGGTGACCGGTCACTGCGGCCCCAAAGCGTTCAAGGTACTGAATGCGGCCGGCGTACAGGTATTTAACTGCGATGCTGCAACCGTTGACC
>NZ_JAOTRZ010000207.1 GCF_030247655.1 Trichlorobacter sp. | reverse complement strand
GCAATAATCCCGCTCTCCTCCAGCTGACGCCCCGGCAGCGTAAAAGGGCGGTAAAGGTCACTGCCTTCTCTGCCAACACTGTAGATAACCTTGCCTGCCTTATCCAGCAGGGTCAGACGTTCAAATGATCGTTCTTCTGCAAGTTTGGAGGCATAGACCGCAGCAGAGGTATTTAACGGCAACATTCCTTCGGGAAAGCTGGGCATTTGATCCGGCAACTGATTAACAAAAGTAGCCAATAGCATCCGGGCATGTTCACCCTTCTGGGCATACAGGTCATTTTCAGCTGTTTTAAAGGCGAGCAGACTAAAGAGCAGCCAGGTAAGGATAAGCAGACAGGCCAATGAGGCAAGAATGGAAAACGTGAGGCTTAGCCGCACTGTTCGCATCGGTTACTTCCCCAGATGGAGATACCAGTTGATCAGCTGGGGGCCGTAGAAAATATAGATAACCGCCCCGAAAGCCAGATACGGACCAAAGGGAATAGCCAGATGGCGTCCTTTGCGTTGCAGCGCCATCAAGGAAAGACCAACAACCGATCCAACCAGTGATGAGGTGAATATAATAAACGGCACGGCTTGCAAACCAAGGAAGCCACCCAGCATGGCCAGCAGCTTGGCGTCTCCCCCCCCCATTCCCTCCCGTCCGGTCAACCAGAGGTAGGCGTAAAACACCAGCGCCAGACTGCCCCAACCAACGACAATACCTGCCAGAGATGAAATCCAGCCCGGTTCTGGAAGAAAAAATGAAGCCAGAAAGCCTAGAACAACCCCGGAAAGCGAGATCTCATCAGGGATAATCTGATGATCAAAATCGATAAAGGTGACAACAATCAATGCAACAACAAGCAGGGAATAAATAAAGAAGGAGATACTCAGGCCAAAGCGAAGAAACAACAGTAACAGAAGACAGCCAGTTAACAGCTCTACCAGTGGATAGCGGATTGAGAAACCGGTACCACACCCCCTGCAACGGCCTCGTAACACCAGCCAACTGACTATCGGGATATTGTCAAACCAGCGCACCGCAGCCCCACAGGACATGCAACGGGAACCGGGACTGATGATTGATTGATCAAGGGGAAGACGATAGATGCAAACATTTAGAAATGAGCCGATCACCGCCCCGAACAGAAAGACAAAGACAGCCATATAGGCAACTGGCAGCATGGTCACTCTTCGCCAAACCCATCTACAATCAGGGCGCCAATGATCTGCATCGCCTCTGCTTCATCAGCCCCTTCCACAGTCAGGCGGATCTTGGTCCCTTTTGAGGCAGCCAACATCATGATTCCCATAATGCTTTTGCCATTCACCTCAACCGATTCCCGGGCCAGTTTAACTTCAGACTGAAACTTACTGGCAGTCTTGACAAAGAGAGCTGATGCACGGGCATGCAGTCCTAATTTATTAACAATCTCAAACTCCTGCTGTTGCATGTAAGCACCTGTTCTATTTTAGGAATTCACCAGCTACAATTACACTTTCACGTCCACAACGCAGCAGAGAAGCGCAAAGCTCCTCCAACGTCATCCTTCCACGACGGGAAAAAAACTCTACCATCATCGGAAGGTTTACTCCGGTTACCACTTCAACTTTGCCCTCTTGCAGAAAAGACATGGCTGCATTGGATGGCGTACCGCCAAACATATCAGTCATGATGATGGCTCCATCGCTTCCAACGGCTTTCAATGCTTCAGCAATGCGGCCAACCAGGCCATCTGCAGGGTCATCAGCATGCAGCTCAACCGCTTCACAGCCTTCGCTGCTACCGGTGATCATGCTTGAAGCTGCAATCAATGATGTGGCGAGTCCTGCATGGGTTACAACAACAAGTCCAGTCATGGTCTACTATCCCTTCTCAATATCGCGGTGACTGATGCGCACCTTAAGCCCAAGCGACTCAAAGCGAGCTGCCGCTGCCTGCGTAATGGCCACCGAACGGTGGCGCCCACCGGTACAACCGATGGCAATCGTTAAATAGCTCTTTCCTTCACGGCGGTAAGCCGGGATCAGAAAATTCAGAAGACTAAAAAAATGATCAAGAAACGCGCTGGTTTCCGTCTGCTCAAGCACAAAATCACGGACCTTTGGTTCAAGACCGCTGTAGGCTCTCAGCTCAGGGACAAAATGAGGATTCGGCAGAAAGCGGACATCCATAACCAGATTGGCATCCAGCGGGACACCATACCGGAAGCCAAACGAAACCACTTCCACCGTAAAATGACTACTGCCCTGCTCCCCTTTAATGGCACGGATCACTTGCTCTTTCAACTGATGGACATTGAACTCTGAGGTATCAATGATCAAGGTGGCGTTCTGACGTAGGGCGGCCAGACGCTCACGCTCAATTCTGATCCCATCGGGAACGGTACAGTGTTCATCTGCAGGGTGACGGCGACGGGTTTCAGCAAAGCGTCTGATCAGTACCTCATCCGATGCATCAAAAAACAGTACTTCCAGCTCGTGTCCTACACTACGCAATTCACGAAACGATTCAACAATGCCGGTAGAGAGATCACGACCCCTGATATCGGTAACCAGGACTACTCCTTTGAATGTCTCACCTGATTTTTCAATCAGTTCAACAAACTGTCGAAACAGTCGTACCGGCAGGTTGTCGATACAGTAAAACCCTTCATCCTCAAGAGCGCGTACCGCAGTTGACTTACCTGAACCGGACATACCGGTAATGACCACAATCCGCATCAGCTATTCCACCTCATCGCCAAGATGCCTGACCTCCATCCGGTCCAGCAACCGCTGTTGAAAATCCTTTGCTGAATGATAGCCCATCCCCTTGAGCAGAAAATTACGGGCAGCGACTTCGATGATTGAACCTAGGTTACGTCCAGGTCTGACCGGTATCGTCAGGTGTGGCAGATCAACCCCCATGATGGTCGTGGTCCTGTCATCAATTCCCAGACGGTCATACTCCTGAGCCGGATCCCACTCCATTAACTCAAGCACCAGATCAATAATCTTCTTTTCTCGGATGGATGAGACACCATACAGATCTTTGATATTGATGATGCCCAGTCCACGGATTTCCATCAGATGCTGTATCTGCTGTTCCGGTTGACCAACCAGACTGGCCGGCATTTTTTTTCTGATAAAGACCATGTCATCTGCCACCAAGCGATGTCCACGAATCACCAGATCAAGGGCACATTCGCTCTTGCCGATGCCACTTTTACCGGTCAAAAGTATACCGACACCCAATACATCCACCAACACACCATGCAGATGGGTAGTGGGCAGCAACTGTTCTTCAAGGAATTTGGTGATCAGCGAAATAAACGTGGAAGACTGATGGGGCGACACCAGTACCGGAATGCCATGCTGCTCGGTAATTTCAAGGAAGCTGGCAGGAGGAGTAAGCCCTTTGGTAACAACAAAGCAGGAGATAGAAAATGCGCAGAGTGCCTGGGTGTTGTCACGCAAGCGTTCATCAGTCAGTTGGTACAAATAGGATATTTCAGTGTTGCCCAAGACCTGGATTCGGGCAGGATGCAGGTGCTGAGTATAACCGGTCAGGGCCAGACCTGGTTTTTGAATCCGGGAGGAACTGACCCGATGATCAAGACCACTGGCGCCAGCCAGCAACAGCAGTTCAAGACCATACTCCTTTTCATCGAGCAGGTCCTGTATGGAAAGGGTAATGCTATCCACAGTATACCGTGGCATGTACAGGGGAGATGCAACGCATCTCCCCTGTACATGCATTAGCCTCGTTGTGGCTCGATCAAGCCAAAGTTACCGTCTTTGCGACGATACAGTACATTGATTTCGCCGGATACGGCATCAGTGAAGACCAGAAAATCCTTATGCAACAGATCCATCTGCATAACCGCCTCTTCCACTGCCATCGGCTTGGCAGTCTCGGTTTTGGTGGTGATAACAACCGGCTCTGGATTGGATTCAATACTTTCAGCATGGAACACCTTTTTGGACATGGTGCGACCATTGCTGTCAGCAGGTTTGTGGTCCTTCAGTTTTTCCTTGTAGCGCTTTAACTGACGTTCAATCTTGTCCAGGACAGCGTCAACCGCAGCATACATATCATTGGTTGCCTCTGAAGCTTTGGTGGTAATGCCACGACCGGAAATAACAATCTCAACAATGTGGCGGATTTTTTCCACCGTGAAATAGATCTGGGCTGAAATTGGTTCATCAATGTACTTGGCAACCCGCTCAAGCTTTTCTTCTGCATAACTTTTCAGCGCCTCACTCTGTTCCATATGCCGAAAGGTTGTCGATACTTGCATAATTGTGTCCTCCTCTGGATAGTTCCCTCTTTGGTAATTATATCAGAAATGACGCCGTCGTTCAGACGACGATCCGATACGCAGCATCTCGCGGTATTTTGTTACCGTCCGCCGGGCAATATTGACGGTTTCATCAGACAGCATTTCAGCAATTTTCTGGTCAGAAAGAGGCTTTGCGGCATCTTCCTTATCAATAATTGCCTTAATCCGGTTCTTGACACTTTCGGAAGAAACTGAATCACCATCTGATGTTGAAAGCCCACTATTGAAAAAATATTTTAACTCAAACAGTCCCTGGGGGGTCTGCATATATTTGTTGGTGGTCACCCGACTGATGGTTGATTCATGCATGCCGATATCTTCAGCAATATCACGCAACACCAGAGGACGCAGACCTTCAACCCCCTGTTCCAGAAACTCTCGTTGGAATTTGACAATACTCTTGGCCACCCTGAAAATGGTACGCTGACGTTGCTGGATACTCTTGATCAGCCATTCAGCGGCCCGCTTCTTGTCGCCGACATATTCCTGAGTCTTGGCATCCATACCGCCACCAGCCTTGGCATCAAGATAATAGGGAGACAGCCGTAGGTTTGGCAGGCCTTCTTCATTCAACATCACTACATAATCATCCCCCACCTTATGCACAAAGATGTCAGGAGAGATGTAGTGTACCTCATCACTGCTGTACAGACGTCCTGGGCGGGGATCAAAACCGGCAATTACCCGAATTGCAGCCAACACCTGTTCAGGATCAATCTTCAGACTACGGGCAATCTGTTTGTAATTAAGATTTTCAACATCCGGCAAGTGGCGCAACAAGATTGACTCAACCACGCTACCGGCCATTCCCAGGCTACGGGCCTGAATCAGCAGGCATTCCTGCAAGCAGAGGGC
>NZ_JAOTRZ010000206.1 GCF_030247655.1 Trichlorobacter sp. | reverse complement strand
AGTCATATCCACCAGGGCCTTCTTCTTGATCCGCACCGTGTCAGTGGCAGCCTGATAGAGTGGCACCGAGCCGATGCAGGCAGTGGTTTCAGCCACGATGGCGCGTCGGATCTCATCCACCGGACCGCCCGTGGAGAGGTCCATGATGGCGTCTGCACCATGCTTGACCGCCACCCGGGCCTTTTCCAGCTCTTTGGTGATGTCAGTATCATCGGCCGAGGTGCCAATGTTGGCGTTTACCTTGGTGCGCAGGCCGGTTCCCACTGCCAGCGGGATGCCATGCTTATGGGTCTTGTCGTTATGGCTGATGATAATGGTGCCTTTGGCAATACCGTCACGGATGAACTCCGGGGTAACTCCTTCAGCAGCGGCAGCGGTCTTCATTTTGTCAGTAATTATCCCTTGGCGGGCGGCTTCAAGCTGGGTCATTGGTCTGTTTCCTTTGCAGCAAGATAGTGGTTGATCGGGCCATGGCCTTTGCCCATCGGGCGGGCCAGGCGAATGGCATTGCTAATAAAGATTTTTGCCAGGCGAACGGCTTCTTTTAGTGGCTCACCCTGAGCCAGATAAGCCGCAATGGCAGAGGCAAAGCTGCAGCCTGTGCCGTGGGTGGCGCTGGTGAAGAACCGTTCTGAACTAAAACGATGGATGGCCTGACCGTCAAACAGGATATCAACGGCATCACCGCCGCTCATATGCCCACCTTTGAGCAGGACATTGGCTGCGCCCATACTGTGTAGCTGCCGGGCTGCCTGTTCCATGCTGGCTTCACTGTTGATGCGACAGTTAATCAGCCGTTCTGCCTCAGGAATATTGGGGGTCAGCAGGTAGGCATGGGGCAGCAGGGTTTCCTGAAAGATGGAAACGGCATCCAGTTCAAGTAACGAGGCGCCACCCTTGGCCACCATAACCGGGTCAATCACCACCGGGTAATAATGGCTCTGCTCAGTCAGATAGTCGGCCAGTAGTGAGATGATAGCCGGTGTATGCAGCATGCCGGTCTTGATCAGGTCAATCGGCAGGTCAGTCAGCACCGTGTCGATCTGATCCCTGACAAAAGAGGGAGGGATGCCGTGGATCGACTTGACTCCTCGGGTGTTCTGGGCAGTCAGGGCGGTGATAGCCGAGGCGCCGTAACTGCCCAGCAGGGTGATGGTCTTGAGATCGGCCTGGATACCGGCACCGCCGCCGGAGTCACTACCGGCAACCGTCAGTACACCACCACGGGGATAGGGGGCCAGCCGGTTGAACAGCAGCCGCAGTTCTGTGGCAGCCACCTCTGGGCTGGATGCAGACAGGACTGAAGAGATAACAGCAACCGCATCGGCACCAGCCTCAATTACGCGGCAGGCATTGGCCGGGCTGATGCCGCCAATGGCCACAATCGGCAGCTTAACCCGGTCCCGGATGGCAGCCAGTCCTGAGGTGCCGGGCATATGAGTGATATTTTTGCTGTCAGTAGGGTACATGGCACCAAAACCAAGATAATCTGCACCATCTGCCTCAGCCTTGAGCGCCTCATCCAGATTGTGGGTGGAGACGCCAATGATCTTGTTCGGCCCTAACAGTTCACGGGCCTGCTGGGGGGAACCATCGTCCTGTCCCAGATGTACGCCGTCCGCATCAAGATCGTGGGCAAGTTTCAGATCGTCGTTGACGATAAAAAGAGAGCCAAAGCGGCTGCAAAGCTGCTTCAGGCTGGTGCCTTCGTCAAGGCAGAATTCATAGGGTTTGTCTTTTACGCGATACTGCAGCACCGCTACGCCGCCACGCAGGGCCCGGGCTACCCGTTCAAGCAGGTTGTCCTGCTGATCAGTGATCAGATAGACCCCGGCAATGGGACGGTTCCGCATGGTTTTGGGGGCTGTTGCCACCAGGCGCAGTGGCATGGTTTTTTCAGACATTTGGTGGTACCTCGTGGTACGAAAAAAGGCCGCACTGAATACAAATCAGGCGGCCCGAAAAGAGATGCTGGGAACGAGGCCGCTTTCCTCCGCCGGCATTACCCGGTTCAGGTTCAAGGGGTCCGGCAAAGCCGTCTCAGCCTATGCAAGGCTCCCCCAGGGCGACGTAACCATACGATAAAAATAGCAGGTCGTCAACCGCTTCCGTACACAGAGTTTTCAGATTGCCCCCTGCGGCGGGCCGTGGTAAGTAAGTGGCATGTTTGACAGTCGCCCAACCTTTGCAGAGATAGATCTTGGTGCCCTGCGGGAGAACTATGCCGTTGTCCGCGCTTCCGTGCCGTCACGCTCAGCCGTGCTGGCAGTGGTCAAGGCTGATGCCTACGGCCACGGCTTTCTTGAGGTAAGTAAGGAGTTGGAACGTCAGGGCGTGGATGCCTTTGGGGTGGCCTTTCTGGCTGAGGCGATCCAGTTGCGTAAAAGTGGTATTGACAAACCGGTCTTGTTGCTGGGTGGGATTTATCCCGGTCAGGAACGTAAGTGTGTTGGATTTGGTATCTCCTCTGCAGTTTTTTCCCTTGAACAACTGAAGGCGCTGGATCTGGCAGCGGGCAAACTCTACCGCAAGGCCCTGGTGCATCTGAAGGTGGATACTGGCATGGGTCGGCTTGGAATTCCCTATGATCAGGTGCCTGCCCTGCTGGATGTCCTCAAGCTGCTGCCCAACATCTATCTGGAAGGGGTGATTTCCCACTTTGCCTCTGCCGACGAGCTGGATGAGTCGGGCCAGTACTTTACCCGGCTGCAGGGAGAGCGGTTTGGCTGGGCAGTGGAGCAGATTCGCAAGGCCGGTTTTTCGCCTCGTTATATCCATATTGCCAACAGTGCCGGAGCACTGCTGAATGATTATCCCTTCTGTAATCTGGTACGTCCTGGTATTGCACTGTACGGGGCATTGCCTTCGCCTGATTTTCAGGGCAGGCTTTCACTGCGTCCGGTGCTGCGCCTGAAAAGCAAAATCGCCATGCTGAAATGGGTTGAACCTTCTACCACCATCAGCTATGGCCGTCGGTTTACTGCCGAGCAGCGCACTCTGATAGCCAGTGTACCGGTTGGTTATGCTGACGGCTATCCCCGTGCCCTGACCAATAAGGGGCAGGTTCTGGTTAGAGGAGAACGGGCGCAGGTTTCCGGCACGGTCTGTATGGATTGGCTGATGCTGGATGTAACCCATATCCCCGGAGTGGCGGTGGGGGATGAGGTGACTCTGATTGGGGAGGACCGTAAAGGCAGTACCGTCTTTGCAGAAGAGGTGGCTGGTTTGGCCGGTACCATTCCCTATGAGTTGCTGTGCGGCATCAGTAAACGGGTGCCCAGAGTGTACATTGGAACAGGAAAGTAACACCATGACCAACAAAAAGATCAAACTGACGCAAACCGTCAAAGCTGCGGGCTGAGCGGCCAAGCTGGGCCCGGAGGGCCTTGCCACTGCGTTGGCAGGACTAAGGCGTCCTGCTGACCCCAGATTGATCGTGGGACCTGAAACGTCCGATGATGGGGGGGTCTATTATCTGACGCCGGAGATCGCGCTGGTGGAGAGTTGCGATGTGATTACGCCGCCTGCTGATGATCCCCGTGCCTTTGGCCGGATTGCTGCTGCCAATGCCCTTTCAGATATTTATGCCATGGGTGGCAAGCCGCTGACCGCCATGAATATCGCTTTTTTCCCAAACTGTAGCCTGCCTCCAGAGGTCCTTGGTGAATTGCTGGCCGGTGGGCAGGATGCCCTGAACGAGGCTGGCTGCTGTCTGGTTGGGGGACATACGGTTGAGGATGAAGAGTTGAAGTACGGCCTGGCAGTTACCGGTATGGTGCATCCTGACCAAGTGCTGCGTAACAGTACCGCCCGGCCCGGTGACCTGCTTGTACTGACCAAGCCGCTGGGGGTCGGTATCCTTACCACGGCGGTCAAAGGTGAGATGGCAACTGCCGCCCAAGAAGCTGAGGTGGTTCGTTGGATGTCGCTTTTGAACCGGGCTGCTGCCGAGTTGATGCTACGTCACAATCCTTCTGCCTGTACTGATGTAACCGGTTTTGGCCTGATCGGCCATAGCTGCGAGATGGCCCTGGGCGCAGGAGTAACCTTTCGCTTGCAACTTGATGCGATTCCTTTGATGGCAGGGGTTGCAGATCAAATTGCAGACGGTATGGTGCCTGCCGGTTGTTATCAGAATCGCAGTTTTTACCTTTCAAAGGTTGATACTGGTGCTTGTGAAGCTGATCGATTGTTGCCGCTATTTGATCCCCAGACATCCGGTGGTCTGCTGATTGCCTTGGCCCCTGATGATGCGGCATTGTTTCAGGTTGAGGCCAGCAAAAACAATATCTTCTGTGTGGCAATCGGTGAGGTACTGCCTCAAGCTGCCCTGCCGGTGATCATTAATTAAATTCTCTTGTGTTGTATACGCGTTGCAGCTTCAAAAGCACTTGGCAGGCTCCTGTCTCCCATGCTACAAAGCTCACTCCTGACCGTAGATCATTAAGATAATCAAACCAACATACATCGAGGTGTCATCATGGCCAAAATTACACGGGCGCTGATCAGTGTCTCCGACAAGACCGGTATTGTAGAACTTTCCAAGGCCCTGGCAGGTTACGGGGTGGAGATCCTTTCCACGGGCGGGACCGCCAAGTTGCTGCGCGAAGCCGGATTGACGGTGAAGGATGTGTCTGAATTTACCGGATTTCCTGAGATGCTGGATGGTCGGGTCAAGACCCTGCACCCCAAGGTGCATGGCGGTCTGTTGGGTGTCCGCGACAATGCAGAACATCAGGCCAAGATGAAGGAGCATGGCATAGAGCCGATTGACATGGTGGTGGTAAACCTTTACCCCTTTGAGGCCACCGTGGCCAAGCCTGATTGCGCCCTTGAAGATGCCATCGAGAACATTGATATTGGTGGCCCCACCATGCTGCGCTCTGCTGCAAAAAACAATCATGATGTGACCGTGCTGGTTGATGCTGCTGACTATGCCACTGTACTGGAAGAGATGGCTGCCAATAGCGGTTGCGTTTCGGTTAAGACCAATTTCCGTCTGGCAGTCAAGGTGTATCAGCATACTGCTGCATACGATGGTGCTATTTCCAACTGGCTGGGTGCCCGTTTGGGTGAGACCGCTGCTGAGTACCCTGAAACCTTTACCCTGCAGGTTAAAAAGGCTCAGGATCTGCGTTATGGTGAAAACCCCCACCAATCCGCCGCCTTCTATGTAT
>NZ_JAOTRZ010000205.1 GCF_030247655.1 Trichlorobacter sp. | reverse complement strand
TTGATGTTTTAAGTAAAATACACCCTTGACACCTGTAACTTCTGTATTTATTCTGTTACGCCGCTGCCCTTTTTACCCTGTTCAACAACCTGCTCAAGAATTGAAAGCACCGTTTCTTCATTGGGTTGTTCAGCCTGATACATCCGGTTTTTAACCCAGTCACCCTTTGCTCCTGAGACGGTGGCGGTAAACTGGCGAGCAAGAGTCTGAGCCACGTCCTGCACAATGGCCGGGCTTAAATTCTGAGTTGCGAGTCTGTCAACAATTTCCCGCTCGATACGTGAAACAGCGGCCTGCAGCATCACCCCACCGCCGTTGGCGGATACTTCCGGGGACTGCAACGCCAGTGATCGACTCACCTTTTCGATGTAGTCACTCAAAAGGGCTGACATCTGCTGTTCATCAGCAGCCACGCCCCCTTTTTTAATCTCTGAAGCCAGCACAATCAGCCTGGCCGCTTCTTCCGGCGCATCCTTAATGCTTTCAATCAACTCACTGAAGCTTAAACCAATTTGCTCTGCAGCCTCAGCAACAACCTGCAGCAGTTCATCACTGGCAAGCTCTTTACACAACTCTTTAACCAGCAACAGATAGTCGGCAGGTGGCATACCTTCGGCAAAGAGACCGTCCTTCAACTGGGGTAGCAGATAGCGCAGCTCTTTGATATCAGGCAGCATCCGACGGATAATCTGGGCCAGACGTTTTACTGATATCCCCTTATCGTTCCGGTACTCTTCCTTGATCAATCGGACAATAACCTGATAGCTGATCTGGTTTAACTCGTTGATTACCAGCTCATCCACAGCAGCCAGTTTACCGGTCTCCTGCTGTATTCTGGCATCTTCAAGAATCGTTTCTTTAAGTTTATAGACCGATTCAAGCATTTCAGACGGGCTGAGCGGCGTATCGTCATCAACATCAGGAGACGCTATGAACCGACGGGAAAGGGCCTTTATCTGGCTGGTTATTGCAGCATCACTTTCAACAAGATGGGGGGATGTTCCCGTTGAAGCAGTTCCACAGGAAAGCATTTCCGAGATTTCAGAAGACAACTCCTGGGGGATAATCAATCCTGCACCTGCGCCTTGCAGCGCCTGTAAACTGTTTAACAGGTGGTTTTCAGAAAGCAGCTCCTTGTTAATGATGGTCTCATCAACGGTAATCTTTTGATACACAACATAATTAAGGCGTACCCCGGCAACCTGCTTCTCTCTAAGGCAGGACTGCATTGATTCCGCATCCTTGAAATCTGCCAACGAGCCGATCATGTAAAACAGGGTCTGCACACCTTCCAGCGACAAATTCCGGTCAAAGCTGACCGACTGTACACCAGCCTTGTTTAACCTGCTGGTAATACGCGGGACACTAACCAGTTTATCAACACAGTGATTTTCAAGATAGACCGATCCCCGTTCAACACTAATGGTAAGCATCTCCACCGTACCGAAGGCTTGCAGCAGGAGGGTATAAAAGTTTGCAGAACTATCCTTGGTTGTCTGATGCCCCCCACCAAACATGAAGGCGTTATTAAACGCCAGGTTAAACAACCGGGCAATCTGTAATGCCTGTTTTGCATCTATAGCCGTGTCTGACATCTCTTGACCATGCTCCTGCAGGCAAACTGCCTGGCTGGTTAATTCAGGCTACGCGTACGGATGTAGGTTTCCAACTCAACTTTAAACTCCAGACAATCGGCAAAACGATTACCCGGTAGTGAGGCTGTAGCGGTGGCAATGATTGACTCAAGTTCACGGTCAATGGCCGGGTTCAGCTCAGAGGGCCTGGCAGTGAAAAAGCTATCAGGATCTGTTTTCTTCCGCTGGATCATATCAGCCGGAGACTCGCTACGTACCGGCAAGAGCCCGGCAGCCATCTCCATAAGTATAACACCGACTGAATACATGTCCGTCCGGCCATCTGTTTCTGTACGGGCCGCCTGCTCCGGTGAGATATAGAGCGGTGTCCCGAACAGCGAGGATGATGCACTGTATTCAGCCCAGATTGTCCGGGCTATGCCGAAATCAGCGACAATGGGACGCTTGAACCGGTCATCAATAAGAATATTTGCCGGCTTGATATCCTGATGAACAACCCCCTCATCATGTGCATAGTCAAGTGCATCAAGCACCTGGCAGATATAATGAATTGTTTCCGAAAACGGCAGGATACGCTTGGTAGGAACCGGATGTTTACGCGCCTTGACAATGATGGTCCTCAAATCACTACCGGCAATAAGTTGCATGATCTGAAAAAAGAAATCACTTGTTTCCCCCATCTCATACACCGGCACAATATTGGGGTGATTAAGAATTCCAATGGTTTCTGCTTCATCACGAAACATCTTCTGCGCCTTGGGACTGTTTGCAAGGGACTTGGGAAGAATCTTTACCGCAACCTGGCGTTTAAGTGTTGTCTGATAGCCGATAAAAACCGCCCCCATCGACCCTTGTCCCAACAACTTGACAAGAGTGACAGTACCAATGCTTGTACCAACATAGCTTAAAAGGTCGATTGAAGAGATGGTTGCCATCGAATTATCTCCTGCTATACTAGCTGTTACAAACAATAACAATTTTATGATATACGGTAAACAGAATTTAACCTGTCGATTTCTGGCAGAATTTGTGGGTTGACCCGGGCGTAAGAAAAAATTATAGCAGGTAAGGACAGACTAACCTGGCCAGCAGTTTTCATCTTCCACTTTTTATCAATATACTGGATACGCATATGCAAACGACCACAATGCCAGCAGTTAACAACTGTACGCTGTTTTGTCAGCAGCAGGTTCTTGCAGAAAACCTGCCCTTTTCCCATGATCAGCTCAAAGAGGTCCTCAACCGTATCTACACAGACAGGTCCTCTTTTACCGGCTATCTGCGATTTATCTCCCTTGCCAGCGACGACTGTTACCAGCTCTTTCTCTTTTTCTATAAAGGGGCTCCCTATGCTGCCGGCAGATATGCAGAAGGCAAGCCGGTTATTTATTCCATCCAGGACCTTGCGAGGCAACTGGTAAAATCTGACCAATCCTCATTATTTATTACGCTCTGCGAGACGGATCCCATTCTGTTGAAATGTATGCTGCTCTTTTTACAGAAGGAGCCTGCCATTAAGGCACCCACCACACTTATTGATTTTGAGTACGTCGTGCAACAGATCAACGAAGCTGAAAAACATGCCATGATCGCGCTAAATCGTGACAAGGCATTTAACTTTTATTTTTTTAAAGACGGGAAATGTGCCCAGGTTTATTACGCAGATCTCGCATTCCAGCGGCCAGAGGGGATGACACTTGATGAAGAGATGTTGCTGTATGCCTATCAACCAGGCGAAACAATACTGACCTGGATCTACCGTGATATGAACACCAGCATGTCTGAGGATTCAAACCAGTACGACAAAGAATCACTGTATTCGCTGTTAACCATGGGATATCTCAAAAATAAACGCAGGGATGATCAAGCAGCATCCCGTCAAACAGAAACTGGCGATAACCTTTGTGCAGCATCCCCCCCCCCAACAGAGACAAAGGTCCCCCGCGTCATACTGTGCATTGAGTCCGGTCCTTTGATAGGCGCCCGGTTTTCTGTGGTGCTCCCCTGCACTATTGGTCGTAAAGAATGTGATTTTATCCTAGAGGATCGGCTTATTTCACGCCGTCATGCAGTGCTGAAATCAAGTGGGGATACTATCATAATAGAAGATCTGGAAAGCAAAAACGGCACGAAAGTCAATGGCACCAAAATCACCAGTAGCCCATTAACGCCGTTTGACCTGGTAGCCATAGGTCCGATTAACTTAAAAGTGCTGACGGAATAGCACTGACACAGATCATTTGGCAAATCTGGCCATACTACATATCTTTTCCCGCCCAGCCTCAATCTGCTCATAAGGCACGGTTCGCATCAGCTCTTCAAGGGTTGTTTCACCAGCCAAAACCCTGCGAAAACCATCCTCGATCATGGTCAGGCGCTCGGTACCGGAAAACACAGTATTGCGCAGGCTGATATTATCAGGGCGCCGATTCAGCAGTAGCAGTTCTTCCCGGGTAGGAATCCAAAGCTCAACAATCGGACGGCGACCGGAATAGCCGGTATAGTGGCAGGCTGGACAGCCTTTCCCCTTAAAAAACTCAATTTTGTGTTTCAGCGGAATACCGAACTCTTGCAAAAGCTCTATTGGTGGGAGATACGGAGTTTTACAGTCTGGACAGATGTAACGCACAAGCCTCTGTGCAAGCACACAACGCAAGGTTGTGGAGACAAGACTCGGTTCAACCCCCATATCAATCAAGCGCGTCACGGCACTGGTGGCGTCATTGGTATGCAGGGTTGAAAGCACCGTGTGGCCAGTCAGGGCCGCACGCATGGCAATCGTTGCGGTCTCCAGATCGCGGATTTCACCAACCATGATATTATCAGGATCCTGACGCAGAAAAGCCCGCAGTAGACGGGCAAACGTATTACCGATATTTTCGTTGACTTCAGTCTGAGTCATACCGTCAATGCTGTACTCTATCGGGTCCTCAATGGTGAGTGTCTTGGCGCCAGGGGTATTGATATGCGAAAGGATGGCATACAGCGTAGACGATTTCCCTGATCCGGTCGGCCCGGTAACGAGAAAGATGCCGGTCGGTTTTTCAAGTGCTGTGTAGAGCGTTTTAACATCTTCCGGGGAGTAGCCCAACCCCTCCAGCGTAATAGTTCCTCTACGTTTATCCAGTATCCGTATAACGACATTTTCACCAAACTGCGTTGGCACCGTTGACACCCTGAAATCAACACTTCGTACATTGCCCTCCTTGGACACCTTCATCTTAAAGCTGCTGTCCTGTGGACGGCGACGTTCAGCAATATCCATATCGCAGAGAATTTTGACCTTGGAAACAACCTGCCGCGCATTTGTACTGATCAGGAGGTCATCAGCCCCCAAGCCCACTGTTTGCAAAATACCATCCAGACGGTAACGGATAACCATCCCGTTTTCCGTTGACTCAAAATGAATATCGCTGGCCCCCTCCTTAATCCCGGTGGCAATAATCCGCTTAACAAGATAATCTACGTCGGCACTTATAAAATCATTGACATATTTTGATTTAGTCGTATCACGCACCTGGTCTTCAGACAGCTCAAAATGCATCTTTGCATGCTCTGCCCCGCCAATAATCTTGAAAACCTTCTGCTGAGCAATGATTATGTCACTTTCTTTGGCAATCACCGGGATAATCTTCATATGGCACCAGCTTTCAAGCTGTGCAAGTT
>NZ_JAOTRZ010000204.1 GCF_030247655.1 Trichlorobacter sp. | reverse complement strand
ACGTAATTATGCAGACCCGAACAAGCTTATTTGTGTAATGAAAAACCCGGCACATCAGTTGGCAGCAAAAATTCAGTACGAAAGCGGCCTGCGGATTGCCGGTGCCACCAGCATCAGGCCGGAACAGTTAAGAGGTATAACATCCGATAAATTCACGGGTAAGGCAGTCGCACATCTGAACTATATCGGGAAAGGAGGCAAAGCCGGCATAGCTCAGATGTCCCCTGACACCTATGGACAGCTTGTAGAACATATTGCGCGGCACGGATCTTTTGCCGTGAGCCAAGACGGCTATCGTGGTGCACTGAAGCAAGCCGCCAAACTGACTGGACAGCAGTATAACGGTAGTCACGGTTTGCGTTGGAACTTCGCGCGGGAGCGGTTTTATGAGCTACAGGCAGCACATGTGAGCTATGAAACTGCTCTTGGCGCTGTTTCCAATGAACTGGGGCATAACCGTATTCAGATCACCTACCACTACCTCGGCCTAGATTAGTCTGGCCTTAGTAGTCGTATGGTTGCTCACAAAACATATAGTACTCCGGCGTGAGCCGGTAAATTCAAGCCCCTCAGTTAGACATCGATACGACGTCCGGCTGGGGGGCTTTTGTTTTTGTGGTAGGCCCGTGGACAGCCTCTGGAACATGATTTTAAGGAGGCAGATTATGCTCAAATTAATCCATGCCAACAGGTTGTCCTGCCAGAATATGAGTGGTATATTTTAATGTCGGGTAGCAGCCTCAAAATGATGTTACCCATCAAACATCCTCCGCCTTCACCCCAGATTGTTGATGTTGAAGGACTTGAACATCTGAATCAGTTTATTGAACAGGCTGAGTTGCGTTTAATTGCCGATTGTTTTCATGCATCCCTCCAGGAGTTGTTTTCTCAAGAGACAAAGGAGCCTGACTGATATGAAACGAGCCGTGTTGTATGCCCGTGTAAGTACAACCAGACAAGCGGAGCGTCAGCTTTCTATCCCGGACCAGCTTCGTCAGATGCGGGACTGGTGTCAGCGCGAAGGGTATGAAATATGCGGCGAGTTTGTCGATGAAGGCATCAGTGCCACAGATGACCGCCGTCCTGATTTTCAGCGTATGATGCAGCAGGCTTACCAGAAACCGGCACCGTTTGATGCGATTATTGTGCATAGCCTCTCGCGTTTTTTTAGGGATCATCTGGAGCTTGGTATTCACGACAAAAATCTACGCAAAAACGGCGTGAAGTTGGTTTCCATAACTCAGCTGACCGCCGACGATACCCACGGTGAAATGATTCGCACCATTAACGCAGTATTTGATGGCTATCAATCGAAGGAGACTGCGAAGCACACGTTACGCTCGATGCAAGAAAACGCCCGTCAGGGTTTTCATAATGGCTCAAAGCCTCCTTTCGGTTTCGATGTGCAGGATGTGCATGTTGATGGCCGAAAAGACGTTAAAAGAATGTTGGTGATAAATCAGGAAGAGGCAGAAATAGTAAGGATGATATTCAGTCTTTATCTGGAAACATCCAAGGGTGTGAAGGGGATCGCCTCCAGGCTGAATGAACAGAATATATCCCGGCGGGATAAGCAGTGGAGCACTACTATCGTACATAGTATTCTTACTAATGAAATATATAAGGGAATCAGGGTATTTAATAAACACCACTGGAAAACCCATGAGCTGAAGCCTGAGTCTGAGTGGATAGTAACCGAGATTGAAGCGATTGTTTCAGAAGATTTGTTTGCCCTGGTACAGGAGAAGCTGAAAAGCAGAAGCCCGGCTGTGTCACACCCCAAACGCTTATCATCCCCAAGACTGCTGTCCGGTATACTGAAATGCGGGATCTGTGGGGCAAATATGGTGATGGCCACTGGTAAGGGTGAAGGGGGAACCTACTACTATTACCGTTGTTCCACCAAGACGAGGAAACATGTGAAGTTATGTTCATCACGCCCAGTACGGATGGATCAGTTTGATGGACGTGTCCTGAATGCTTTAGCTGACGTGGTTTTTACCCCTGAGCGAGTGACTGTCATGTTGCAGGAGTTGCGGCAGCGGCTGCAGGCAGATGGCGGTGCCAGTCTGAAAGCACTTAAACAGCGCCAAGAGGCCTTGCAGGTAAAGCTCAAAAATGCCTATCGTGCAATTGCAAACGGTATTGAGGTTGATCAATTTTTTAAAGATGAACTGGAATCACTGAAAAATCAGGAGGCGGAGGTTTCTGCCAGGATTGCGAGTTACCAGACATCACCCAGAGCGGTGGTCGATTCACTTGATGCCCGGGTGGTCGAGGCGTTTTGTTCAAAACTGAGAAATGAACTGTTGGACACCACAAAGCCGTTCAGTAAGGAGTACCTGCAACTCCTGGTAAAGGAAGTAATCCTGAAAGATGGCGTTGCAACGATCCGAGGGGGCTACCGCCCACTGGCCGGAGCGATACGCTGGGCAGCGGAAAAAAAGAATCCGACAGCTGCAAAAGCAGTTATCGGATTCAATAGTGATTGGCGTCCCCGAGACGATTCGAACGTCCGACCCCTTCCTTAGGAGGTTTTTTTTGCACAAGGTAATTCAAACTACAAAACAGGTGCAAAAAGTAGACTTTCTGCACTCGACTATGGAGCCCCCTGAATGGGGGCTTTTTGTTATTAAACAGAGTGCAAATACAACTGAAAAATCAAAGCGCAGATTATGTAACACAATCAAACCATGTGCATATTTACAACACTTAGTTTATAATACTTATTATGTGACACCTGATGATAGCCTCAAGATCAATTTTAGGGTTGTCACAAATACGAACGTTTGGGTGACATATGCTGATTGGGTACATGAGGGTATCAAAAGCAGACGGTTCGCAGGTTACTGATCTACAACGGGATGCATTGGTCGCTGCAGGCATATCAGTTGATCAAATCTACGAGGATAAGGCATCGGGTAAATTAGATGCTCGACCGGGACTTGATTCTGCGCTGAAGGCACTGCGAGAAGGTGATACCTTTGTAGTCTGGAAGCTTGACCGGCTTGGACGTGACCTGAGACATTTGGTTAATACAGTGCATGATCTTGCCAGCCGTGGGGTAGGATTCAGAGTGTTGGCGGGACATGGAGCCACGGTCGACACCACGACACCTGCTGGCAAGATGGTTTTTGCTATCTTTGCGGCTTTGGCTGAGTTTGAGCGGGAATTAATATCTGAGCGGACCAGAGCTGGGCTTGCTTCAGCCAGAGCGAGAGGACGGTTGGGTGGCGCGCCATACAAGATGACACCTGCAAAACTGAGGTTGGCGATGGCTGCTATGGGGCGGTCCGGAACCAATGTTGGGGAACTCTGCCAAGAGTTGGGCATTACACGACAGACACTGTATCGGCATGTGGACCCCAAAGGCATGCTCCGTTCAGACGGGGAAAAACTACTGGCAAGCAAAAGCAAATAACAAATAAAAATTTATGCCGCCAAGACAAGAGGGCCTATAAAAGAAAATCTACGCCATCAACACCTTCTGAAACATCAATATCATCAAGAACGTCACGAAACAGCTCAGGAGTATTAGTGTGAATCGGGATTACTCGTTTGGGCATTAACGTTTTGACCACGTTTTTTAGAGTTTCAACCGAAGCATGGCCACTGGTATGAATGGTGACCAGATCCAAGTTGTGCTCATGAATAAATTCGAGCAACTTCTTGTTGTATGATTCTGTGAGGTACCCGCCCCATTGCGACCAGACAACCTTCGCTCCGTCTATGCCATTGATCTTTTGGAGATAGTCCAGCACCGATGGCCTGATCAACATAACTACCTCTGACTGCCTACCTGACAATTGCTGTGGCGTCATCTTGTATTTTCCGTATTTGATGAACTGTTCTTCCTTCCCAACACGTTTGAGCTTTCGCGTAATTGAAGACGGGAAATAAACCTTCACATCATCAAAGGAAGGCGAAGGATGGGGCAACTTCGCTTTTGCAGCGAGGGATTCAAGCACATTGGCAATATATGGATCTATAACCAACATGCGCTTGCTACGTTTGGCAGCTCTGTAGATTGAAACAAGCCGGTCAATATTCTGCCCAGATACGGCGACCAGTACCAACTGTGAAGTAGCCCTGCAGAGTTGGTATAATTCATCTTCTATCTGTCGCTCTGTTTTCGGTTGCTCATTGCGCTCCAGCATTGTTCCTTCAATCAGCAGGGCGTCAACACCTTGCGGCACTGATTTCAGCATCCTGCCAATTGAGTAAGTCTTCCTGCCATGATCCCTGAAATCACCCGTATAAAGCAGCGTCTTCCCTTCTGCCTCAATCAAGAACGCATAGGCATCAAAGGCTGAATGATCAACCAGGAAGGGGGTAATCTGCATGGAGCCAACCGTGACAGGAGTTGCGCTTCTGATTACTGAAAGTTTGTTTGGATGCCAGCCTTGATTGGAGTAAATGGCTGAAAGCGCCATCAGTTCTCTGGTGCCTTCGCCCAGATAGCAGGTGATATCTTCTCGTACATATTGCGCAAAGCCATAATGATCAAGATGAGCATGAGATATCAGGAGTGCGTCAACGCTCTTACTGTCCTGATCCCATTTGTAAAAACCAGCGATGTTTGGCAGAACACCTGCGGCCACCAGTTCCGGACCGGATAGGCTCTGGTACTGACGCATATCAAATCGCTCACCATTTACAGCAAGCAACGGCATGCCTATGTCCAGAACAATCCTGGTGTCGGCATGTCTCACCTCAATGCAGGACCCGCCGATCTCATGGGTGCCACGGTGGATCGTGACAATCATAAAAGGTTACTCATGGTGCCACCCCAAAATTTCATGATCTTATTTTTATTATCGGTGCTATCAGCGATGGCAAGATACACTGTTATCGGATTGCAGTCTGTTTGCTTCTCGTGTGGTCTGGTATTCAGAACTTTTGCAATCCTTTCGTCCGTCAGGATGCTTGCATCTCCTGCTGACATTTTTTCAAGCAATTGCTTTGTTTCTTCAATCTGTTTAATGTCCCGCGCATTAGCAGACCAATCTCTGCCGGAAGTCTGGTTTGAAGCTGCTGAGAGGCGATAAAGATGTACAATGTAGCGGTGTTCAGCATTTGCCTCTGGATGGCTCACCCTCAGGAAGTCGTCGATAAGATGATCAAGTCCCTCGTTCATGCCAAACTCAACTATTGCTGAGAGTGCCAGATAGTCATAGCTGCTTTGATCATTATCGTCAGGCTTTTTGATAACGGCGATATCCCAGTTCTGGCGCCTTTTTTTGCCAAGGTTCACTTTGGTCGGATACTCTTTCTGAA
>NZ_JAOTRZ010000203.1 GCF_030247655.1 Trichlorobacter sp. | reverse complement strand
ACAGTTGGGTATGTCCGCCCATACGACGCAGGGCAGTGGCTGTGTCAAAACCTGGCAGGTCAGGGAGATCGTTGTTTTGGTCTGGTGATGCTCCTGTGAGCTTATCCTGTATTGAAACCGGGGAATCTGTTTTTTGAAAGCGTTTCAGTACTGAGATCAGTTCCACCGGGTTGATCGGTTTGGCAATGAAATCCACCATGCCTGCTGTAGCACACCGTTCACGATCATCCGGCATGACGGCAGCGGTCATGGCAATGATCGGCAGCGTTGCACTATCGTACCGTTCACGGATTTTGCGGGTGGCCTCAAATCCATCCATTACCGGCATATGCAGGTCCATCAGAACAACATCAAAGTCCGGACTTGTAAGCAGATCAAGCGCAGCGGCACCATGGTCGGCAAGGGTAACCTCTGCACCGTACTGCCGCAGTATTTCTGCAGCCACCTCCTGATTGATCCGGTTATCTTCCACCAGCAGCACACGCAGCCTGCTCAGTTCAAGCTTTTTCCGGTATGATGCGGTCAAAGGATCTGCTGTGGTGATCCCGCCTTCAGTAAAGGGATGGAGCTTCTTTGCCACAGTTCCTGGCGGTACTTTATCCATCTGAATACTGAAGCTGAAGGTACTGCCAATACCCTTGCTACTTGAGACGCTGATGGAACCTCCCATCAGTCCCACCAGCCTTTGGCAGATGGTCAGGCCCAGTCCGGTGCCGCCGTATTTGCGGCTGATGGTGCTGTCAGCCTGGGTAAAGGCCTGGAACAACCGTTCTGATTCATCCTTGTCAAGTCCGATACCGGTATCCTGTACGGAAAAACAGAGCGTGACGGTTCTACTGTCTTCCTGTAGTTGTTCAACCCTGATGCGGATCTCTCCGTTTTCGGTGAACTTGACGGCATTTCCCACCAGATTGTTCAGTACCTGTGAAAGACGCATCGGATCGCCCTGAAGCACAGGGGGGAGGGAAGGGGCGAGTTCCACGGTGGTGGCAAGCCCCTTCTCTTCAATCTTTGCCCTGAACAGCCCCAGGGTGTTCCTGATAACCTCTTCAACAGAGATCGGTAGCTGTTCTATTTCAATCCGGCCCGCCTCTATTTTTGAATAGTCAAGAATGTCGTTCAGAATCTCCATCAACGACTGTGATGCGCTGTAGACCTTAAGCAAAAAATCCCTCTGGTGCGGATCAAGTTCAGTCTCAAGCACCAGACGGGTCAAGCCCAGGATGGCGTTCATCGGAGTACGGATTTCATGGCTCATATTAGCCAAAAACTCGGATTTTGCCTGATTGGCTGTCTCGGCCTCTTTTGTGCGTTGCTCCAGTTGCAGCTGGGTCAGTTTCAGTTCGGTAATATCAGATATCAGGACAAAGAAGCCTCTGACCTGTCCATTGGCGATATCCGGTATATAGTGGGCCCAGGTATACCCGATACTGCCGTCAGCCTTGGTGAGGGTGCGTTCAAAGCGTTGCGGTTCTCCGTTCAGCGCTGCCCGCATGTACGGTTCATTTTTAGCAAACAGCTCGTCACCCATCATGTCGCGGATATGGATACCGTGCATCTGTTCAGCTGTTTTGCCAAACCATTCCAGATAGGAGATATTCGCAAAGCGGTTATACAGATCCTTATCCCAGTAGCCTACCATACCGGGGATGATATCGGTCAGCACCCGCATGAACCGTTCGCTCTCTTCAAGCGCTGCTTCGGCATTCTTCCGTTTCGTGATATCCCGTGCAGCCGCGTAAATCAGATTGGCATAGGGTGTTGAACGCCATTCAATCCAGCGGTAGGAACCATCTTTGCAACGGTAGCGGTTGAAAAATTCAATACCTGCTTTTCTTCAGTTAACTCGGCCATGGCCGCCAGGGTGGCCGGGATGTCATCTGGATGGACAAATTCAAGGAACTGCTTTCCTGTTAACTCATCAAGGGTATAGCCGAGTGTTTCTTCCCAGGAACGGTTCAGTCGTATGAAGTGGCCTTCCTGATCTGCAATGCAGAGCATATCCAGGGCCATACTGAAAAATCGATCAAGCTCTTTACTCAATTTACGGATGTTTTCATCTGAGGCAGCCTTCTGTCTTGCAAACTCCTCATGCCGTTTATAGTAAAAGTGGAGGACAACACCCGCTGCCGTTGCACACAGCAGAAACAGCGAGATCAGTATGGCTGCTTCACTCTTCCAGTTGGCATACACCACGGCAAGATCACGGGAGACGGCCACCACTATCGGCTTGTTCATTGTAAGGTTTTGGGGCTGAATGGTGATCTGTGCCATCATCTGGTTTCTGCCGGTGGCGTAGACAATGCCGGTATACACCGTCTGCTGCTTGCCGCTGGCACGGTGCCTGCTGAAGAAACTACCCGGCACAGCCAGGTTCTTGCCGATAAACTCCTTGTGGCCCGGTTCCATGATGAACAGCAGACCATCCCAGTGGGCCAGTGCGGAACGCATATCAGGCGCATACAACACAGACAGGAGCAGGGTACTGAAATAATCAGGATCAAGTGAAGCTGCGATAACGCCTGCAAAGCTGCCGTCAGGATTACGCAAAGTTCTGCTCAGGTTAATGACATAGGTATTCAGTGTTGTCTTAAAGGGAGGAGAGACATACAGCTGATCTTCATTCGCATGTTGTAGCGGAATCTTGAAGTAATCACGGTCACTGAAGCATTTTTCCAAAAGCTCCGCCCTGTTGGAAAGGCGTGTGATCCCCTGGGCATCCAGCCGCAGTATGGTGCGGACACCGGGCATGGCGTTCGCCAGGTCTTCAAGGCGTTGGTTATAGCCGGGGTCGTTTGCCAGCAGGGCAGGGTCTTTTTGCAGACTGAGCAACAGCTTATTGAGCGATTCAAGGTTTAAGACCGTGTTTTTGCTGATGATCTCTGCCTTCCGCAGCAGCTGTTCCTGCTCGCGTATGCCTGCCCGTTCATGTTCCCTGGCAAGATACAGAAACAGCAACAGTCCGAACAGCAGTATGCTACAGCTGAAGACAAGCCAGTGACGAGACGGACCTTTACTGAAAGAGCTACTGTTCATGCGGGT
Source organism: Trichlorobacter sp. (assembly GCF_030247655.1). GTDB lineage: Bacteria > Desulfobacterota > Desulfuromonadia > Geobacterales > Pseudopelobacteraceae > Trichlorobacter. The sequence continues at coordinate 2,311 of NZ_JAOTRZ010000203.1, read as the reverse complement.
TGTTCCAGTGTGCCGTCCACTGATGACAGTTCATAAAAACGGTATTGGCCCCTACCGGACTGCTTGACCTGATACATGGCCATATCAGCATGTTTCATAAGTTCCTCAACTGATTGTGCGTCAAAAGGGTAACGGCTGATGCCGATACTGGGGGTGCTGTGCAGGGTTAATGCACCGACCTGATAGGGCTCCGACAGGTTTTTTAGGATTTTTTGCGCAACAGTGATTTCGCCATTAATGGCCACGTGACTGGTCATTACCACCACAAATTCATCCCCGCCAAGGCGGGCCACCAGATCGCTTTCCCGCACACTCTGTTTAAGCCGCGCAGCAACCTGTATTAAAAGCTCGTCCCCCACAGCATGGCCATAGGTATCATTAATGCTTTTAAAACGATCCAGATCAATAAACATTACCGCAAGTTCGCTCAGTTCCCGTTTTGCCAGGGGCATGGTCTGTTCCAGGACTACCTGTACGTACATTCTGTTGGGCAAGCCGGTCAGAAAGTCATGATTGGCAACATGACGGATTTCAGCTTCTACTGCCTTTTGTTGGGATATATCGGTAAAACTACCGATGTAGAAATCAACCTGCCCCTGGGGGCCCTGAACGACCGAGATGGTCAGCAGCTTGGGATAGACGCTACCGTCTTTCCGGCGATCCCACAGCTCTCCCTGCCAGAATCCCTGATCATGAAGGGACTGCCACATGGTTCGATACTCTTCCGAGCTCGTGCGGCCGGAGGAAAGTATTTTAGGATCTCGGCCCTTTACCTCCTCCAGCAGATATCCGGTCTGCCGGGTAAAGGCAGTGTTAACCTCAATGATCCGGTTTGACCGGTCGGTGATCATAATTGCTTCACCACTATAGTTGAAGACATGGCTGGCAAGGCGAAGTTCCCGTTCGATCCGTTTGCGTTGCAAAAGATTACGGACCCGTACCTTGAGTACGGCAGTGATCACCGGCTTGGTAAGGTAATCATCCGCACCCTGCTCCAACCCGCTCAACTGGCTCTGCTCAGAGTTGTCTGCAGTAACAAAGATAACCGGAATACCAGCAGTGTCAGGATGGTCACGTAGCCTGCCCAGTACCTCAATACCGTTCATTTCAGGCATCATTATATCCAGCAGTATCAGTTCTGGACGGTCTTCGCGGGCTGCCAGCTCCAGAGCGCTCTGGCCACTGACAGCGGTTTTAATCCGGTAGTCGTCCTTTAGTGCCGCCACCAGCAGGTGCAGGTTGGAAGGGATATCATCAACCAGCAGTATCAGTGGTTTATCCGGTTGCTGCAGGTTCATGGCAGGTCCATATCTGTATTCTGTTCTACAACCCGCTTCATTTCAGTATGCAACACAACTATATCCAATGGTTTTGAGACATAGCCATCAAACCCAGAGGAAAGCAGATGGTTGCGCTGCTCAACCAGGGCATGGGCGGTCAGGGCAATGATGGCGGTATGATGCTTGGTTGTACGCTCTTCCTCGCGGATGATGCGCGTGGCCTCAATACCATCCATTACCGGCATCTGGATGTCCATCAGGATGATGTCAAAGCGGCCTTTGTGCCACAGTTCCAGAGCATCCGCTCCATTTCCCGCGGTCTGTACCCTATGGCCAAAATGTCGCAGCAGGCTCGCTGCCATAATTTGGCTGGTCTGACTATCGTCCACCAGCAGGATGCTGAGCGGTGCCCCCTGCCATTCCGTAGAGGCACTGGTTTGAAGCTGCTCCTCTTGCGCGAACGCTCCGGGCTGGCTGATCTGCAATGGCAGGGTGACATGGAAGCTGCTGCCTGTGCCTTCACTGCTTTCAACGGAAATCTGGCCGCCCATAAGCCCGGCAAGCCGGTTGCAGATTGACAGGCCCAGGCCGGTTCCTCCGAACTTGCGGGTTACTGAACTGTCTGCCTGGGTAAAGGGGGTAAACAGCTTTCCCAGTGCCTCAGGGGAGATGCCGATGCCGGTGTCAATGACACTGAAATGAAATAACGCCTTGCTTTCCAACTCTTCACGTAGTTCTACCCGCAGTGTGATGGAGCCCTGTTCGGTGAATTTGATGGCATTGCCCACCAGATTGCGCAGGATCTGTTTCAGCCTGAGCTGATCTCCGACCAAGGCATCCGGCACCGTGTTATCAATCTCGGCCTTCAGGATCAGCCCTTTGGTTGCAATCCTGGGAGTCATCGGTTTTAGCAGGCCATTGATGCAGTCGCGCAGACTGAAGGGGGTCTGCTCAAGTTCCATTTTGCCGGCCTCGATCTTGGAGATATCAAGCAGATCATTGATAACTGAAACCAGATGCTTGGCATCAGC
>NZ_JAOTRZ010000202.1 GCF_030247655.1 Trichlorobacter sp. | reverse complement strand
GTTCAAGGGTCAGGGTAACCCCCTGACGCTGACAGGGACGTTGCATCAGCATAACCACATCCTCGGCTGCTTCGCCGGGATCGCCAGGGGTAAAGCGTGAACGGGGCGGGGCAGCAAAGGTCAGCAGCGCCGAGATCAGCCGCTCCATCCGCTCAATCTCTGCCATGGCCTTGGTCAGCATCTCGCGATCTTTGTCACCCAGCTGGGCCCGGTCATGCAGATCATCCAGCAATAGAGAAATACCGGTGAGGGGATTACGGATTTCATGGGAGATTCCGGCAGCAAGTTTGCCCAACGAAGCCAGACGCTCAAGTCTGACGGTTTCTTCCCGCAAATCCTCCCTGATGGTCTCATCCCGTAGGGTAACGGTTAGTCCATGCTCTGCATGTTCACCAATCGGAAAGATACCCACATCAAAATGCTGGGTAATGCCGTTCTGTTCCAGCTGCAAGGGCGCCCGACCATAGCCGGTTCCTTCGGTAAAGGCTTGCTCAATTCTGGCAGGTATCGGCTCCCATCCCTTAAAGATAGTTGCGTAATGACTGCCCAGCGGCCAATGGTGTCCTAAAAAACGGTCCAGGGTGCTGTTGCGTGAGGTAAGCGATCCGTCAGGGGCAAAGGTGGTGATGGCACTGGAAATACTTTCCAGGATACTTTCCTTAAAGTTACGTTCATCCAGGATGGCCTGCCGTGATTCCTGCAACTGTTCCAGGGTTGCAATCAGGTTGGCCTTGCGTTGTTCAAGCTCTGCCACCATGGCGTTAAAGGACAGAGCCAGTTCTGCCAGTTCGTCGCTGCCTTTCACTATAACACGATTGCCGGTTTCTCCGTTGGCCAGACGACGGGCCCCTTCGCTTAAACGCTGCAGTGGACGGGTGATACCCCGTGCCAGCAGCCAGGCAGCCAGGCCTGCTACAATTGCTGCCAGTGCGATGAACAGGCCGCTTTGTTGGAGATACTCTTTCAGTTTACGGCTTATAAGCAGACTACCGGCACTGGCCTGCTTCTGGAACTGGTCAACCTGGTAGCCGATGGTGATGCCGCCAAATACGCCATGTTTTTTATAGGGGCCGGTATCATACAGGATTGGCGCATAGGCCATGATTTTACGGGCGCCGCCCACGTTAGTCAGTTCTGCCACGCCGCTTTGTTGTTTTCTGACAAGCGCCGATGCCTTGGGATAGTTGGGGTGGATAAATCCGGCATGATCAAGGTTAAACGGAATGTTGCCAGCTTCAATATCCTTGCTGCTGGAACCGCTGGAGTAGGGTGGCAGAAGGTCGCCCTGTTGATTGACTCCTCGAATATCCCACAGCTTGGGGTGGGTAATGATCCAGCCTTCATCATCAAACAGAAAGGCATAGTTGCCACTTTTGTAGGAGGGGAAAACCGTTGAAAAATGAGGACCGGGATCAATATGCTGGCTGAATTCCATCAGATGACGGTGATCCATGGAGATCACAAAGGCCCCGTTAAAGTGCCCATCTTGCCTGTAGAGCGGCAGACCAAAGCGAACAACACCTTCATAGCGGGCACCCAGAGCATGCTCAGGTTCGTCGGCACCAGCCAGTTGCTGCTGCTTGTTGACATGAAAACCGGTCAGATGGGTGACATGAATCTCTCCTGGCTGCAGTTGTTTGATCTCATTGAAATAGGTCTCACTTTTGAATTCAGTTGTTGCTGGCCTGGAAACATTGCGAAGTTCCGTTGCAGCGAGAAAACGGCCATCCTTCAATACCATCTGTTCCTGGCCATCTGCATCTATCAGGGCAAAGGAGCGGTAGATCGGCACCAGTTCCCGCACTTCTCGAACGTGGTTTGGGGCACTGGTCCGTTGTTCCCAGACCTCGCTGCGTTGTTGCATCCAGAATGAAAGCAGTACCTTGCGATCAGAGGAAAAACGGCTTAAAAAACGCAGGTCATCTTCGCGGCGGTGGAGGTAGTCACTAACGGTGTCGGCAACCTGGCGGGCACGCATCTGCAGCCCTTCTACTGCCTGTTGTTCTGCACTACTGCCGATCTCAAGGGCCAGGCGATCCCGTACCTGCTCAAGTCCTGAAAACAGGAAGAGTGTTGCAGTAAGCAGTGGTACCAGTGCCAAAAGTAACGAGGCGATCAGGAATTTTCTGAAAAGAGTCGGTCGTATCATTTTGGAAACCAGTGTAAAGCTAAGGTTCAGGTTGAATTGACGTGGTGCTGATGATACCGTATCTGGCAGTAAATGAAAGCCGGAAAAGAGAAAAGCAATGGGATATATAAATCTTCAGGATTGTGTTGAGGATCTGGAACGTCACGGTATGCTGCGCAGGATTGATCTGCCGGTTGATCCATATCTGGAGGCTGGCATGATCCAGCGCCGGGTCTATCAGGCTGGTGGTCCGGCTCTGCTGTTTACCCAGGTAACCGGCTCTGCCTTTCCGATGTTGGGTAATCTGTTTGGCACCCTGGAACGGACCCGTTTTATCTTCCGCGATACCCTGCGAACCATTGAGACACTGGTTAAACTTAAAATTAATCCGTTTCAGGCCCTGAAGGAACCGGGTCGCCTGCTGGGTGCCCCGATGGGAGCCCTGCATCTGCTGCCCAAGCGGGTAGGCCAATCACAGGCCCCATCGCTCAGTTGCAGGACAAAGCTGTCTGCCTTACCTCAACTGGTTTCCTGGCCAAACGATGGCGGTGCTTTTGTCACCCTGCCGCAAGTTTACAGCGAACATCCATCCAAGCCCGGTTTTGGCAAATCCAATCTGGGGATGTACCGGGTGCAGATCTCAGGTAATCAGTATCAACAGGACAAACAGGTTGGCCTGCACTATCAGATCCATCGCGGTATTGGGGTACATCATCAGGAAGCGATCAAGCGTGGTGAGCGTCTGAAGGTGAATCTGTTTGTCGGTGGCGCTCCCTCCATGTCGGTGGCTGCGGTTATGCCATTACCGGAGGGGATGCCGGAGCTGTCCTTTGCCGGTCTGTTGGGAGGGCACCGAATCGCCATGGCAGATCTGCCCGGTTGTCTACCGGTTCCGGCTGAGGCTGATTTCTGTATTGTGGGATCGATTGATCCCCATGCCACCCTGCCGGAAGGCCCCTTTGGCGACCATCTGGGCTATTACAGCCTGACCCACCCGTTTCCATTCATCGAGGTTGAGGCGGTCTACCACCGCCCGGATGCGATCTGGCCCTTTACTTCTGTGGGGCGTCCGCCCCAGGAAGATACCTCCTTTGGCGCCTTTATCCACGAACTGACCGGTGATCTGATCCCCACGGTGCTGCCCGGCATCAAGGCAGTCCATGCTGTTGATGCCGCCGGGGTGCATCCGCTGCTGCTGGCAATCGGTTCAGAACGCTACACCCCCTATGATGGCGTTACCAAGCCGCTGGAACTGCTGACCCAGGCCAATGCCGTTCTGGGGCAGGGGCAGCTTTCTCTGGCAAAATATCTGCTGATCGTTGCTGAGCAGGATAATCCGCAGCTTGATATACATGACATTGGAGCCATGTTCAGGCATTTGCTGGAGCGAATTGACTGGCAGCGTGATCTGCATTTTCAGACCAGTACCACCATTGATACCCTGGATTATTCCGGTGGTGGCTTTAACAGTGGTTCAAAACTGGTCATGGCTGCTGCAGGCCCGGTGCGACGCTCATTGCTGACAGAGCTGCCCGGCGATATTCCTCTGCCATACGGCTGGTCAGCACCAGCCCTGGCACTGCCTGGTGTGCTGGTGTTGCAGGGCTGTGGCCATGTGCCGGATAATGGTGAGCCTGATCAGGCAATTCAGGAACTGTGCAGTTTCTGGGAACAGCGCCCCCTGCCCGAAGGTGTTGCCCTGGTGGTAATTGCAGATGACAGTGAGTTCTGTAGCCGTTCTCTGGATAACTTCCTATGGGTCACCTTTACCCGCTCAAATCCTGCATCAGATGTCTATGGGGTAGCTGCTGCAACCAGGCAACGACACTGGGGTTGCCGGGGGGCACTGGTGATTGACGCACGCAAAAAGGTCTTTCACGCCCCGGCATTGGAAGAGGATCCGGCTGTTGAAAAACGTATTGCGGCGCTGGCAGCTACCGGTGGGCCGCTTCATGGCCTGTTCTAACTATAATGGCTAGGGTTATTACCCTATTTTACTTTTTAAAAACTGTGCTATGATTCATTAAACTAACCAGTTTACTAATTCCCCCATAGAGGAGGTTTCAATGTCTACCACAGCCTTGGTAAAGAGCGGAGATGGTACAACCGGCGGAGACCAGTTGATTCAGTTGGTCAGTTTCATGCTCAGCAACGAGGAATATGGTGTTGAGGTGTTGAAAGTACGTGAGATCATCCGTATGCCTGGCATCACCAAGATGCCCAATACACCTCACTATGTAGAAGGAATTATTAATCTGCGGGGCAAGGTGATTCCGATCATCTCCATGCGTAAGCGCTTTGGCCTGTCTGAATCCGACTATGACAGCCATACCCGGATTATGGTTATGGATGTAGCCGGTGGACTGACCGGTTTTATTGTGGATGCGGTTTCCGAGGTGATCAGGATTCATTCCAGCGAGATTCAACCGCCACCAACCATGGTCTCCGGCAATATTGATCAGGAGTTTATTACCGGTGTGTTCAACCATACCGACCGTCTGCTGATCATCATGGATGTTGACCGGATGTTCTCACCGCAGGAGCGGGAGTATTTTGGCAGTGCAGGGGAGTAGTTCTTCAGAACAAGAGAGACTATGCTGATATCTAAAAAGGCCGGGGAAAATTCCCCGGCCTTTTTTTGTGGTGCAATCACTTTGTTTTAACTTGCCCGGGAGATTTCTTCAAGATTACCGGCAATCACGGTTGCGGTGGCTGCCTGTTCTTCAGAGGCGGTGGCAATCTGAGAGATCAGGTTCTTGATGTTTTCAACTGAATCAACAATGGCGATCAGTGATGCCTCTGCCTGATGGGAAAGCTGCTCGCCTTTTTCAGCTTCTGCCTTGCCTCCTTCAATGGAGGTTACAGCCTTCTGGGTATTGGACTGAATCTCGGCCACCATGGCGCCGATCTGCTTGGTAGAGGTCATGGTTCGCTCAGCCAGTCTGCGCACTTCATCGGCAACCACGGCAAATCCGCGACCCATTTCACCGGCCCGGGCAGCCTCAATGGCAGCGTTTAAGGCCAGCAGGTTGGTCTGGTCAGCAATTTCATTGATAACATTAACAATCTCGCCGATTTTTTCTGAGGTTGCCCCCAGGTTGCCTACAATCTGCGCTGAAGAACGAACCACTTCAGCTACCTGCTGCATCCCCTTGACCGCCTGATTCACCACCCGCTGACCTTCGTGGGCGCTGTCAGCCACCTGGGCAGCTGAATCAGCGGCATTGGTAGTGTTGCCT
>NZ_JAOTRZ010000201.1 GCF_030247655.1 Trichlorobacter sp. | reverse complement strand
TAATAGTGTATATGTTTGAATAAGTGTGCGTGATGCGGATATGTTGTTTTTGAATATAAAATTTATGCGGTAAGTATAAGATAAATTTACTGTGTGTTGGTGGGGTGGCGTCATGTCAGGCGCTGGTTGCTGTTAGCAGGATAGGTAATGCAGCAGCTGCAACAGGATTGATATGGAGCGGTTTGCAGCGTGTTTCAGCTTGTTGACAAAACAGGGTGTTGAAATTATGTTGGATGCTCTGCGACTGATTATCCGGCATACAGAGAAAAGGAAACATGATGACCGACTCAGCAGGTCCTGAACGGCAGCTACTGCGCCTTTTACCGATTGGTGATCAGCTCGCATCGTTACCTGGTTATGTCGTCGGTATTTTATTTGTTATGGCAGCAACGGTGCTTTGTGAGTTGCTGCAGCCTTTTCTGCATCCGTTGAATCAGTTAATGATCTATCTGATTGTCGTGGTACTGGCAGCACTCAATATCGGCCTGAAACCAACTGTGATGGTGGTGGTTCTCAGTGCTTTCCTGCACAACTATTTATATATGCCGCCCCGTTTCAGTGTTGATCTGCAACACAAGGAGTATTTGGCTATCTCAGCCGGCCTGCTGGTTGCCGGCTGTGTTATCAGTGCACTGGTTGCTTCAGCCCGCAATCGGGCAGAAGCACTGCTGGTTCGTGAGTCTGAAACCTCAAGCCTCTATCGTTTAAGTCGTGATTTTGTTGCGGCAACTGATCAGTCTGCGGTTATCTCAGCGGTAATTGCCAATATTGAATCGACACTAAACAGTCAGGCCGCCCTGTTTCTTGAACAGGATGGACGGTTGGAACTGACGGAGACAAGTAGCATTTTTGCACCGGATAAGGAGCAAGAACAGGATGCTGCCTGGTCGTTTACAAACAGCCGTACCTTGGAGCATTATCGCCCTTTTGTCGGTACCTTTTGTTGTCTTCCTTTACAGACTGCAACCCAAAAGCCTGGAGTGCTGGCTGTTCTGTTAACCAGTCGTTCTGATTGTTCGCCAAAGCAGGCGTGGCGACTTCTTAAGGCGTTTGCATCACAGACGGCCCTGGCACTGGAACGGGTGGAACTGGTTCGTCAGGCAGAGCTTGCTCAGACCCTGCGCTCCCGCCAGCGCCTGGAACGTGCTTTGCTTAATTCGGTGTCCCACGACCTCCGTACACCACTTTCAACCATCACCGGTGTCTTGAGCAGTATCCTTGATGAAGGAGAGCGGTTAAGCCCGTCGGCTCATCGGGAGCTGTTGGAAAATGCAAGGGATGAGGCTGACCGGCTGAACAGATTTGTAAGTAAGCTGCTTGATATGACTCGTATTGAATCCGGTGCAATAAACCTGAGGCAGGAACCCTGCGATCTGCAGGATCTGATTGGCTGCTCTCTTGAACGTCTTGAACGTCAGCTGCTTGACCGGGAGGTTCTGGTAACGATTCCACCGGATTTACCACTGGTGCCCCTTGATATGGTGCTTATGCTACAAGTGCTGGTCAACCTGCTGGATAATGCCAACAAATATGCGCCGCTTGGAACGCCGCTCGAGATTGCGGCTATGATTGACTGTGATTACCTGCAACTTGCGGTCTCTGACCATGGCCCCGGCGTGCCGGAGGGGGAGCTGGAAAAGATCTTTGAAAAATTCTATCGGGTGCCTGTTCCTGAAGGCGCCGAGGGTACCGGTCTGGGTCTTTCAATCTGTCGTGGTATTGTTGAAGCCCATGGTGGCAGATTGAGGGCGGAAAACAGGGCGGATGGCGGATTGTCTGTTATACTGTGCATACCCTTTTCCACAAACTATCCTGACGAGGTTGCTGCGTGATGGTGGATACTCAACCAATAAAAATTCTGGCTGTTGATGATGAAAAAGCGATTCAACGTTTTTTGCGTACCATACTTGAATCTGAGGGATTTGCAGTTCAGATTGTTGATTCTGCTGCCGCAGCCCAGGTAGAGGCGGCGTTGTTCAAACCTGATCTGCTGCTGCTTGACCTGGGGTTGCCGGATATGGATGGTATCGATCTGCTCCGGCTGTTGCGTGAGTGGCTGACCGTCCCGATTATTGTGCTGTCGGTACGCGAACGTGAAGATGACAAGGTACTGGCCCTTGATGCAGGTGCCGACGATTACCTGACCAAGCCGTTCGGTATAGCCGAACTGCTGGCACGAATTCGTGTTGCCCTGCGACGTCGTGTGCAGGCGGTGGAGCCGGTATTTACCACCGGTGAACTTGCCGTTGATATTGCTACCCGCAACGTGACCAGCAGCGGTGCCGAGGTAACGTTGACCCCCACGGAATATGAACTGCTCCGCCTGCTGGTGCTCCATGCCGGCAAAGTGGTTACTCACAATATGATTCTCAGCCAGGTCTGGGGCGAGGCAGGCAGTAGTCAGCAGCAGGTATTACGCGTTACCATCAGTAACTTGCGCTATAAGATTGAGCCGAATCCGGCCCGTCCGCGTTATCTGATCACTGAGCCGGGGGTGGGCTATAAACTGCGTCTGGTTGACTGAGCCGTTTTTTTGCAATGTCGGTTCCTTAAGGGGAAAGGATACGCACCATGTCATATCTGTTGGGAGACCAGGCGGAAAATATGTACTTTATCCCTGTGGGGAAAATCTGCAGACGGCCGCCGGTTATCTGTTCCCCTGACAGTACGGTGCGGACGGCAACGCAGCTTATGCAGGAGCGGAACATCACCTGTGTGGTGGTGGGTGATTCCCCTCCCTACGGTATTTTTACGGTACGTGACCTGCGTCGCATCACCGCTGCAACTGAGGGTAATCCGGCATCGATAGCACTGCGTGACTGTATGACCCCGCATCTGATCACACTGGGTGAAGAAGCCTGCCTGTTTGATGCGGTTTCGTTGATGTCCCGCCACAACTTTCATCGGGTCGGTGTGGTTGATACTGCTGGAAACCTGGTGGGAATTCTGACAGATACAGATCTTCTAACCTTCCAGACTCGCTCCCCCCTCTACTTGATCACCGAGATTGAACGTGCAACCTCCCTCGAACATTTGCAGCAACTGAACTCCCGGCTTTTTGCAATGATCGGTAACGCCTACGGTGCAGGGGTGGAAATCCGTGGCGTGGTACAGCTGATTGCACACTTTAACGATGCCACCACCCGTCGGGTAATCCGGCTGATGGAACAGCAGGAAGGGATTTCTCTGCCGGCCGGGGTGGCCTATCTCAGCCTGGGTAGTGAAGGGCGTCAGGAGCAGACCTTACGGACGGATCAGGACAGTGCGCTGGTCTATGCCGATAATTTTCCACAGGCATTAATGCCCGAGGCGCAGCGCTTTGTCGTCCGTTTGATTGAGTGTCTGGAACAGTTGGGGGTGCCTCGGTGTCCCGGTAATACCATGGCCAGCAATCCGCAATGGTGTCATAGCCTAAGTGGCTGGAAACAGATTCTGGATAGCTGGATTATGACACCTCTGCCTGAGAATATGGTTAATTTCGGTATGTTTCAGGATATGAGGGTGCTTTACGGCGACAAACAATTAGAGGAGGGGTTGCGTCGTCACATCTATGAGACAGCATCCAGCAATACCTTATTTTTTCCCAGTATGGCGCGTAACATAACAAGGTTCAAGCCGCCGTTGGGAATGTTCGGGCGGTTATTGGTGGAGAAAAAGGGGGCGCAACGCGGACGGCTTGACCTGAAGAAAGGGGGGCTGTTTGCCTTGGTGCGGGGGATAGCCCTGCTTGCACTTGAGGTTCAGATTATTGGTGGAAGCACATGGGACAAGCTGGATCGTTTACGCGCTTTGCCCCTGCTTGCTCAGGCCGATCTGGATGAGATTGAAGAGTCCTTCAGCATCATGATGAATCTTCGCTTGGGGCGGCAGCTTGGCGCCCTGCGGGATAAAAAGCAGGCAGATAACAGCATTGATCCTGAACTGCTGCGTGAGCGGGATCGTGTCAAGCTGCGGGCAGCGCTTCGCGGTGTTGAAAAACTGCAAAAGATTCTGCGCGGTCATTATCAGTTGGACATTATAGCCCGTTAGAGCGCGTTACTTGTTTTTTGTCGGTTATAACACCAAGCCCCCCTGTACGGCCAATGCCATACAGGGGGGCTTGTTATGTTACAACCAGCTGTGACCGACTTTACTTATACAGCAGATTGGGTAGCCAGAGCGAGATCTGGGGCACATAGGTGATCAGGATCAGGTAGACCAGCATCACCAAAATCCAGGGCAGACAGGCCTTGGTGGTTTCTGTCAACCCCAGTCTGGAGATGCCGCTGGCCACATACAGGTTAAGTCCCACCGGGGGGGTGATCATGCCGATCTCCATGTTGACGGTCATCAGTACCCCCAGGTGAATCGGATCAATTCCCAGTTCCATGGCCATCGGGAACAGCAGCGGCGCGGTGATCAGCAGGATTGAAGAGGGCTCCATGAAGTTGCCAGCTGCCAGCAGCAGTATGTTGACGAAGATCAGGAAGGCAACCGAGGAGAGCCCCAGTCCCACCATCCAGGCGGTCAGGTTCTGGGGTACCTGCTCTGAAGTGAGCAGGAAAGAGAACAGTACCGCGTTGGTGATGATGTAGAGCAGCATGGCTGACATGCTGGCCGATGACAGCAGTACTTTGGGCAGATCCCGCAGGCCAAGGTCTTTGTAGACATAGACTGAGACAAAGAAGGCATACACCGCAGACATGGCCGCTGCCTCGGTGGGGGTGAACAGGCCGGAGTAGATCCCGCCGATAACCACCACGATCAGGAACAGGCCCCAGAAACTCTCACGGAAGGTCTTGAACACCACGCCGATTGAAGCCTTGGGTTGACAAGGATAGTTACGTTTTTTGGCCACCAGCCAGGTCACGGTCATCAAGGTAGCTGCCAGCAGCAGGCCGGGGATGATACCGGCAATGAACAGCTGGCCGATTGAGGCGTTGGTGGAGACCGCATAGATCACCATGACAATTGAGGGTGGAATCAGGATGCCCAGGCCGCCGGAGGTGCCGATAACCCCCACGCCAAACTTCATCGGATAGCCCTGCTTGACCATGGCCGGCAGCAGGATTGAGCCGATGGCCACCACTGTTGCCGGACTGGAGCCGGATACGGCGGCAAACAGGGCGCAGGCCACTACCCCCCCAAGAGCCAGACCACCATGGAAGTGGCCCACCAGGGCGGTGGCGAAGTTGATCATCCGTTTAGCCACTCCGCCGTGGGTCAGAAAGTTGCCGGCCAGGATAAAGAATGGAATTGCCATGATCTCAAACTTCTCAATGCCGGTAAACAGCTTCATGGCCACCGCTTCTGTGGGCACATTGGAGAAAAAGAACAGAAAGCTGAGCACAGTCAGGCCCAGCGAGATAGAGACCGGCATGCCGGTCAACATCAGGCCGGCCAGGATGGCAAATACAATACCGGCATGTCCCATTGTTGAGAGAGCAAACAGCATGACTGCAATAGCGCCAAGCCAGGTGGCAGCTTTTTTCTT
>NZ_JAOTRZ010000200.1 GCF_030247655.1 Trichlorobacter sp. | reverse complement strand
TTAGTAACAGTATCAAGTCGAGGCCAGAATCCATTTATCCACGATCCAGCCAGATCATAACCGCCTGTTGCATGGAAATTAATGCTATGCACATTTGAAATATTTTCGACAAACGAAACATAAGAATTATCAAATGGGAGATTGATAGAGCGTGTAGCAATGGTATTATTACTACTATCAATGAAGTCAAACACCAAAGTATTGTAAGTTTGGCTGCCCATGTCGTAGTCATCCCACGGAAGCCCATTTAATCGCATTGAATTAAACACAAAAGCACCAGTAGAAAACGTTAATGAATGCGCTTGATTATACGTCTCCATATAAGGATCTCCACCTATTGAAGAACTATACCAAGGCCCGCCAAAAACAAATCCACCCTGAGCCGATCCTTCAATGCTCCCGCCACCAGCTACAAAATCAAAATTAATCGTCTGGGCAGATGCACCCAAAGCCATACTAAACACAAGAATCATTGCTACAATTAGTTTTTTCATCGCTACTACCTCCTTAAATTTCACATGCCACCCCGACTAAAGCACCAATTGTGCCAAATAAATACAATCAACAATTACTGATAGTTACACATAAAATAGTTTTACCACCCTCGACATTGTAAGGTTTTCTAACACTAAATTAGATACATGCCCCAAAAAGACAAAGGCGGGCAGCCGTTACCGACTGCCCGCCTTCAATAGCAAGCCACTATCATTAATTGATTATTACCAGGTTACCCCAAAATAGCCTTTAGATCCTCCTCAGCCGTAGTAATCGGCATGATGTTGAAGTTCTCCACCAGGAAGGCCAGCACGTTGGGGGTAATAAAGGCCGGCAGTGAAGGTCCCAGGCGGATATTCTTGATTCCCAGCGACAGCAGGGTCAACAGGATCACCACCGCCTTTTGCTCGTACCAGGACAGGATCATGGAGAGCGGCAGCTCGTTCACGCCGCATTCAAAGGCACCGGCCAGGGCCACTGCAATCTGGATGGCTGAGTAGGCATCATTACACTGACCAACATCCAGCAGACGGGGGATACCACCGATATCGCCGAACTCCAGCTTGTTAAAGCGGTACTTACCGCAGGCCAGGGTCAGAATCACGCTATCCTTGGGCACCTTTTCTGCAAACTCGGTGTAGTAGTTACGACCTGATTTGGCGCCATCACAACCACCCACCAGGAAGAAATGTTTGATATCGCCTGACTTTACCGCTGCAATCACCTTATCAGCCACACCCAGCACCGCAGCGTGACCAAAACCGGTCAGGATCTCCTGACCCGGATTTTCCGGCAGGGATGGACACTCCAGCGCCTTGTTGATCACCTCGGAGAAATCCCAGCCTTCAATATGCTTGACATCCGGCCACTGCACCAGTCCCCAGGTGTAGAGGCGATCCTTGTAGGAGTCAGCCGGACGCTGGATGCAGTTGGTATTGAAGATAATGGCACCGGGGAAGAGCGGAAACTCTTTGGCCTGGTCCTGCCATGCGCCACCGTAGTTGGCCACCAGGTGAGGATATTTTTTGAGGCCGGGATAGCCGTGGGCGGGCAGCATCTCGCCGTGGGTATAGATATTGATCCCTTTGCCTTCGGTCTGCTTAAGCAGCTCTTCCAGCATCTTCAGATCATGGCCGGTCACCAGAATGCCTTTGCCGGCTTTGGTGCCCAGATTCACCGCAGTTGGTACCGGTGCGCCGTAGGTCTCGTTATGGGCTGCATCCAGCAGGCCCATGGTGGTCAGGTTCTGCTTGCCACACTCCATACAGAGGCCAACAAAATCCATCAGCCCCAGGTTGGCGTCAGTGGTGGCAGCCAATGCCTTCTGGGTAAAGGCCATCACATCATCATTGCCACGCCCCAGAATCATGGCATGATCCATATAGGCTGACATCCCTTTCAGGCCGTACATCAGGATCTCGATGGTGGAACGGATATCTTCATTGATATGCTGGGTATTTATGCCGTGCTGCTCACCCTGGGCCACCATACCGGCCAGGTCGGCGGCAGGCTTCCAGTCAGCGACCGTGCCGGAGAGGGTGATCCCCTTGAGCGCACAGGCGGCCTTGGCCTTTTCCTTTAACTGATAGCAACGCTGAATCAGCTTGCCGATATCTGCCGGATCAAAATCAACGTTGGTAACGGTGCTAAAGAGACCTTCAATGGTAAAACGATCTATCTCGGCATCGCGGCCCAGCTTGTCAGCATACAGGGCCAGGGATTTCAGGCCGTACAGCAGGTGATCCTGCAGGGCTGCCACATCAGGCTTCTTGCCACAGACGCCGGAAATGTTACAGCCGGTTCCATTTGCTGCCTGCTCACATTGGTTACAGAACATACTCATTGTAGTATCCTCCTCTTGTAGGTGCATCCATCGCAGATGCGTTTTAGTCGATAATGTGCTATGAAGAGTACATCAGTCCTTTTAGAGAAAGCATGACCTTGGTCAAAAAATGTGCGTATCTTGCAGATACGTTCTGTAGTATCTTCACCAAACTATTTTCCGGCTGCCCAGATCAGCAGGCCGACATTCAATTTTCCAGGAGTTTCATCGATGTCTGAGTTACGTGTCCGTTTTGCCCCCTCCCCCACCGGTTATCTGCATGTCGGCGGTGCCCGTACCGCCCTGTTTAACTGGCTGTATGCCCGCCATTTTGGCGGCACCTTTATCCTGCGAATTGAGGACACCGACACCGAGCGTTCAACCCAGCAGTCTGTGGATGCTATTTTACAGGGGATGGAGTGGTTGGGGCTGGACTGTGATGAAGGGCCGTTCTTTCAGACCGATAATTTTCCGCTCTACAAGCAACATGTGCAGAAACTGCTGGATGAGGGCAAAGCCTACCGCTGCTGGTGCAGACCGGAAGAACTGGAAGCCAAACGTGAGGCCGCCATGGCAGAAGGGCGCAAGCCCAAATACGACGGCACCTGCCGTCGCCGCCAGGACCAGCCGTTGGACCAACCCCACGTAATCCGTTTCAAGGCCCCGCAAGAGGGAGAAACCGCCTTTGATGACCTGATCAAGGGGAGGATCGCCTTCCCCAATGCCGAGCTGGACGACCTGATCATCAGCCGTACCGACGGCACCCCCACCTACAACTTCTGCGTGGTGATTGACGATGCCCTGATGCGGATCTCCCACGTCATCCGTGGTGATGACCATGTCAACAACACCCCCCGCCAGATTCAGCTGTATGAAGCACTGGGCTATCCGGTGCCGATCTTTGCCCATGTGCCAATGATCCTGGGCAGCGACAAGGCTCGTCTCTCCAAGCGCCACGGTGCCACCAGTGTCATCGCCTACCGTGATATGGGCTACCTGCCGGAGGCGCTGAACAACTATCTGGTACGGCTGGGCTGGAGCAATGGGGATGATGAGATCTTCAGCCGTGAGGAGATGGTGCAGAAGTTTGATATCGCCAATGTGGGCCGTTCCCCCTCGGTCTTCAATCCTGAGAAACTAAACTGGCTGAACGCCCACTATATCAAGAGCGGTGATCCGGCTCGCCTGGCTGATCTGCTGCAGCCCCATCTGGCCAGCCGTGGGGTAACTGACACAGCAACACCTGACCTTGCCGGAGTCATCAGCACCCTGCAGGAACGGGCCCAGACTCTGGAAGAGATGGCTGACCGGGCGCTGTTCTACTATCAAGCCCCGCAAAACTACGACCAGGCAGCCCTGGCCAAGTTTGACAAACCGCATCTGGCAGCGGTCTTTACAGCAGTGGCAGCCAAACTGTCAGCTGCAGCAGTCACCACTGCCGCAGAGTGCGATGCCCTGTTCAAAGAAATCTGTACTGAAGGCGGCTGGAAGATGCCCCAGGTTGGTCAGCCGTTACGGATAGCACTTTCCGGCAGCACCCAGGCCCCTGGTATTGGTGAAATTGTCATGGCGTTAGGGGTAACAGAGGCAGTGGCCCGAATCGAGCGGGCCAAGGCAGCCCTAACCGACTAGGAGCCTGAAACATCTAACCCAGATACAAACAGGACACCCATGCAGATACTTGCCATCACTGACATACCGCGCATGACCGCCTTTTTTGAACGCCTGGTCCAGCAGCACCCTGACCTGGTGGTGGTTAATGAGATCCATCGCGGCATTGAGGAGCTTGAAAGCCGCAAACCTGAAGTGGTGATTATCCAGAACCACCTTTCCGGTCTCTCGGCTGATATTCTGCATAAGCACCTTAAATCCCGTTTAGGTCAGCACAAGGCGCGCTTTGGCCTGATCAGTACCTCAGCGGCATTGGATGTTGACACCTCTGCACAGTTTGAAACCATTCTGGACCCGGCTTTGGACGATACGCAGCTGGAGCAGGCTATCCAACGAATCCTGCAGCGCCAACCCCCGGCAAAAAAACAGGGAATTGCAGTTCTTAATCAGCCAGCTGCAAAGCCTGATGCCCCTGAACAGGAACCTGCTCTGCCGTCGCAGCCGGATCAGCCCCCGCTATCTAGCTCAGCTGCTGTTGGAGCAGATGAGGAACAACCGGCAACTCCGCTCACCTACGAAATGCCCCGCCGCACAGGTCTCTCGATTATTTCTGATTTCAGCAAGCAACTCGATACCAGATCTGACACCCTGCAACCAGAACCTGTAGCTGCACCGTTCAGCCACCGCGAACGTGAACTGCAGGTCAGGGATCTGCACCAGGAGCCGCATCTGATTGTTGATTTTGAAGAACCACAGCCCTGGTATCGGAAAACACCGTTTATACTGATCAGTGTCACGCTGGTTGTTGTAGTGGCCGTAAGTCTGTTCCAGCATCGTTCAAGCCGTACGACAACAGCTCCCAACACTGCTACAGAACCAAAAACAGCGACTGCAACGCCACCCCAGGCTGCCCCCTCTGCTACTCCTCAGCCAGAACTTAAACCGCCACCACTTGCCTCCCATGGCAACGGCCGTCTCCGCAGCCTGCCAACCTTTATTCCTAAAGATGGGTTGGATCCGGGCTATGGCAAAGACAATCCCGGCTGGGAAAACTATCGCGGTCAGACCAATGAATACCGTATTTTCCGCGAAAAGGATGGTGCCATCAAGGCGATTCAGGTCATCGACCGCAGTGGCGCCGGCATCCAGGAATCTTTTTACACCACCATCCTTAAAGAGCTGGCCGGTGCGACGGTCATGCGCCCCACCTCTTCTGAGATCAAGGAAGGCTATGAGATCCGCCGTGGTGATCTGGCCGGCCTGCAGCTGGTACAGTACCGGGATGCCCAGGGTGGCAGGATGCGGGGATTTGTGATTACCTGGCCCTAAGGAAGAGTACCACTTCTAAAAGCACAAGAACGGGCGCCCAAATCAGGACGCCCGTTCTTGTGTTAAGCAGACAGCGACAGTATCGTTCTATTTTGCCGGAAGCTTCAGATAACACTCCGCCCGATTCAAGGTAGCTTCAGGCAGCAGTGCCGATGAGGGATAGCGACTGATAAACTGGTCAAACAACGCAATGGCTGCTTCACAATCACCCTTTTTATAGGCTTC
>NZ_JAOTRZ010000199.1 GCF_030247655.1 Trichlorobacter sp. | reverse complement strand
AACACAAGGTCCGCTCGGTATTGTTGATCACCTCCCGCTATCACTTGAAACGCTCAGCCATACTCTTTCGCAATGCACTTCCACCTGAAGTCGCTTTGTATCCCTATCCGGTTGACAGCAGTAATGTCAAAGAGGCGTGGTGGAATCATCTTGGAAGCTTCCGGTTGTTGTTTTCTGAGTTCTATAAATATTGTATTTTTCGTGTCTTTTTTCTGTTTTCACCAGGAGAGTTACGTCCGGTCAGCCTCTAGCTTTTTTTATCCAAACCTGCTACATAAAAGCGTTGCCCTCTATATCTGAAAGGAATTCCCATGCGTTATATAAGTACTCGTGGCGGCATTGCGCCGGTACGTTTTAAAGATGCCGTTATGATGGGTCTGGCTAATGATGGCGGCCTTCTGTTGCCTGAGTCAATTCCTGCCTTTTCAGCTGAAGAACTGGAATCATGGCGTTCTCTTTCCTATCCGCAACTTGCCTTTAACGTTATTTCACGTTTTGTTGATGATATTCCGTCAGCAGACCTTCAGGCCCTGATTGAACGTTCCTATGCCACCTTCAGTCATCCAGAGGTAACTCCGGTTGTCAAGAAGGACGGCGTTTATATTCTGGAGCTGTTCCATGGCGTAACTCTGGCTTTTAAGGATGTGGCACTACAGTTTCTGGGCAATCTTTTTGAGTATATCCTACATGAGCGCAATGAGCGGTTGACCATTGTGGGAGCTACCTCCGGAGATACCGGTAGTGCCGCGATCCATGGTGTACGGGGCAAGGCTGGCATCAGCATCTTCATTCTACATCCCCATGGCAAGACGTCACCGGTGCAGGCGCTGCAGATGACCTCGGTGCTGGATGAAAATGTGCATAATATTGCTGCAGATGGCACCTTTGATGACTGTCAGGATATTGTGAAGGCACTGATGGGAGATCTTGCCTTTAAGCAGAAATACTCCCTTGGGGCCGTTAACTCCATCAACTGGGCCCGGGTACTGGCTCAGGTGGTCTACTATATCTATGCCTGGCTGCGGGTGGCTGAAAAGGGGCAGAAGGTGGTCTTCTCGGTACCCACCGGTAATTTCGGTGATATCTTTGCCGGTTACATGGCGCAGCAGATGGGGCTGCCAATTGAAAAACTGCTGCTGGCAACCAATGAGAACAATATTCTGACCCGATTTATCAATCAGGGAGATTACTCGGTTGGCAGCGTGGTACAAACCCTGTCGCCATCCATGGATATTCAGGTGGCTTCCAATTTTGAGCGTTACCTCTACTATCTCTTCAACCAAGATGCAGCCCGTGTTTCTGCTGCTTTTTCCCAGCTCAAGGCTGAGGGGAAAATCAGCTTTAGTGACGCAGAGCTGCAGCAGGTTCGTCAGGATTTTAGTTCTGCATCAGTAGGACGCGAACAGACTCTGGAGACCATCGGACGCTTTAAACAGGAGACCGGCTATCTGTTGGATCCCCACACTGCGGTTGGGGTCCGGGCAGCTCAGGAGTTGATAGTTGATGGCACACCGGTGGTCTGCCTGGCCACGGCTCACCCGGCAAAGTTTGGAGATGCTGTGGTGGAAGCAACCGGCGAACCGGTGCCGGTACCACCGGCCATTGCGCAACTGGAAGGATTGCCCACCCGTTGTGTGCGGATGTCGGCTGATAGTGAGCAGATTCGTAATTTCATCATAGCAACAGCGGGGTAATGAGTGTGCGAATTGAATGTCCTTCATGCAAAGCAAGCGGAAATGTCAATGACCTGGAGATTCCTGATGACGGTATGATGCTTGCCTGCCCACGCTGTAAAGAAAGTTTTCGTATTGTTAAGCCACGTAAAAAAGCTACCTCTGCCTTTGCAAGCAACACCTGTCCAACCTGTGGGTATAGTACCTTCTGTGAAGAGGTTTTTGACGAATGTCCTCACTGCGGAGCGGATGTTAAAACGGCAGCAGAGCGCAAACGTGAGGAAGATGCCAGAAAACGGGAACGTGAGGTTCTGAACCGGAACTATCGGGCAGAGGCGGCAGCAGCTCAACCGTTACCGACAGGCTCGAAATATCCAGCCTCAGCACCAGCACCTGAACCTGAAAAAATAAAGATTAACCTAGCGTCTTTTGCAGATGGCTTTGATCCCGTGGCTGCTATAGGTTGGGGAGCTGCTGCGTGTGCAGTATTATTGGTTGCGGTCGGTGGGTGGGGGGTGTTGGTATACCAGGGAACAGACATTCAGACTCAGTTGTCGGCTCAATCCGTTGAACCGGTTTCTGCCTGGCAGGTTTTTTGGGGATACGGGTTTTTGCCCTGGGTTGAGCTTCTTTTTGGTGTGGCTGTTCTGTGTGCTGCATTTGGATTTCTGCAGCGCGCTGAGTGGGGAATGCCGAGACTGCAACAGGTTGTCACAGCCTCTCTGGTGTTGGTGCCGGTTTACGAGCTGGGACAGTACGGCGTCTGGATCGTAAAATCGATCTCTCCACCCTGGTGGGCCTATCTTGTTGAACTGTTAAGTGCTCTACTGGTATCAGCCCTTTTGGTGGTGCCGTTGTATTTTTTGCTGCAATACCTGAAAGGAAACAATATTAAAAGGGCTTACCAGAAAACTTAGTCTACTTTAGGTGTGCTGGCTGTTTTTGAGGCGCTGTCCGGCTTTTTACGCCGTGGACGGCGCTTCTTTTTTTCCGGGTCTGAAACAGTCGGCTGTTGCGCTACGTTTTTTTGATCCTTTGGTTTGTGGCGCTGCCCGTGGGGCTGCCTGATCGCGGCAGGCGGAGTGGGGGGGCGGTGCTTTGGCCGTTTGTAATCATGTATGAAAAGGTCGTCTTCAGCCCACTCAACAGGAACCTTATGCTTGATATACTCTTCGATCGCCTCAAGGTAAAAGGCTCCATCCTCATCAGCCAGGGAGATCGCCTTGCCTTCAGCACCAGCCCGGGCGGTCCGACCGATACGGTGAACATAGTCTTCAGCATCCTGGGGCAGGTCGTAATTGATGACGTGGGAGACACCGTCAATATGCAGGCCCCGTGAGGCAACATCCGTAGCAATCAGAATTGCCAGCTCTCCCCGTTTAAACTGTTCCAGGATATTCATCCGCTTGCGTTGATCAACATCTCCTGAAATCACTCGGCAGGGGAACTCGTTCGCATTTAAACGATCTTGCAACCGTTCTGCTTCCCGTTTGGTATTGACAAAGAGCATGGTACGGGCCATTCCTTCGCGTCGTAAAAGGCCCAGCAGTAATGGGAATTTTTCTTTGTTGGACACATGGTAGAGTCGCTGCTCAACCCGCTCAGCAGTCATCTTTTCAGGCGTCACCGAGACCTTCTGAGGCACGTTCATGAACTCATAGGACAGTTCCATTACCCGTTGATTCAGGGTTGCTGAAAACATCAGGTTCTGACGCTTATCAAAGGGGGGAAGACGACGCAGGATGTAGCGCAAATCAGGGATAAAGCCCATGTCAAACATCCGGTCAGCCTCGTCAATCACCAACATCTCAATATGTTTCAGGGAGTAAACCTTCTGCTTCAGATAGTCGATCAAACGGCCCGGCGTACCGATAACGACGTCAGCCCCGTCTTTCAGGGCATTTTTCTGTTTCATATAATCAACGCCACCGTAAATGGCCTGAATGTTGAAACCGCAGTGGCTGCCAAGCAGTTGGGCATCTTTTTCAATCTGCACCACCAGCTCTCGGGTAGGCGCCAGGATCAGTGCGCGTGGGCGAGGCAGGGTGTTGTTAGCTGCTTCTTCCTGTGTGGCGAGCAACTTGGTAAAGAGTGTAATCAGGAAGGCTGCAGTCTTGCCGGTGCCGGTCTGCGCCTGGCCAGCAACATCTTTGCCGCCTAAGGAGATAGGCAGGGTTTGAGCCTGAATAGGGGTGCACTCACTGAAACCTGCCTGGTTGATTCCCTGCAATACTTGATTGGGGAGCGAAAGTTCGCTGAATTTCATCGATTTGTTTCCATCTTGAAGCGTAAGGTATACGACTTTTAATGCTATACACCGGATTGTGCATACAGGCAACTTTATACGCGTTTAGGCCTGAAGATGCGGCCAGAAATGCTTTGACAAAATAAGCCGCGCTTCAGTAGTATGTGAAAACTTTACGTAACGGATTGGACTGGAATGCAGGCTGCATTAGAACTGATAGGTGATGATCTTAAGCAGGTAGAGGAACAGTTCAGAAAAGATCTTGAATCTGATGTTCCGCTTATCCGTAAGGTGGGTGAGTACGTGCTTGCCAGCGGGGGCAAACGTATCCGCCCTGCCATGCTGCTTTTGGCTGCCCGTTTGTGTGAGTATCAAGGTAATCAGGCCATTCCTTTGGCAAGTGTGGTTGAGTTTATCCATACTGCCACCCTGCTGCATGATGATGTGGTTGATAGTGCCACCCTGCGTCGTGGGCTTGCCTCTGCCAATACCCTTTGGGGTAATGAGGCCTCTGTTCTGATCGGCGACTTTCTTTTCTCAAAATCATTTTCCCTGATGGTTAATGCCGGCAGCCTTGATGTGTTACGGGTTATGTCCCGTGCCACTACGGTAATTGCCGAAGGTGAAGTGTTACAACTGCTGTATACCGGTGAGGTTGATCTTACCGAAGAACAGTATATTGAGGTAGTGCGCGCCAAGACAGCCGTGCTACTGTCTGCTGCCTGTCAGTGTGGTGCCATTCTTGGTGGTGTTTCAGCGGAGCAGGAACAGGCTCTGGCCGATTTTGGTATGGAGCTGGGGATCGCCTTCCAGCTGATGGATGACATTCTCGACTATACTGCCTCTGAAGAAGAGTTTGGTAAAAGCATCGGCCATGATCTTGAAGAAGGCAAACTGACGCTGCCGCTGATTCATACGCTGCGTGGATGTAATGATGAAGAGCATGAAGCGGTAACGGCGATTATTGAAAAGGATGTACTGACTCCTGAAGATTTTCGTCTGGTTTCCGGCCTGGTTCAGACCTATGGTGGTATTGAGTATACGGTTGAAAAAGCCTGTGGCTGCGTTGCAAACTGTGCCCGTCATCTCTCCTGCTTTTCTGATACTACCTGCAAAAAAGCTCTACTGGATCTGGCAAAATATGTAGTGACTCGAAACCGTTAAGTCACACCAGCCGGTTCCTGGTTCCGCTTTATATTCCGTTTTTGATTTTGGAGGCTACAGAGATGAAAAAGATACTGGTACTGCTGTGTTGTGCTGTCGCGCTTGCCGCTGGTTGCAGTAAAGAAAAATCTGACATGCCGGGCAAAGCTCCAGCAAAAAAGAGTCAGGCCCCGGAGATCAGTGTGGTTTCACTGGATAATCAGCAACTGACACTGGCATCCTTGAAGGGGAAGGTGGTATTGCTTAACTTCTGGGCCACCTGGTGTCCTCCCTGCCGTGAAGAGATCCCTTCCATGATGAAGTTGAACACGTTTATGGCAGGCAAGCCGTTTCAAATGGTCTGTGTTTCGGTTGATGAAGGTGGTAAAAAGGCGGTGGAGGAGTTTTTTAAAAATTCCGGTTTTTCATTGCCTGCTTACACT
>NZ_JAOTRZ010000198.1 GCF_030247655.1 Trichlorobacter sp. | reverse complement strand
CCACTTCAATATCCATCCCACCCTCAGCCGAGGCGATCAGGCAGTAGCGGGATGATTCACGATCAAGAGTAATGGAAAGATAAAATTCACGGGCTATCTCTACCGATTCTTCAACCAGAATCCGGCGGACCTTAAGCCCCTCCGGCCCGGTCTGCTTGGTAATCAGTCGTTTGCCAAACAGCGCTTTGGCAACGTCACTGGCCTGTTCCGGGTGGTGTACCAGCTTGACACCGCCAGCCTTGCCTCTGCCACCGGCATAGATCTGGGCTTTGACCACACAGTGACCGCCCATCATCTTGGCAGCCCGTTCAACCTGGTCAGCGGTCAGCGCCACCCGGTTGCGGGGTACCGGGATGCCGTAGGTACTTAGAATCTCCTTGGCCTGGTACTCATGAATATTCATAGGTCCCTCCCTGGGATGTATGTATACATTTACTATAGCAGTCTTCAGTCGGACTACAAGTGCTTTTTATCGTTGGTAAAAATATATAGTTTGGCTAAATCTTTTGTTGGCGGGATAATTCTGCTTCGGAGAGGCGCAGGTAGCTGGGAAGCAGTTGTTCGGGTGGGACAGACGAACCGTTTTGAAAGGCTGTTTCTGCAAGCAGGCAGCCGGATGAAGGGCGCAGAACATGGTGCGTTTGAGGTGCAAAAAAAGCGTCAGTACCCAGCATTTGCTGGATCATTTCTTGATAGCGCAGGGCTCCGTCACCCACAAAGATGGTGGGGCCGCTGATCATCCGTAAAAAATCTGCAGGGTGTATGACACAGTCTTCCTTAAGTTGGGTTGTGCGGCCGGTTGTCCGGTAGAGGCCGGTATAGACCTCATTTTTACGGGCATCCAGCATGGGGCAGACCTGAAAGGCTGCATGGGGCAGGTTCATGGCCAGCATGGCCAGGGTGGAGATGCCGCTGCAGGGTTTTCCTGCTGCCAGCGCCAACCCCTGGGTAGCAGCAATGCCGGTGCGGACCCCGGTAAAGGAGCCGGGGCCAACAGCACAGGCAAACAGATCAACCTGGTTAATGGTCAGACGGTTCTGGTCCAGCAGTCGCTGCAGTTCTGGCATCAATAGCTTGTTTTGCTGGCCGCCAGGGGCATCCAGCAGGGATTCTGC
This sequence comes from Trichlorobacter sp., assembly GCF_030247655.1. GTDB lineage: Bacteria > Desulfobacterota > Desulfuromonadia > Geobacterales > Pseudopelobacteraceae > Trichlorobacter. The sequence goes on along the minus strand of NZ_JAOTRZ010000198.1, from coordinate 4,423 downwards.
CAGTAGTCTGCCATCGCGGGTCAGGGCCATTCCGACCCTGGCTGTCGCTGTCTCAATGCAGAGACAGATCATAGTTTGCTAGTGAAGAAGTAGCGGATAATGTCGTTGTAAAAGGCCAGTACCATCATTCCCACCAGCAGGATCATACCGGCTTGTTGGGCGTATTCGCGCATCTTTTGCGGTACAGGGCGGCGGATGATCGCCTCAATGGTATAGAACATCAGGTGACCGCCATCCAGTACCGGCACCGGCAGCAGGTTCAGGATCCCCAGGTTGATGGATACTACTGCCAGCAGCATGAAGAAGGTGGCGCCGCCGGTCTGGGCCGCCTTGTTAGCCATGTCAGCAATCATCATTGGACCGCCAAGGCTGTTCAATGGCACCACGCCTTGAAACAACTTGACCAGCGACAGCACGGTCAGCTTGGTGACCTCAACCGTTTTTGCATTACCCAGTTTGAAGGCATCCACCAGGCCGAAGCGCTCAGTTACAAAATCATAGGCTGGAGAAACACCGATAATAGGTTTTTTAATAGTCTCACCAAACAGGTTCTTGGTCTCGCCGATCTCCGGCTTCAGTTCAACCGTCAGTGGTTTGCCGGCCCGGGTGATACTCAGCGTCACACTATCGGGTGCCTTTGCCATATGGGCAGAAAAATCCTCCCATTGAATGATGCGCTGGCCATTGACTGCTGTGATCAGGTCACCCTTTTGGATGCCTGCCAGTGCTGCCGGACGGTTGGGGAATAGCTCACCCACCGTTGCCTTCAGGATCGGCATGCCGGTAATATACAGTGAAATCAGTAGCAACCAGGCAAAGGCCATATTAAAGAACGGACCTGCAAAGACGATGGCCATCCGCTGCGGGATGGTTTTATGGGAAAAAGAGCGTGCCTCATCTGCCTTTGTCAGTTTGTATGCCTCAACCGGGGTGGCACCAGGAGTTTCACGCTCATACTCCTGTTCAATCATCTCGATCTCGCTGAAGCCCCCCTCACCAAACATCTTGACGTACCCACCCAGCGGAAAGGCAGAGATCAGGTATTCGGTCTCACCGATCTGGCGGCCAAACAGTTTGGGGCCGAAACCAAGGGAGAATTTTTCAACCTTGACCCCCATCCACTTCGCCACAATAAAATGGCCGAATTCATGAACAAAGATCAAAATTCCGAGGACGACAATAAAGTTTATGACGATCATGAGTGCCCGCCTGTCTGGAGAGTGGTGCAGATATCCTGTGCTGTTGTCCGACCCCACTGGTCGGCCTCCAGCACCTCTTCAATGGAGCCGAGGCGGTGGGCCTGATGGGCATCCATGGTCTTTTCAATCAAGCGTGCAATCTGCAGGTAGGAGATTCGGCCATTCAGGAACGCCTCCACTGCCACTTCGTTCGCTGCATTCATGACTGCCGGCATGCTCTCGCCTTCGCCAAGGGCGCGATAGGCCAGGCCCAGGCAGGGGAACCGCTCCAGATCCGGTCTGGAGAAGGTCAGACCGGAGAGTTCTGTCAGATCCAACGGTTTGACCCCGGTGCTGACCCGCTCTGGATAGGAGAGGGCATAGGCGATCGGGGCCTTCATGTCCGGGGTTCCCAGCTGGGCGATCACACAACCGTCAATATACTCCACCATGGAGTGGATGATGCTCTGGGGGTGGATGTTGACGCTGATTTTTTCCGGTGGTGCATCAAACAGCCAGCGCGCTTCAATCACTTCCAACCCCTTATTCATCATGGTGGCTGAGTCAATGGTGATCTTACGTCCCATGCTCCAGTTGGGATGGTTGAGGGCATCCTGGATGGTGACCGTCTGCAACTTCTCAAGCGGGGACTCGCGGAACGGGCCACCGGAGGCGGTCAGGATGATTTTGGTGATGTCCTGGCTGCGGTGCCCTTCAATGGATTGAAAGATGGCGCTGTGCTCACTGTCAACCGGGTAGAGCTTAACCTTGTGGTGTGCCACCAGTTCCATAAACAGGTGTCCGGCAGTCACCAGCGTTTCTTTATTTGCCAGCGCCACGTCGATACCAGCCCGGATAGCTGCGGCAGTGGGCACTAATCCGGCAGCTCCCACAATGGCAGCCACCACCATCTGCACACCCGATGCCGTGGCCACTGCGCAGAGACCTTCAACGCCACCGGTCAGTTCCACGTCAACACCGGCCAGCAGTTCCTTCAGACGGGGTATGTCTGCGGGATCGGCAACAGCGGCAAGTTTGGGCCTGAACTGACGGATCTGACGGGCCAGCAGGTCAAGGTTTTTAGCTCCGGAGAGAGATAGTACCCGGAATTTATCAGGGTGGGCAGCAACAATTTCCAGGGTGCTGACGCCGATGGAGCCGGTTGAGCCGAGAATAGCAATCTGTTTCATGACTAAAACCTCCCGAAGAGGTAAACCGCATAGTAGTAGGTGACCGGCGCAGCAAAGATGATGCTGTCCATCCGGTCCAGCACACCGCCGTGACCGGGGAAGATGCTGCCGGAATCCTTGACCCTGAAGCTTCGCTTCAGCAGGGATTCAAACAGGTCGCCAAGCTGGCCGATAATACCGATTACCACTGCAGTGATGATGGCATCAGCAAAACTCAGTTGGGGAAAAAAGGTGAACTTTGCCAGCAGAGTTCCCCCCAGGCTGCCCAGGAGTCCACCCAGTGCGCCTTCAATACTCTTCTTAGGGCTTACCGCCTCATACAGTCGGTGTTTGCCAAAAGCGCTGCCAACATAATAGGCGGTGGAGTCATTGGTCATCACGATCAACATAATCAGCAGCAACCAGTTAACCCCTTGGGGCAGCAGGCGGATCATCAGCAAGTGAGCCATCAGAAACGGGATATACAGGAAGGCGGTCATGACCAGGGAAAGCTCCTGGGCAACCGTGTCCATATCCCGCAGTTTGAACAAAAAGTGGAAGCCACCCAGCAGAAAGGCAACCGCAAGGGACATGATAAAGAAACGGCCATCACCCAGTAGCGGAGTTGCCAGGGTTATCGCTCCCAGCAGCGCAAAGGGGTACAGTTCGGTTTTTCGATCAGGCAGAGCCATGCCAAAGAACTCCAGCATGCCGATCAGGCAGAACAGGGAGAGCAGCAAGGCAAACAGCCACGGAGCACCCTTGATGATGATCGCCAGTACCAGCGGCAGTAGAATCAATGCGGTTAGCAGACGTTGTATGGTCAGCTCCTTTGGTTTAACTGGGCGCTGGTCTTTCCAAAACGTCGTTCACGGGCCTGGAAATCGGCCAGCGCAGCGTGCAGTGCGTTTATGGTCAGGTCCGGCCAGTTGATATCGGTAAAATAGAGCTCTGCATAGGCCAATTGCCACAGCAGAAAGTTACTGATCCGCATTTCACCACTGGTACGGATCAGTAAATCTGGGTCCGGCAGTCCAGCTGTATCCAGGTGTTGGCTGAAAAGTGATTCAGTGATCTGCTCCGGCTGTAGTGTACCATGCTGAACCTGTTGTGCAATCTTTGCCGCAGCCCTGACAATCTCCTGGCGCCCCCCATAGGAAAGAGCCAGTGTCAGTACCATGCCGGTATTGGTGGCGGTCTGCTGCAAGGCATCGTCCAGAATGGCGTTAATCTCCGGGGGGAGATCAGTCCGATTGCCGATAACATTGAAACGAATATTGTTTTTCAGCATCCGGCGCAGCTCAGTACGGACATACTTCTTAAGCAAAGCCATCAGGGCCTGCACCTCAAGTTTGGGGCGGGACCAGTTTTCTGAAGAGAAGGCAAACAGGGTCAGGTAACCGATACCCAGATTTGAGGCCTGATCGACCACCATCTGTACGGTTTCCGCGCCACGCTGGTGGCCAACAATCCGCTTCAGCATCCGTTGCTGGGCCCAGCGACCATTGCCATCCATGATAATCGCCAGATGGCGGGGCATTTTTGTCGGATCCAGCTCGGTCATATGTCAGACTTCCATAACCTCTTTTTCTTTGTGGGCCAGGATCTCGTCCAGCTTGGCAATGATGCTGTCGGTAACGGTCTGTACTTCTTTTTCAGCCTTTTTCAGTTCATCTTCAGTGATGGTCTTGTCTTTTTCCTGCTTCTTCAGGTCATCAATCGCCTTGCGCCGAATGTTGCGGACAGCTACCTTGTGATCTTCATCCATCTTTTTCATTCCTTTGACGATCTCTTTACGGCGCTCTTCAGTCAAAGGAGGCAGATTCAGGCGGATCAGTTTGCCATCGTTACCGGGGGTCAGCCCCAGATTGGCGTTCAGGATCGCCTTTTCAATCGGGCCGATCATCTTGGGTTCCCAGGGGGTAATGGTAATGGTGCGTGGCTCCGGCTCAGCCAGGGTCGCCACCTGGGACAGGGAAGAGGGATTGCCGTAATAGTCTACTTTTACCTCGTCAAGGAGTGATGTGCTGGCGCGGCCGGTACGGATGCGCTGATATTCCTTGCGCAGGTCTTCGA
>NZ_JAOTRZ010000197.1 GCF_030247655.1 Trichlorobacter sp. | reverse complement strand
GATCTTGCAGGTCACGGTACCGTGGCCAGAATCGTATCATTTGTTGCCGTAGGATTACTGCTGCTGGTGATCGGCTGGTTTGCACCGGTGCCACCGAAACAAGAATAGCCCCGGATCATCACCACATGGGAGAAGATGCATGCTGTCATTATTAAAAAAATCACCAGCACTACTGCTGGGTCTGCTGCTTATCACAGCACCCTGTTCCCACGCCGCCCCTGCTGATGACGTTCAGGGGCAGCTTTCATCTTCTTCATCAAGCGCAGCATTGCCAAAAAAGTGCCGCGAGCATCTGCTTAAAGCCCATGGTACTGCCAAACAGCAGGTGAATGAAGGGCTGAAGAAGGAGCTGGACCACTTCCGTAATCTGGCGGAGCAGGCCCTGATGCTGCGTGCAGAAACCATCTCGGTGGGTAAACGGATCAAGGCCCAGATGGAACAGAAAAAGCCGTTGTCCGGCGATGATCTGGAGATCATGAATATCGGCATTACCGAACACCTGAAGCTGCGCAAAGAGTTGATGGAGGTGGCGGAGTCCCACGAATGCTGGCTGGACGGAACTGAACAGGACTGGATTGCCCGCGGTGTATCGCCGGAAGCCCGTCTAAACGGGGTGATGATGTCACTCTCATCCGCTTTTTTGCTGTACGACAACTACCTGCTTTCGGTTTCGCTGTTTGAAGGGGATGCCAAGCTGCGCCGCCTGCTGAACGAGGCAGACCCCGGCTATGCTGTCAAGAGCGCGGCCCTGGCCAAGGTAACCCTATCCTACAACTCAATCAACAACCGCAGCCGGGTTCGTCGCGCAATCAAGTTCTACGAGAAAGAGACAAAACGATTTACGCAGGTGGTGGAAGCCAATCCAGAGACCGCCTACATCAATCTGCTGATCAAACAGAGCCCCTCCTACTCCATGGTGCGCACTTGGTCGCCGTTCTATGTGGTAGGGCGCAAAGTTGGCTTTCTGGGCGGCGTGACCGAGGATACCCTCTCCGGTCTGGAGCGGCACGGCATCAGCCTGTTCAGCATGGTCTTCGGCAACGCGGTGGGGCTGGTGGAGACACGCAAAGGCAAACTGTATCGCAAACCGCCGGTCAGGGAACAGTTAACAGGCGCCCTGCAGGCAGGCGATGTGCTGCTGGAAAAAACCCCCTTCCGCCTGACCGACAAACTGATCCCCGGTTACTGGGGCCATGCAGCGGTCTGGATCGGCACCGAAAAAGAGCTGCGTGAACTGGGGATCTGGGACAACCCGCTGGTCAAGCGTTACCATGACCAGATTCATCAGGGACGCGGCGTGGTTGAAGCGCTGCGCTCCGGGGTTGAGATGAACCCGCTGGATCAGTTTATGAATATTGACAGCGTTGGGGTCTTGCGCAAACAGAACATCAGCAGGGATGACCGGGTCCGGGTAATCCTGCAGTCTCTGCGGCAGGTGGGAAAACCATACGATTTCAATTTTGATGTGGAATCAAAGGAGCGGGTCTACTGTTCAAAGTTGGTCTATCTGACCTACAGTGGCGTGGAATGGCCTACAAAAAAATCACTGGGGCGCACCACCTTTACCCCGGATGATGTGGCTAACCGCGCCCTGGCAGGTGATTTCCGGCTGGTACTGTTTTACCACAACGGCAAGCAGGTACAGCAGGCACCGCTGGAGCGGATGGCCAGCCTGATGGAGCAACAGGTCCAGGCGTCTGCAGCACGCTAAGGTCTCTGCCTGATAGTTTCAACTCGCACAAACAGCATCCAGTGAACATTGGATGCTGTTTGTGCGTAGAGCCACTTACAAGTATGGCGTTATGCTGAAGTACTTTCAATTTCAAAAGATGGCGCTGGTGGAACTGCCCCTTTAAAAAAATCGAAACTCTTTTTGCATTTGGGGCAATGAGCCTTCACCGGCTGATCCGGCAATTGGCTATCCAGCACTTCACGACTGAAGGAACAGTGAGGGCACAAAACACGAATCATAGCCATGGCAAACCTCCTCAGAACGTACGTTCATTGGTACTGCATACCCTTTGCAAGATACGTGGCAATCGCTTCAGAACAGAATAAAACATAACAATGCCATTAAGTTAAAACAATACCCGTTTCAGCCACTACACTCAAAACCGGGCCAAACTGACAAAAACCGTCATATCACTATACAGACACTGCATAGCAGGATTCCCAAGACAAGCTGAAAAGTTCTGGTATACTGAGCAGCACTTACCTACCAATGATCAGGAGGTTTTCTATGCCGTTTCGTTACCTGTTAATCCTGCTTAGCTGTTGTCTTTACCCCGGCATCACACAAGCCGCTCTGCCAACACGTATACCAGCCCAGGCAACAATCAGCGCCGTAACGGTGTATCTGGACCGGGCCCAGGTAACCCGTACCGTAACCGTTGCATTGAAACCGGGTAGCCAGATCATTGCGGTGGAAGGATTACCGGTGCTGCTGCAGGATGATTCTGTGCGGGTTGATGCCAAAGGAACCGCACGGGCCACCATTACCGGCATTGAGGTCAAACGCAGTTTTCTGGCCCAGACTGCAGACAAGCGGATCAAGGAGATTGAAGGGGAACTGAAACAGCTGGAGCGCAAACTGGGTGGTCTTGATGCCAGAAAGGCCGGTCTGCTTGCCCAGAAAGGGTTTGTTGACTCGATTAAAGTGGCCTGGGGTGAGCGGATATCGCAACAGCTGGCCATTGGCAAGCCAACCGCCGCTGAACTGAATGAAGCCATGGGATTTGTGGGCAGCAATACCGTCAAGGTTGAAGACCAGCAACGTGATATCGAGCAGGAAAAACAGATCATCAAAGAGCAGATGGACGCCCTGAAACGAAAGAAACAGGAAGCCACCGGTTCCTACCGCAAGGAAAGTAAGACCGTTGAAGTGGCGGTGGAAACCACCAAAGAGGGCAAACTGACTCTGGATCTGTCCGGGGTTGTGACTCAGGCCACCTGGGAACCCAGCTATGATGTACGCCTTGCCCAGGATGGCACCAGCGCAGAGCTGACCTATCGCGCCCAGGTTCGTCAACAGACCGGTGAAGACTGGAACAATGTGCCGCTGACCCTCTCTACCGCACGTCCGGCAAGCGGTGGCGCTCCTCCCACCCTCTATCCGTGGCGAATCTCCTTCTATCGCCCCATGCCGATGGCCATGCCTGCAGCGGCACCGATGAGAAGCTATAAAAAGGCAGCAAGGCCGGTGATAGCAGAAAACATGAAAGCTGATATGGCAATGGAGGAGGAGGAAGCGCCTGCACCTGCCGCCTTCCAGACTGCCCAGGCGGCTGCAGAAGGGACCTCAATCGCCTTCAAGATTCCAAAACCGGTTGACATCCCTTCTGATAACACCCGTCACAGCACCGTGATAGCACTGGAAAAACTGCCGGTCAGCACTGAATATGGCACCGTACCCAAGCTTTCACCGGTTGCCTACCTGACCGCCGAACTGGTCAACAAGGCTGGCTGGCCGCTGCTGCCCGGCTCCGTCAAGATCTTCAGCGGTAACACCTTTGTGGGTAGTGCTGATATGAAGCAGGTTGCCTCGGGCGAGAAATTCACCCTGCCCTTTGGCAGTGATGATCAGATTACGGTCAAGCGGGAAGAATTGAAGCAGCATAAAGAGGCAGGTATATTTGGCAAGAACCGGATGGGCTACCGCTCTACGATAACTGTTACCAACTTCCGCAAAGAGGTCCAGACAATCAGCGTCAAGGATCAACTGCCGCTGGCTGGCGACAGCGAGATCAAAATCAACCTGGAAGAGGCTACTCTGCCGCCAACCGAGAAGAAGGATGATGGAACACTAATCTGGAAGATGAAGCTGGCAGCGGGGGAGAAGAAAGTGTTTAGTTACGAGATCGTGGTGGAGTATCCCAAGGACCGGGAAGTTACGGGGCTGTAAAACTACTGCGGAGGCCGTCTGCTTCGTTGCACAAAAGAAGGGACAGTCAGTTTGACCGTCCCTTTCTCTTTTCCGGTTTCAGTTCAAGGATGATCTCAAGGCGGCGAGGAAGGCGGCGACGTAGGTGTACACGTAGTACATCGAGGAGCCGCTGACAAGCCAACGAAGAGAGCGCCTTGAAATGGAAGCGGAATTATATTGCCTGCAGTACCACACACTTGAGATATTCAGATTCCGGGAAGTTCAACAACACCGGATGATCCGGGGCCTGAGAACGGGCCGTCACGATCCGCACCTCACGCTTGGCCTGCCGGGCAGAGGTGGCCAGCATCTCGCGGAACGGTTCCCGTCCCATATGGTAGGAGCAGGAACAGCTGATCAGGTAGCCGCCCGGCTCCAACAGCTCCAAAGCACGGCGATTAATGGTGATGTATCCTTTGGTGGCCTCGACCAGGTTTTTGCGATTTTTGACAAAAGCGGGCGGGTCCATAACCACCACGCCAAAGCTGCGCCCTTCCAGTTTCAGTGAACGCAACCGATCAAAGGCATCGCACTCCTCAAAAGAAACACGATCAGACAGACCGTTTACTGCAGCGTTCCGACCAGCCAGGGCAACGGCACGTGCAGAGATATCCAGCCCTAGCACTGACCTGGCCCCAAAGAAGCCGGCATGGGCTGCCCAACTGCCGCTGTAGCAGAAACAGTCCAGTACATCCTTGTCTTTGGAGATACCCTCCAGCAGCAGATGATTTTCCTTCTGATCCAGAAAACCGCCGGTCTTCTGGCCATTACGCAGGTCCACTTCAAAGGTCAGGCCATTCTCCTGCATGGGAACCGCATCCGGAATGGCTCCCTGTAGCAGTTCCACCTCTTCAGTCATCCCCTCCATGGTGCGCACCGCCACATCATTACGGGCAATAATCCCCTTGGGTGACAACAGGCGCTGCAGCGCCTCCAGGATCAGACTCCGCCGTCTATCCATACCGGCAGACAGCAGTTGCAGTGAAAGGTAATCACCGTACTTGTCCACCACCAGACCGGGCAGAAAATCAGACTCGCCATAGACCAGCCGGAAGGTTTCCAGTTGGGGATACAGGCTACGTCGATGGGCCAGGGCAGCAGCAATCCGCCCTTCAAAGAAACCGACTGAGTCTATATCCTCCTGCTGGCGGGAAAGCAGACGGACCGCAATCAGGGAGTGGGGGTTATGGTAGCCGGTACCGATAAAATTACCGCTTACATCAAACAGTTCACAGGCTGCGCCCGGTTCTGAGGCACCTTCAATCCGGCCAATCTCGTTACTGAACACCCAGGGGTGCCCAGCCTTGATCCGACGGTCTTCGTTTTTCTTCAGGCTGATTCTGGTCACGGCAACATTTCTCCAAGGGAGGCAAGGGGGATGCGATCCGGCAGCTTGATGCCGAACTCGCGTAGATACAGCACATTGACCGAGACCAGCAAAGAATTAAGCCGCTCCAGGTCAATCAGGGCACCACCCGGCATCCGCTCCATGCCTTTGCAGTTACGCGGGCAGACATCCACCCGGCGGCCTGTTTCTTCAGTGATCAGGATTGGCAGTCCATGGGTGCGGCAGATAATCGGGCGAGCCTGGTACAACAGACAACAATCGTCAAGGAGGAGCGGACAACAATCCTCATTTTGAGGGTTGGACAACTGGTGCTTCAGCTGCTGACACTGCTC
>NZ_JAOTRZ010000196.1 GCF_030247655.1 Trichlorobacter sp. | reverse complement strand
AGATCATAGGTAGCATCGGTACTCTTGCCGTGTTTTCTTCCTTCATCGTTTCAGTTATGACCTTCATCAAGCTGATTGGACTTCCGTCGGCAGAACGGTCTGTGAACATCAAGATCTTCACTTGGATGACTGCAGGTACCTTTAACGCTGACATCGCCTTCCTGATCGATCCGCTTTCCTGCTTGATGCTGCTGGTGGTTACTGGTATCGGTACTCTGATACATATCTACTCCATTGGCTATATGCATGGGGAAGAAGGTTTCTACCGTTTCTTTGCCTATCTGAACCTGTTCGTGTTCTCAATGCTGCTATTGGTAACCGGTAATAACCTGTTGCTGATGTTTGTTGGCTGGGAAGGTGTTGGTCTCTGTTCATATCTGTTGATCGGCTACTACTTTCACAAGAAGTCTGCTGGTGATGCCGGTAAGAAGGCATTTGTTATGAACCGGGTTGGTGACTTCGGTTTCCTGCTGGGTACCTTTACCCTGTTCTGGTGGCTTGGTCAAAACCATGGTATCTGGACCATTCAGTTTACCGAACTGGCAAATCACGCTAATCTGTTTCCCACAGGTGGAGTTGTAACTGTCATTACTCTCTGCTTCTTCTTGGGAGCTACTGGTAAATCTGCACAGATTCCACTCTACACCTGGTTGCCAGATGCGATGGAAGGCCCAACACCGGTTTCCGCTCTGATCCATGCTGCTACCATGGTTACTGCTGGTGTGTACATGATCGCACGGATGAGCTATCTGTTTATTCGCTCCCCTGAAACCATGATGACGGTAGCGGTGATAGGTGCCTGTACTGCCTTTTTTGCAGCCACGATCGGTACTGCCCAGAACGACATCAAGCGGGTTCTGGCTTACTCAACGGTTTCCCAGCTTGGCTACATGTTCCTGGCAATGGGAGTAGGTGCCTTTACTGCAGGTGTGTTCCACCTGATGACCCACGCTTTTTTCAAGGCTTGCTTGTTCCTTGGTTCCGGCGCAGTTATCCACTCTATGCATGGAGCACTGCACCATGTCCATTCGCATGACGATGCACAGGACATGCGCAACATGGGTGGTCTCAGCAAGTATATGCCTATGACGTACGGTACATTTCTGGTTGCTACCATCGCCATTGCTGGTATCCCTGGTTTCTCGGGCTTCTTCTCAAAGGACGAGATTCTGTGGCAGGCGTTTGCCAACCCACTGCATGGTAGCCTTAATATGCTGCTCTGGGGGCTAGGAGCCTGTGCTGCACTGATGACCGCTTTCTATATGTTCCGCCTAGTATTCATGACCTTCCACGGTACCTGCCGGATCAAGGCTGGTGCAGAGAAGCATCTGCATGAATCTCCTATGGTCATTGTATTCCCTTTGATTGTTCTGGCGCTGTTGTCAATCGTGGGTGGTTATATTGGTCTGCCAAAACTGATTGGTGATCTGGTTGGTGGTATTCCAAACTACCTTGAACATTATCTTGAGCCTGTTTTTGCTAATGCTAATGCGTATATGCAGGCCCATACCCATCATGGTCATCACAGCCATGCGTTGGAGTGGGGCTTGATGGGAACCTCTGTTGTTATTGCAGTGGTTGGTATCTGCACCGCCTATGTGCTGTACATCGCAAGTCCTGAGATTCCAAAGAAGTTTACTGCGGCTTTCCCGGCTCTGCATCGTGCTGTCTATAACAAGTGGTATATCGATGAGCTGTATGATTTCATGATTGTTAACCCTTGTAAGTCTCTTAGTCGTTTCCTCTGGAAAGGGTTTGATGTTCTGGTTGTTGACGGTATCGTTAACGGTGTTGCCCATGTGGTTATGGCGTTTGGTGGTGTTATCCGCTACATGCAAACCGGTCAGATCTACAATTATGCCTGGTCAATGACCTTCGGTGTGGTTGTAATCATCGGCTACTACCTGTTCAAGTAATTAACCTTCTGTAATTTGTACTAAAGGAGCAGATTCGATGAGTAACATTCTGAGCGTGATGACCTTCCTGCCCATCGTGGGGGTACTTCTGCTGCTCTTCATCCCCAAGGGGAGCAATGGAGCGCTGCGCAGTGTCGCCTTAGTGACAACCGTGGTTACTTTTATAGCCAGTTTGCCAATTTTAACCGGCTATCAAACCAACGCAGAGTATCAGTTTGTAGAGAATGTACCCTGGATTGCTGCTGGTCCCTTTGCCATGCGTTACAACATCGGCATTGATGGCATCAGTCTCTGGCTGGTCATTCTGACAACTTTTATTATGCCGATTGCAGTACTCTCAACCTGGACTGCTGTTGAAGATAAGGTTAAAGAGTACATGATCTGTCTGCTGATTCTTGAGACAGCAATGCTTGGTGCCTTTATTTCACTTGACCTGTTTCTGTTCTACATCTTCTGGGAGTTGATGCTGATTCCGATGTACTTCATGATCGGTATCTGGGGTGGAAAGAACCGTCTGTATGCAACGGTAAAGTTCTTCATTTATACCCTTGTAGGTTCTCTGCTGATGCTGGTAGCTCTGATTTACCTCTACTTCTTGGGGACAAAGACCGGTATTACTGATTTCAGTTTAGTTCACTTCTTTGATCTCAAGATTGATCCTGCAACACAAACCTGGCTCTTTGCTGCCTTTGCACTGGCATTTGCTGTCAAGGTTCCCATGTTCCCGCTCCATACATGGTTGCCAGATGCTCATACCGAAGCTCCGACTGCAGGTTCGGTCATCCTTGCTGCTATCATGCTGAAGATGGGTACCTACGGTTTTATCCGCTTTGCCATGCCGCTCTTCCCTGAAGCAACTCATCAGTTTACACCGCTGATTGCAACACTTGCTGTTATAGGCATTATCTACGCTGCACTTGTGGCAATGGTCCAGGAGGATGTTAAAAAACTGGTTGCCTATTCTTCAGTTGCACACCTTGGATTTGTTATGCTTGGTCTGTTTGCGCTGAACGAGCAGGGTGTTACTGGCGCGTTGCTACAGAACTTGAACCACGGTATCTCGACCGGTGCACTGTTCCTTATCGTTGGCTTTATCTATGAGCGTCGTCATACACGTCTGATCACGGACTTTGGTGGCCTCTCCAAGCAGATGCCGATCTTTGCCGTCATCTTTATGATTGTTACCCTGTCATCAGTTGCGCTCCCGGGTACGAACGGATTCGTAGGTGAGTTTCTGATCCTGGTTGGTGGTTTTGAAAGCAGCCTGCGTTGGTGGACAATCATAGCTTCCAGTGGTGTTATCTTTGCTGCTGTCTATATGCTCTGGATGTTCCAGCGGGTCATGTTTGGCGAACTGGATAATCCTAAAAATCAAGCGTTGCTTGATCTGAATGCCCGTGAAATTGCAATCATGGTTCCCCTGCTGGTTATGATCTTTGTACTGGGTGTTTATCCCAACCCCTTCATTGAAAAGATGACCCCTTCAATTAAGAAGGTGATTGCCCATACCCGTATTGAGCCAGTAACTACCGCGAAGGTAGCAGTGCCTGCGGTTGCCCCGGCTGCTGAAGTTGCACCAGCTGATCATGCTGCTCCGGTGCATCCTGTGACTGAACCCGCCGCTGAAAAGCCGGCTGCCCACTAGTTGAACGAGTTAATGCCCTGGAGGATTGTTAAATGGATATCAATGTAGCTCAACTCTTTCAGACGATTAACCTGAATGTCATCATGCCTGAGGTGATTCTCTCAGTGCTTGGTATGGCTCTTCTGCTGGTTAACGTCTTCGTTCCCTCCAAGTCTAAAGGCTACCTCGCCTGGCTGAGCTTGATCGGTATTATCGGTGCTGGCTTTGTTGCGGTAACTGGCTGGGGTACCACTGTTTCTGGCTTCAATGATTCAGTTGTGCAGGATAGTTTCTCAATTTTCTTCAAGATCATTTTCTTGTTAGCTGCAGGGCTTGCCGTCCTGATCAGTGAACAATATATGTCACGTGAAGATTGTAATCATGGTGAACTGTATCCGATCATTCTGTTTACCACCGTTGGTATGATGCTGATGGCCGCCGCAACAGACTTAATGACTATTTTCCTTGGTCTTGAGTTGATGTCAATCTCACTGTATGTGCTGGCAGGCTTCAATCGTGACAGTATTAAATCAAATGAAGCAGGCCTGAAGTACTTCCTGCTGGGTGCCTTCTCAACCGGCTTCCTGCTCTATGGTATGGCGCTTATTTACGGTGTAACCGGTACCACTCGTATCGCTAAAATTGCAAGTCTTGTTACTCAGGTTGGCGGAGCTAGCAACACCATGCTGCTGATCGGTATGTTTTTAATGCTTACCGGCTTCTTGTTCAAGATTGCAGCTGTACCGTTCCATATGTGGACACCTGATGTGTACGAAGGTGCTCCAACACCAATGACAGCCTTTATGTCTGCCGGTCCTAAGGCAGCAGGTTTTGCAGCCATGTTGCGCCTCTTGCTGGTAGCCTTCCCGGTTATGAAAGCAGAGTGGTCTGACCTGCTTTGGATTCTTGCTGTTCTGACCATGACTGTTGGTAACTTTACCGCACTTCGTCAGGATAACATCAAGCGTATGCTGGCGTATTCGTCAATCGCACACGCCGGTTACTGTCTTGTTGGTTTTGCCTCTGGAACTGAAACTGGTATGTCTGGTATCTTGTTTTACATGCTCTCCTACACCTTTATGAATATCGGCGCCTTTGCCGTTATCGTGCTGATTGGCAAAAAGGGTGAACCTAACGGCACGGTTATGGATTATGCCGGTCTTGGGCATAAGCGCCCGTTGCTTGCGCTTGCAATGACTGTGTTCATGTTTTCCTTGGCAGGTATGCCACCTACTGCCGGTTTCATCGGTAAATTCTACCTGTTCTCAGGCGCTGTAGAGGCTGGTTACATCTGGTTGGCAATCATCGGTGTCCTGAATAGTGCTGCCTCCGTATACTATTACCTGCGCGTGATTGTGTTCATGTACTTCAAGCCAGGCGAAGAGGAGTTTGACTGGTTCAGTATTTCGGCCCCTGTAGGCCTTGCTTTGGTTGTTTCTGCGGCTGGTTCCTTAATCCCTGGTGTAATCCCTTCATTGCTCCTTCAGTTTGCTCAACAGGCAGTTAAACTGATTTAGTGGAGAGATCACTATAGATCGTAACAGAAAAGGCGCCACCGGTAACGGTAGCGCCTTTTCTGTTAGAATGGCGGAAGCACACAGGAATCGAACCTGCCAAAGGAGTTTCTCACCCCTCTCAACGGTTTTGAAGACCGCGCGAGCCACCAGCGCCCGATGTGCTTCCAAAAAATTCTAGGTTAATACAACAAAGGGCTAGATGAGTATCTAGCCCTTTGATTATTTGGCGCGCTTGGAGAGATTCGAACTCCCGACACCCAGATTCGTAGTCTGGTACTCTATCCAGCTGAGCTACAAGCGCATATTAACAGTGTAAGTGGCGGAGAGAGAGGGATTCGAACCCTCGATACCGGTTTCCCAGTATACTCGCTTAGCAGGCGAGCGCCTTCGACCTACTCGGCCATCTCTCCCTGTGTAAAAGGACTTACAGATATACTTTATTGCGATGGTAAATGCAATGTTTTTGTGGTGTGGGCACGATGTTAAATTAACTATTACCGTCCTTTTTTTAGGTCGACGAGAATCAACTTGGCCACAGCCTTTAAAGTCTCAAATACACCTTCTCCGGTTGAGGCACATGCCTCAAAATCCGGTACATTGGTTGGGTTAAGCTCTTTACGGAGCTCTTT
>NZ_JAOTRZ010000195.1 GCF_030247655.1 Trichlorobacter sp. | reverse complement strand
CCAATGTTCGTCACCATTATGATCAAGCAGCTTGATGTTGATACTGTTTGGCAACAGCAGCCGCTGTTGGTGCATGGCTACATGTTCAGTCCATATTGTTAAGCTGTCCGGCGAGATAATTTTTTTTAATATATTTAGATCTGTTTTAAGCTTAGACTTGGTATAGCCGGTCAGCAACTCGCAGTTTGGTGAAACATAGCCGATCGAGCCATCAGGCAACAGCAGATAGACAAGATCAGTCGAGTAGTCTGCAACAATGCGGTAGATGTAAGCGGTTGGGCTCATCAACAACTCCCTGCTGAAGCTGGATTGCGACTGGATAGCAATTGATTTAATGGCAATCGAATCGTAAATGTAGTACCTGTTCCAACTTCACTGGCAACCATCAGCTCTCCGCCATGTTTTTTGATGATTTCATGGCTGATGGAAAGTCCCAGACCGGTTCCCTTGCCCACCTCTTTAGTGGTGTAAAACGGCTCAAAGATCCTGCGTCGCACTTCATCAGGTATGCCGCAACCGGTGTCAGCTATTGCAATATAGGCATTGTCGCTGTCAGACCAGGTCCGTACTGTGATGACTCCAAGTTCATCTGATTGTTTTTCCTGAATAGCGTGGCAGGCATTTACCAGCAGGTTCATAAATACTTGATTAATCTGTTGAATATTACAGGGCACCTTGGGCAGATCGCCGTATTCCTTTTTCAGCTCAGCAACGTACTTGATCTGGTTCCAGATAATATTGATGGTACTGTCAATACACTGATGCAGCTCTGCCCTGGCAATCTGGGCTGTATCGCTGCGTGAGAAGGTCTTTAAATCCTGCACAATCCGCATCACCCTGCCAGCACCGTCGGCTGATTCTTCAAGCAGTTGCCGGATATCCCGCAACACATAATCAAGCTTTAACTCCTTACGCAGGGTCTGCACAGATTGTTGCTGCTGTTCAGTACAGCAGTTCTGTACCAACGGCTCCAAGGTGGTAATGTAGCGATCAAATTTATCCACATATTTTTCAAGGGTACCCAGATTACTGTTAATAAAGCCCATCGGGTTATTGATTTCATGGGCAATACCGGCAGAAAGCTGACCGATTGATGCCATCTTTTCATTCTGCAGCAGCTGGGCATACAGTTCACGGATTTGCATTTCATCTTTTTTTCGAGCTGTTATGTCAATACAGGCGCCGGACATTCTGATCGGCATTCCAGAAGGATCAAAGTAGACCTGACCAGTATCATGCCAGTCCATGTAACTGCCATCACTGTTGCGAACCCGGTAATCAATAACATAGGGTGTATGGTGCTCTATATGACTGGACAGTGCCTGATTGACCCGTTCAAGATCATCTGGATGAATCATTTCTTCCCAAGCAGTAATCGTTCGGGTAAGAAATCCAGGTTCTGCCCCCAACATCCGGTCAACAGCATCTGACCAGATCAGGGAGCCGGTTTGCATATCCCAATCCCAGAGAGCGATATTGCCAGCCACAGATGCCATTTCCAGCCGGTCCCGTTCAATTTCCAATGCGATTTCAGCCAGCTTTCTGCTGGTGATATTCAGGTGCGTCAGCACGATCCCGCCTGTTGAATTTTCCAGAGGAACCGCATACACGATAAACCAGCGTTGTTCGTTTGGGCTGTGACAGGAATACTCAGCTGAATAGACAGGCTGTAAGCGACGTTGTACGGAGATGAGACCTGTCAGTACCTCTTCAACTTCTTTGTTGTTAACAGCAGCCCGCTGGCAGACCTCCAGATAGTTAAGACCAACACCGGCTATAAGTTCAGCAGATCCGCCATTTTGTGTTGCAAAGCTGCTCCACTCCGGATTTACCCGAATGATCAACCCGTCTTCATCAAGCACCGCAATAGTGCTTTTCAGTGAATTCATAATGGATTCTACCAGCGACTGACTGGCCCGCAACGCCTCTCGATGCTGATGTTGCTCGGTAATATCATGAATAACCGCAAGACAACGACGACCGGAATGGGTGGATACCATCTGCAGGTTCACATCCACCGGGTAGCTTGTACCATCGGCACGCTGATGAATTGTTTCAAAACGCAGTAACGGCAGATCACCAGTAAGCAGTACAGAAATCATAGGCATAAACTGATGCCTGTTCATCATCGGCTTGATAGCAAGCGGCGTCATTGTTTTCAGTTGGGACAGGCTGTAGCCAAGGTTCTGCAGGGCGCTCTGGTTGGCATATTCAAACAACAGGGTGTCCGGGTTGAAGACATACAGCTCATTATGGAGCGCCTCAAGCATTGAAAGCAGTTCCCGCTGAGACTGGTCAGCCACAACCCGCTCAGTGTCATCATGAATAATAAGCACCGCGCCGGTAACCTCATGCTGCTCATCCATTAGCGGGTCAACCGTTAAATGCAGCCAGCGATTTCCCTGAAAAACAAGCTGACTCTCGGTCTTGCGGGTTTGCTGGCTGCGCAGCATGGGGCAGTCTTCAATCGGGCCATCTGAATTATGAATGACCTCCCAGCAGTAACGCCCGATAATATCCTTGAATTCGCGATTAAAGAACTGCTTGCAGGCCTTGTTACAGCGTATAATCCGCATTTCACGGTCAATCAGGCTGACACTGTCACTGATGGCGTCAAAGGTGGCCTGCCATTCATGGCCAGCATTAACCAGCTTCTTTTCAAGTTCAATACGCTGGGAAATTCGCCAAACCTCTGCCATCAAGTGGCTTAATTGCTGACTGTCCCGTTCTGTATAGGGTAGTTCCTTGTTGGCCACTCCCACCACCGCCACAATTGATTGATGCAGATCAAACACCGGTACAGTCAGGAAACGGGACAGATGAACGTGGCCTTCCGGGTAGCCTTTTTTCAGGTCATCCGGTGCATCAAAATCATTGATCATAATAGCTTTACGCTGGCGCACCGCCTCACCCCAGATACCGGTTTTCTCCAGTTTATAGATGGTTGATGGATTTGCCACCATACAGGCAGGCATGACCTCCTTTGACCAGGTATTCAGGACAAATTCCTGATTGTCTTCATGATAGTGATAGATGTAACCGATTTTGCTGCGGGTAATATCTAAGACTTTTTCAAGCGCATAATCCAGTAGCCCCTGGATATCCGAGGTCTGATACTCACTGATATCCAGTAACGCCTGCAGCCGTTCTTCATTTTGAGCCAGTTCATGGGTGGTATCAGTCAGATTTCTGGTCCGTTCCTGCACCAACTTCTCAAGCTCTGTCTGGCGTTTGTGATGGTACATCTGACGTATCAGCAGCAGTACACCGGCCCAGCAGAACACTAGGGCAAACGACGTCAGCAGCAGTTCCTTGTGCCAGGCATCCAGGTAATCATCCGCTGCCAGCCCCACATTCAGATAGAGTTGATACGGCTGCAGCAGACGGTAGGAGTAGATACGTTTCACACCATCAACAGCGCTTACGCCATGATATTTTCCGTTGTTCGTCTCACCTTTAGCCAGTTTCTGCTGCCAGTTTGAAGAGACCTCTTTGCTGCCGCTGACATAGGAGCCCCGTTTTTTTTGCAGGGGGGAGTAATAGACTATCAGTGATAAATCAGCAAACCGCAGAGAGACACTGCCCTGCTCCCCCAACTCAATCTGGGAAAAAAGTTCTTGAAACTGCTGCAAGGTCAACACACCGTAGACCACGCCACCAAAACGTTTATCTGGCAGGTTGATTCTCCGGGCACAGGTAATTACCCATTTTCCGCTGATCTTACCGATAATTGGCTTAGATAGTACCATCCCTGCATCAGGATGGTCCCGCAGGTAACTGAAATAGTCGCGATCCGCCATACTGACTGAAAGTACAGGTCTACCTGGACTTCCCTGCACAACCCTGCCCTGGGCATCGCTGATCCTCAGACTATCCAGTTCAGATACACGACTAAATTGACGTTCAATGTAAGCCTGCAACTCCTGTACAGTGCTTCTCTGCTGTGTATACCGCACCACCTCTTCAGACACCATCTGCAAGGCATAATCAACCCTGCCAAGTATTGAGGTAACAGACTGCCCCAGCATCAGGGTCTTGGCTTGGGCCTGCGTATCTGCATCTTGTTCAGCCTTGATCCGGCTATGTGACAGGCTGTAGATTGCAGGCAGACTCACCACAACCAGCAAGAGCACAAGCCCCATTGTCACCCGGCTCAGAAAACCGTTAGGAGATCGCTGCACTATCGCTAGCTTTTGCATGGTGGTTGTTCCTCTTCACCACAGGGTCCATGTACCGGTAACCGCACCGTAAAGGTGGTGCCATATCCTACTTCGCTCTGTACTTCAATTGATCCACCATGTTTTTTGATGATGTCATAGCTGATGGAGAGCCCGAGACCGGTCCCCTTACCCACCTCCTTGGTGGTGAAAAATGGTTCAAAAATCCGTCGCTGCACTTCAGCAGTCATGCCACAACCGGTATCACTGATCTTGACCAGCACCTGATCTTCCTGCTGTTCAGTCTGCACCGTAATCTCGCCACGGGTCTCACCAAGGGCGAGGGCAGCATTGACCAGCAGGTTCAGAAAGACCTGGTTCAGCTGTTGGGGGAAACATTTTACCTTGGGAATCCCACCAAATTTCCGCTTCAGTTCGGCGACATATTTCAGCTCATTCCAGGCAATGTTAATGGTGGTTTCAAGTGCCTCATTCAGGTCAATCAATGCCGTTTCAGCCTGATCCACACGGGAGAAGTTCTTCAGATCCTGTACAATCCTGCGTACCCGCCCTGCACCATCCTGGCTTTCTGCTATCAACTGATGGGCATCATCCAAAATACGATCGATCTTTAGCCGTTTGCGGGCTTCATGCACCGGCTCTGCCAAGGCACCATCACAGCAGCCCTGCATGGCCAGATCAACCACACCGATATATTCATACAAACGGCTGACATATTTATCCAGACTACTGAGATTACTGGTAATAAATCCCATCGGGTTGTTAATTTCATGGGCCACACCGGCTGCCAGCTGGCCAATGGAGGCCATTTTTTCCTGTTGATAAATCTGCAACTGTGCATCCTCCAGTTCTGACAGTGCTTTTTCCAGTTCATGGGTGGTACTGTGCAGTTCAGTTGTGTCATTCAGGGAGACCACAAAACCCTGGATATGGTCACTATCTGTCTTGATGGGATACACATTGATGTCATAACTACGGCTGGAGCGAAGATGAAGCAGCTCACCGGAGCTGGCATTAAAGTTGATGAATTTGAACCCCATCTCCTGTAGCAGCTCACGCCAATCCTTACCCACCAGATCGCTATCGGACAAACTGGTCATCTCCATCAAAATCCGGTTATAGCGCCTGATTCTATGTTCAGGATCAGTTAAAATGATAAAATCCCGGAGATGGTCAAGGGTATTTTCCCATTCCTGTTTGGCTGTTTCTACCTGTTGAAACAGCTCAATCATCAGGAACTCCGCAGCTTTCTTTTCAGAAATATCATCCTTAACCGCCAAATAACCAATAATTACCCCATTTTTATCAGTTAACGGTGAAATGGAAGCAGCTTCCCAGTAGAGGGTGCCATCCTTACGCTTGTTATGGAACTCTCCCCGCCATTCCTTGCCACTGGTAATGGTGTGCCACAGTTCACGATATTCCTCTGGCGGCATATCACCGGACTTCAATACGCGAGGGTTCATGCCCATGACTTCATCAGCTGTATAACCGGTTGTCAGGCTGAAGCGCGGGTTAACA
>NZ_JAOTRZ010000194.1 GCF_030247655.1 Trichlorobacter sp. | reverse complement strand
AAGGAGAACCAATAGCGGGTTTTCTTCTCCCTGAAAAAATCGGAAATTGTCGGAAGATTACAGGAGTTTTACGCAGAAAGGGCAGCCGTTACCGGTTGCCCTTTGGTGTTTGTGGTGAATTTGTCAAGTTGTTGTCCTCGCTGCCTTGGCTATACGGTATACACTCGCAACACCAATATTCAGCTCTTCAGCTACCTTCTGCTTGGTCTTGCCCTGGGCTAATAGTTCAAGCACCTGCTTGGACAAGGCGCGTGCCTTTGGTATACGGCCTTTGTACTTCCCTTCTTCCTTGGCGATCTTGATCCCTTCACGCTGCCGCTCTAGCATCATTTCTCTTTCAAACTGGCCGATTGCTGCCAGCATGGCAAGCATCAGCTTTCCGGTGGGGGTGGCAGTGTCCAGGCTGATGTTCAGCACCTTGAATGCAACCTGCTGCTGCTCCAGGCTATCCACAATCTCCAGCAGGTGCTTGGTGCTTCTGGCAATACGATCCAGCTTGCAGGCCACCACAACATCACCAGCCCTCAGATGATCCAGCATAGCCAGCAGCTGGGGGCGATCTTCCTTCACGCCGGATATTTTCTCTTGGAATATCTTGTCACAACCTGCAGCAGTAAGCTGTTCAATTTGTGCCGTCAAATTTTGGTCCGTGGTTGATACCCGCGCATATCCGATAGTTGCCATGGTAGACTCCCCCCGTTGATTTTATCAATAGCCACAAACACTATATGATAAATCTATCAATAGAATCTAAGACATGCAAGCTTTTTATTTATTTCAGCTTTTCCGGTTGTATAAGTTATTGATTTTACATTACTGAGCCTGTCAATCACTTTACTACCAATAGGGCATGGTCTATTGATGTGTAGATGATTTGAAAACCAAGCTGATGCTACAGGATCAGTTCTTGCAAAACTAAACGACATTGACTGTCGCCATGCACTGATAGGCTGTCCCATATTCCACATTATGGGAGGCTCTATGCAAACCTTTGATGATCCAACAAGGCAAAATCCATTGTGCAATGCCATCTACCGCTACAAAGGTCAGCCAATACAAGCATTACACGAGTTCATAGACGAATCCTATGAAACCATTCGCCAGGTGAATTTGAACAAGAATAGAGTCACAGGATACCCAACTGGCTTCATTGACTTAGACCACATGTTGTCTGGCCTCCAGCCTGGGAGCCTGACTGTTTTGGCTTCACGCCCCTCTATGGGCAAAAGCGCGTTAGCCCTGAACATCCTCCAAAACCTAAGCTTAAATAACACCATACCTACGGCAATATTTTCAATGGAACTCTCTAAAGAACAACTTGGCATCCGTTTGCTAACAGCCACTGCCCGTGCTGATTCTGGCAGAGTAAGGGCCGGACAATTAACTGAGGCAGATCTGCTCAATCTTGATGATGCGAAGGAGTTACTGCGAAGAAGTTGTATCTACATTGACGACACCTCAGGCATCAGTATCACGGAATTGCTTGCCAAGGTAATACGCTTAAAAGTTGATCACAACATTCAGATGATTGTCATAGATAGCCTGCAGCTTATGCGTGACGATTCAAGATCAGCTCTTACCCCAGTAGAAATATCCAGAATTTCCAGTTCGTTAAAGGTGTTGGCCAGAGAGCTTGAAATTGCCGTCATCGTGCTTTCACAACTAAACTCGTCAGTAGAGAAGCGGAAAGCACGAAAGCGGTGTCCCAGGTTGAGCGACCTGGGGAACACCGGCTCACTTGAAGATGATGCCGATGTCATACTGTTCCTCCATAGGGAGGCTGTTTATTGCAAGCATTGCAGAAGACGTGACGGGTCATGCGTCCACAATCACGAACGAACTGCTGAGATCATTATTGCCAAAAACAAGAATGGGCCTATTGGAACCGTATATCTTGATTTCTATGGAGAGACCATGCGTTTTGAAAATCCGAGCTGGACTGAATGATCTAAAGAGACAACAAAGCGACGCAGTCTGTCGCCATTGTGGGCTAGAGTTGGTACATATTACACACAGGAGGCCCATCATGGCACGCACAGCACAGGAAACAGTAAAGGTATTATCAGACATCTATGACGAGACATTTGCCAATGACAGCTACGAACAGTTTCAGGTTGGCTGGGCAGAGTTGCGGAGTATAGCCGGTGTCACCAAACTGACCCCAACCTACCTTAATCAGCTTAGCGGCCACCTGCGTGACATTGAAATGCTGCTGGTAGCCTGCGACTCTTTTCTGCTTGTCGCTCGACAGCAGGATTTGGCTCATGCTCGGACTGTACCGGCACGACTGGTTGAGCAGTACCTGCCTGATCATGAAGATGACAATGATCTGGAAATAGACGAGGAAGAGCTTGCTGATGCTGAAAACAATCTGTCAGAAGATGAAAGTTTCTAACAGCCAGACTGGCACACTCGAATGGGTGTGCCAGTTTTATTACCACGCGGAATTGCCTCATGGCAAAATTCTGGTACGATAAACGACATGGATTGTCGTGATTTTTTTGTACTGAGGAGCAATGACCATGAGTACACTTTACCGCCATTGGCTGATGCTGCGCATGATTCCCAGAAAAGGAACCGGTATTTCAACGGTTGAGATATGCAGTCGCCTTAAGCATGAGGACGGCATTGAAACAACCCTGCGTACCATCCAGCGTGACCTGATTGAGCTTGAATCGCTCTTTCCGATTACAAGTGACGGCAAAAAACCGTCTGGTTGGAAGTGGACCGACGATGCTGCCAGCTTCGATATCCCCAACATGGATCCGGTGACTGCTCTCACTTTCACACTTGCTGGGGAGTATCTTGGAAGGATGCTACCCAAAGGCATTCTCTCTGCACTCGCCCCTTACCAGAAGTCAGCAAAACAACGCCTGGAAAATGCTGTTGATACAAAGTTGGCTTCCTGGCCGAACAAGGTCCGGGTCATGTCGCGTAACCTTGTTTCCATCCCACCTGATGTTTCAGAAGAGCTTGCAGAAAAAGTCTACACAGCGTTGCTCGAGGAAAAACGCTTTGCCGCCAGCTATCGCACCGTTAGCGGCAAGATCAGCACCTATCAGGAAGTCAATCCGTTAGGCATGGTCTTCGTAGATGGGCTTACCTACCTGATCGCCTCCATCAACCAGCATGTTGATCCCATTCTGCTGTTATTGCATCGGTTCCAGTCAAACGAGCTACTTGATAAGCCGGTAACCGTCCCGAAGGATTTTGATCTGGATGAGTGGGTAGAAGAGCTTCTGACGTTCCCGGTTGGTGATACTATCAGATTAAAGGCAAGGTTCAGCCATCAGGATGATATTCAGCGCATCAAAGAGTCACCGCTGTCAGATGACCAGAAGGTAAAGGAGCTGCCGGATGGTCGTTTTGAGCTGATTGTATCAGTGGAGGATACCCTCCAGTTACGCTGGTGGCTGAACGGCTTTGGAGCACGGGTTGAGGTCTTGGCTCCGGATTCCCTGCGCCAGGAGTTTGTGGAGCTAAGCAGGCAGTATTCCGCTATCTATAAAACCAGCGGCAGTGAGTAAAACGACATAAATCGTCGTCATGCTCTGTCATTCTATATCCAACACTACCAGTTGGGAGGCAGATCATGAGACGCAGAAATCAACACAACCGCCACCGTTTCCAATCAAAAACAGCAAAGCTGAGCAATGAGAGCAGAAGCTATATGCCGCTTTTCGGCACCTGGCTGATTGATCTGGCGCTGGTTTTCGGCTGGCATGAGTGCAGATCAAAAAACCGTTGGCCAGACATATTTTCTGACGATGGTTTTTGCGCCCTTATCGGGTTGCCGCTCCTTGAGGAAACAGAAGATGACGACGAGGAATGCCCGGTGCCGGTTACAACCTCGCGCTGTCGCACCAAGCTACTGATACAGCGCAAGCAGCTTCAGAAAATGCAATTGCCTGATGACCTGCCGCTCCTTAACAACATCGACCTGCTGGGAGAGCTCCTTGCCCTTAACGAGGCGGAAAAAACACTGCTGATCTTTGCCGCCGGACTGGATGCGGTTCCAGAATTTAAAGACGCCATCAGCTGTCGTTCTGAAAAAACCAGCATCTCCGGCTTTTGCCAGGCTCTGGGGCGGATAACCGGAACAGCGGAGGCGGCACTGAGTAAAGCCCTGCATCGTGACAGTATTCTGCTTACCACCGGTCTGCTTGAAATCAGCAGGCACGCCAGCAATGATCTGGAGGACAAAGTAAGCCTGATGGGCGGTCTTGGGGACACCCTGCTGATTCGCCATACCAGCACCGAAGAGCTGGTCTCCCGTTTCATGAAGAAGGCGGCAGCGCCGACTCTTACCCTGGAAAACTTCCCCCACTTGCAGAGGGATGCCGCACTGCTTTCAGGCTATCTGCGCAATGCTCAGCTGAAAAAGGAACACGGCGTCAACATTTTGCTTCACGGCAAGCCCGGTGTGGGCAAAAACGAGTTTTGCCAGGCACTGAGTGAAGAATTGCAGGTTGAGCTGTTTGAAGTTTCTTTTACTGATGAGGATGGTGACCCGATCAAAGGTGAAGCACGGCTTAAGGCATATGCACTCTGCCAGAAGCTGCTGTCATCCCACGGCAACGCCATGCTGCTGTTCGATGAAATTGAGGATGTCTTCCCCGGCGGTTTCAATTTTTTCAGCATGCTGTTTGGCGGTAACATGGCAAAACATGGCAGTGCTGCCGGTGGCAAGGCCTGGATCAATCGGACCATGGAAAACAATCAGGTGCCTGCCATCTGGATCTGTAATCAGGTAGATCATATCGACAAAGCCTATCTGCGGCGTTTTGATTATTCGGTAAGCTTTCCCATTCCTCCTCTTGCCATCAGGGTTACAATGGCGGAACACCATCTGGCTGTTTTCGATCCGCCCCACGCCTGGCTGGAAAAATTGGCATCTAATGAACAGATCACACCGGCCCAGTTTGAGCGGGCGGCCAAAGTGGCACGGCTTGGCAGCCCTGACAACAACCGGCAGGCGCTGGAGCTGGTGCAGCAGACCCTTGACCGCAGTACCAGCCTGCTTGGACAGAAGAAAACGCCGGTGAGAAACATTCTGCGTACCGGCTACAGCCTGGAGTGGCTGAATACTGATCTGCCGATTGACAAGCTGGTTGATAGCATCAAGCGCAGGCCTCACGGTAGCTTCTGCTTCTACGGCACAGCCGGTACCGGCAAGAGTGAGCTGGCTCGTTACATGGCTGATCAAGTCGGCAAGCCGCTGATCGTCAAACGCGCCTCTGACATTCTGGGTATGTATGTGGGGCAGTCAGAGCAGAACATCGCCGCCATGTTCAGCGAAGCACGGGAGCAAGATGCAGTGCTTGTGCTGGACGAGGCGGACAGTTTTCTGTCAGACCGCCGTGATGCCCATCGCAGTTGGGAGGTAACCCAGGTCAATGAGCTGCTGACCCAGATGGAGGCCTTTGATGGGATCTTTATCTGCACCACCAACCTGATGAGCAAGTTGGATCAGGCGTCACTGCGGAGGTTTGCCTTCAAGGTCCGGTTCGCTCCCCTCAAACCGGAGCAGCGGGTGGCCATGTTCAGGCAGGAGCTGGTACGGATGGGGGGCGATGAATCAGAGAGTAGTGCCTGGGATGAGCAGGTAAGACGCCTGGAGCAGCTCACCCCTGGCGATTTTGCCGTGGCTGCCCGGCAGTTTGAGCTGTGGGATGAGGCAGCCACAGCTGGCCGGCTGCATG
>NZ_JAOTRZ010000193.1 GCF_030247655.1 Trichlorobacter sp. | reverse complement strand
GTCCCAGCACATTTAATATATCGTGGATTACAGCACCACTGGCTGAGGTGATAACACCAACACGTTGTGGCATGAAAGGTAATGATTGCTTATGAGCATCACTAAACAACCCCTCCCCTGCCAAACGATCTTTAAGCTGGGTAAATGCAGCCTGTAGTGCACCAAGTCCTTTGGGTTCGGCATATTCAACAATTAGCTGATATTCACCGCGCTGATCGTACACCGACAGTCGACCTCGCACAACTAGGGCCATACCTTCTTCAATTTTGAATTTAAGGGCCTTTGCACAGCCGCGGAACATCACACAGCGTAGCATGGCCCCACTGTCTTTGAGGGTAAAATAGGCATGCCCAGAAGCTGGTAACGCAAGATTGGATATTTCCCCCTCAACCCAGACCTGGGTAAAGTTGTCTTCAAGGAGATCTTTCAGGAGGGTAGTCAGGCGGCTTACCGTAAGTATGGTCTGTTCTGCAAATAGATTCATGCTTGAAAAGGTAGCACAGCGACTGCCAATGGTCAAACCAGGGTTGACCGCAGGGTTCTCTTTCCGTATTATGCGCCCATGAATAATTTCCCCTATATCCTGACTATCTCATCTGAGAAGGGTGGTGTTGGTAAGACTACCCTGGCAACCAACCTGGCGATCTACTTAAAAGCAATGCAAGAAAATCTGTCAGTTACAATCATATCCTTCGATAATCACTTTACTGTTGATCAGATGTTTGAACTAAAGGGCCATAAAACCCAGGGGACGGTTGAAGATCTATTAACCGGAACACCTGGGGCTGACCTGTTGCATCAGGGGCAGTATGGCGTTAACTACATCCCCTCCTCCAATAACTTGACAGAATTGTATCAAGGATTTAAAGGGCCAATGGCGCTTTGTCGTATGGTTGCTGAATCAGGTATTTCCGGTATAATCATCCTGGATACTCGGCCAGACCTGAATATTCTGACTCAAAACGCCTTATACGCTGCTGA
Organism: Trichlorobacter sp.; assembly: GCF_030247655.1. GTDB lineage: Bacteria > Desulfobacterota > Desulfuromonadia > Geobacterales > Pseudopelobacteraceae > Trichlorobacter. Next base: position 4,853 of record NZ_JAOTRZ010000193.1, on the reverse strand, counting down.
TCGGGTACTTATTCCGGTCAAGGATATGCCCAGCCTTGAGAATTGTAAGCATATCTTCGCCCTGTTTGATCAACGTGGAATTGACAAAAAATCCCTGGCACTAATTCCCTGTCTGATTGATAACCGTATTAAATATGACGGCCTATTCAAAGATCAACGCACGCTGTTACGGGCCTTTGCCATTAACCGTGGCTACCGCTGCATGGATACCTATATATCCAAAAGCCCGAAGGTTGAAAGCCTGAATACCAACCCTGATGGCAAGATTTATCCAATTATCAGCCATGCACGCGAAACCGAGGTGCATAGTCAGTTTACCGAGCTGGCGCTGGATATCCTGACCAGCTACAATCAGACAAAAGAACCACGCGCCTACCTGTATCATCAGTGGCAGACAGAACAGGAGGGACGTAAAAAAGAGGCCTTTCTTGCTCGTCTGGAAGGTGTTCTGCCCCATTGCGTTATCTGTGGCGCACTGCACGAAGGTGAAGGTTCAAAGGGGTTCTACTTTGAAACAGCTGACCATACTTCCAGGGGTTTTTTACACAGCGACTGTTTTACCGGGATGCTCTGTTCTATTCTCTATGATCTCCATCCACGCTCTGACTTGTATCAACTTTCATTACAGGTTATTCGCGAAAGCGCCGGAACAACAATTGCGGTATTCCGACCTCTTGTGGATGAATCAGGACAACCTCGGCTCTATTTTCAACAACTAGATCCTAGCGGCACCCCCTTGCTTGAGCGAGAGCTTTCTCTTGATGGTTTTCTGGAAGGTGTTTTTGACGGCATACGTGATCAGTTATTTCTTCTTCTGAATGAATCAATGACTGGATATGATGGAAAATTACGTGCTAGCTGGTTGGTGGTACATCCGGTGGATGAAAAAAGGCCTGAACAGGTACTGCAGGATATGGCATATCGAAGAATTCAGGATATGCACCGCCTAGTGTCAGAAATGACGACTAACTGATTTTTTTGACACAAACAGAAAGCACACAAGTACCCATGACAAATCTTATAACGGCTCAAGGCCTCAAACTTCTTCAGGATGAGTTTGAATATCTCTGGCGGGTAGAACGCCCCAAAGTGGTTCAAGGGGTTTCTGACGCTGCGGCTGAAGGTGATCGTTCTGAAAATGCCGAATACATCTATGGGAAAAAGCGGTTACGGGAGATAGATCGCAGGCTTAAGCAGCTGGGGGGGCGACTGAAGGTACTTGAAATAGCACCTGCTCCTCCCCTTAATCCCACGCGGGTATGTTTTGGATGTTGGGTATCCTATGAAGATATGGATGGCAAACAGTACTGTTACCAGTTAGGTGGGCCGGATGAGTTTGATGTGAAGCAGGGGGTTATCAGTATTGATTCGCCGGTTGGACAGGCACTTTTACAAAAACAGGTTGATGATGAGGTCACCATCCGACGCCCCGGTGGTGACCTCACGGTCTATATAACTGATATCAGTTCTATTCGCAGTTTATCCCCTGCTTGAGAATTGCACTTGGTTTAAATGTCAGCACCCGTCTTGGTTCAATGGTAATAGATTCGCCGGTCTGAGGGTTTCGGCCTCGGCGGGCGTTTTTATCCCTTACCTCAAAAATACCAAAACCTGATATTTTTACGTTTTCTCCCTTTGCCAGTGTTTCCTTGATCAAGTCCAGTAATGCCTCAACATGGTCAGCAGCCTCTTTTTGCTTGATACCAAGCTCTTGATGCAGTTGTTTGGCCAGTTCTATCTTGGTCATAAACTCCTCCTTGAAACAGGTCTGCTGCCAGCAGCCCGCGTTTAATGTACGTTTACTGTTTAGTCACCAGCCTGGTTATCTTTACCAGTTTGACACCTTTAGCCTGCAGTTCAGGTAATGTTTTAGCCAACGTGCTTATAGTTGCTGGATGAGGGTGACAGATGGCTATGGCATGACCGTTCTTGCGAGCGCGTGCCACTGCCTGCTCTAACTGTCCCCTGATATACTCTTCTTTCTGTTCATTATCCAAAAACACATCACGTCGGGCAGCAGCCAGTTTAAGTTCGGCAGCCACTTTAAGGCCTGTTGTTTTTGGGGTTGTAATGCTATCAACAAAAAACAACCCCTTATCCTTAAGGATTTTCAGTACCACCCGCATCTTGTCTGGATTCTCGGTAAAACCTGAACCCATATGGTTGTTGGCACCTACAGCCTGAGGTAACGTACTCAGATAATCAAACATTCTACTTCGTAGCTCTTCATCACTCTGTTCAAGCAACAGCCCGTTGGCCTCAAGCCTCCGCTGGGGGTATTCTTTGGACTGCATCGGCATATGTATCATGATTTCAATCCCTTGACCAGCAGCATAGTGTGCTACCTCGCGGTCATGTCGTAATCCGGGGATAATCGCAAATGTGACCGGTACACCAATACTGGCAAGTGAGTGCGCTTCCTGAAGTGAATTACCCATATCATCAATAATAATAGCAAGTTCAGCATTGACTGGCAAAGGCTTGGTAACCGGCTGTGGAACCTGCTTAGTTGGCTGAATATCACCGGTATTGTAATCCGACTTAGGTTGATCAAGTGGTAATTTTGGAACAGTGACGGTTTTTGGAACTTCAGACGATGAATGTGTCTGTTGAGGAGTTGTCTGTTGTCGTGTTAACTGGGATTTCGCGGTTTTTGTCTGTTGATGGTAATGTAGCAGATACCCAGCAACCATAAGTAAACAAATAGATACAAGAAAAACGGCAAGGGCAAAACCGCCCTTGCCGTTTTTCTTGTATCGGTTAGCATGTGATGATTGTTGCTTAAGAGCCACCTAGTGTTTCTCCGGCCCCATTTTCTTTAAAATCTCCCATCCCTTAAGCAGGTCAAGAGCACGAACCAGTTGATAGTCAACCTTAAGAGGATCTACAGGTTTCTTGGCATCAGCAGTATCTTTGGTTGTTTCTTTAGTTACTTCTTTTTTATCGTCAGGCTTTTTGTCACCATCAGTATTTTCAAAGTGGTTTTCAAGATCTTTTTCACGAATAAACATGGATTCGCGACGTGTGGTTTCCTTAGGCATCTCAAGTTGTTCTACAACGATGTCAGGAGTAATGCCTTTGGCCTGAATAGAGCGGCCTTTAGGGGTATAATACCGCGCAGTGGTCAGACGCAGGCCAGATTCGTCAGAAAGAGGAATAATAGTTTGAACCGAACCTTTGCCAAAGCTTTGCGTACCCATAATAATGGCACGTTGATGATCCTGTAGCGCACCGGCAACAATCTCAGACGCACTGGCACTGCCGCCGTTGATCAGGACGACAATTGGATAACCAGGCTCTTTGGCACGAGAGCTGGCATTAAATTGCATCTGTGACTCTTTATCACGACCTTGCGTATAGACAATCAGCTTACCATTTTCAATGAAATGGTCCGAGATGCGTACCGCCTGATCCAGCAAACCACCGGGATCATTGCGCAGGTCAAGCACCAGACCTGAAAGCTGTTTGCCTTTATTCTCCTCAACCAGTGACTTAAGCGCTTTAGCGACATCCTCGTCAGAACGCTCCTGGAATTGGGCAACACGAATGTAGCCATATCCATTGTCAAGCATACGGAATTTTACGCTTTTAACCTGAATGATATCTCGAATAAGAGTGAACTCTTTAGGACGCTCAAATCCATCACGCATGATGGTGAGAACTACCTTGGAACCTTTAGGACCACGCATCCTTTTAACAGAATCCGTAATAGTCATATCCTTGGTGAAACGCTCATCAATCCTTAGAATCTGGTCACCTGACTTGATGCCAACCCGCTGAGCCGGTGTGTCTTCAATCGGGGAAATAACCGTCAGAATTCCCTCTTTCATACTAATTTCTATGCCCAGTCCGCCAAAAGCCCCTTTCGTTTCAACCTTCATTTCTTTAAAGGTTTCCGGTGACATGAAGGAGCTATGTGGATCAAGCGCAGAAAGCATGCCATTGATTGCACCATAAATAAGCTTTTTAGAGTCAACTTCCTCAACATAACTCTTTTTAACAATAGTCATAACATCGGTAAACAGGCCGATATATTCGTATTCTTTGCCCCCCTGCGCGTCGCAGCGCCGTTGAGTGCTAATACCGATAAAAGTAACTAGGGCAACAATGACAACTACAAAACCAAAAGCAAGTTTTTTTGTTCTGCCGAGCTTCAGCATGACAATTCATCCTCCAGAGTAGATCAAGCAAGTTATTTGTATATACATCGAACCTATCAGAAAAACTATAGTTTATTTATATAGCTATAGCAGCATTAACGAACCCAGCCAGTTGGATCAACAGGTTTGCCCTGATGCCTGATTTCAAAATAGAGAGCTGGTCCTTTGGCTGAATCCACATCGCCAACTGCTGCCACTACATCACCCTTGGCAACTTCAGCGCCAACCTTGCGGGAAATCCGCGAGGAATAGGCATAGAGACTAAAATAACCACCTCCATGATCAATGATGATCATATTGCCATACCCTTTAAAGTAATCAGCAAAAATTACCGTGCCATCATAAATTGCACGGATATCTGAGCCAACCGGGGCTGCAATAACGATACCCTTGCTGAAGGTGTAGGAATTAAATTCAGGATGTTTGTGTTTGCCAAAGGTCTCAATCACCTCCCCTTTTGCCGGCATCCGCATGCGCCCTTTCTGGGAGGCAAAACCACGGTCAGGCACAGGGGAAAGCTCCGGCAACTGCTTGTGCTTAGCTGATGGATCATGCTTTACTGCTGCTTTTCTGCGACTCTGGGCTTCAAGTCGGTTAAGCATAGTCTGTAATTTGGCAGCATTGGCCTGCAGCACTTTTAACGAAGTTTCGTAACCTTGCCGGTCCTGACGTACTTGGCTGAGATAACTTGAT
>NZ_JAOTRZ010000192.1 GCF_030247655.1 Trichlorobacter sp. | reverse complement strand
GCCCTGGTATTGGGTAAAAAAGAGATTGATGCCGATACGTTGGAAGAGCTGGAAGAGATCCTGATTACCTCTGATATCGGAGTAAAGACCACGGTTGAACTGATCCGCAGTCTGGAACAACGCCTCTCCCGCAATGAGCTGAAAGACGGCGCTGCCCTGCGTGAGGCGCTAAAGGAAGAGCTGCTCACACGCCTGCTGGCACATCACGCCCCGCTGAAAACCGATACTGCTGCACCGTTTACCATTCTGGTGGTTGGTGTCAATGGCGTCGGAAAGACCACCACCATCGGCAAACTGGCGGCAAAATTTGCGGCTGAAGGCAAAAAAGTGCTGCTGGCTGCCGGTGACACCTTCCGTGCTGCTGCAGCAGAACAGCTTGAAATCTGGGGAGAACGGGCCGGCGTGGCGGTTATCCGCCATCAGGAAGGGGCTGACCCGTCGGCAGTGGCCTTTGATGCCTGCAAGGCGGCAGTCAGTCGCGGCACAGAAATTCTGATTATTGATACTGCCGGGCGCCTGCACACCAAGGTCAACCTGATGGAGGAAATGAAGAAAATCTACCGGGTTATTGGACGAGAAATACCCGGCGCTCCCCATGAGACCCTGCTGGTTCTGGATGGTGCCACTGGCCAGAATGCCCTTTCCCAGGCGCGTCTTTTCAAAGAATCAGCTGGCGTAACCGGCATTGCGCTAACCAAGCTGGACGGCACGGCCAAAGGCGGTATTGTGGTGGCGGTATCCCATGAATTCAGCCTGCCTGTCCGCTACATCGGCGTGGGTGAAGGGGTTGATGACCTGCGTGAATTTGACCCCAATGAGTTTGTTGATGCCCTTTTCCACACCTCATAACCGCCACAGCACGGAACCGCCCATGCAAATGGGCCTTGACTTTGTTCAGGAAAATCAATATATTATTGCACCCTCAGAAGGAGACAGCACCGTGGAAACAGAACTTTTTGAAAAACTCGAAGAAAAAATCAGCAATCTGCTGACTAACTATACTGCTTTAAAGGAAGAAAACCGGATTCTGGCAGACGAAAACACACGACTCCGGCAAGAGCGTGAAGGCCTTAAAGGTCGTGTTGATGCTATCCTGAGTAAACTTGAAGGCGTGTAAGGCGTGATTAAGGCCCATCTGGTCACGGTACTGGGACGTGAAATCCCGGTCCGCAGTTCCGCTCCGGAAACAAAGGTGCGGGAGGTTGAGACCTTTGTAAATAGCCGAATAGAAACGATTCGTGAGCGGCTGACCACAGCCGACCCACAACTGTTGGTAACCCTGGCTTTGCTGAACCTGTCTGAATCCTATCTGGATCTGCAAGGTCGCCAGGAAGGTTCAAGCGCACTGGAAACCCGTATTGCCAGTATGCTTGAAAAAATTGATAACGTTCTGTAACAACAGCTTTATTGTAAAGCTGAATGAGCATTTGGTCTCTTCAGGGAGACTTTGATATATAAACCACTAACGCATTAACCATTTGTACCTGTTCAGTTTCCGTGGCATCAGCTGCGTACTGATATCTGCACTGGCTTATATATCCCCGGTAGGTAAGGGGCTTTCGGTAGACAGACCCATTGGGAACCACCGAACTATCCTTCCATCCTCCCTGCAGCAGACCAGACCCGGCCTCCGGGTAACCCCCTGTTTGTGTGTTTTATTGTGAGGGCCGTATGCCTAAAATGGCCTTACGACGTGATCTGCTCACGCGCCGTCGCGCTATGGATCGGACTGTTTGGCAGATTGCCAGCGAGGCGGCCCAACAGCAGTTAGCTGGCTTAAAACTGTTTCAGCAAGCTGCCTGTATCGCGCTCTACTCGCCTATTCAGCAAGAGATTGACACCGAGCTGCTGTTTGCATCGGCACGCTCTGTAGGAAAACAGGTTCTATATCCTCTGGTCTGCGGCAGCAGCCTGCAATTCAGGGAGGTTAGCGAGGCCGGGCAACGGACCTCCGGTGCCTTTGGCATTCTGGAACCTTGCAGCGTTGGTGAGGACCAGAGCCTTGCATCAGCGGATCTGATTGTGGTTCCAGGGGTTGCCTTTGATCTGCAAGGACACCGGATCGGTTTTGGCAAAGGTTACTATGATCGTTGCCTGAGCCAACTGCCAAAACACGGCATCCTTGTCGGATTATGCCATGATTTCCAGCTGTTGGAACAGATCCCGGCAGAGGAGCATGATATTAGAATGCAGTATATTATTACGGATAAACGGATTATTCAGGTAGTGACCGGCACGATGCCGGATTAACATAAAGGAGGATGAAGTATGATAACGAGTATAATCATGGCGTTGGTCATTGTTGCTGTCGCCGGTGTAGCGTATTTCGCAGGCAACCGTTTTGGACGCAAGAGCACTGAAGGACTTGTGGCGCAGGCTGAAGAACTTGCGACCCGGCTCCTTGAAGATGCCCGGCGTGAGGCAGATAATATTGCCAAGGAAGCAGAACTGACGGCCAAAGATGCGGCCCTTGAGGCAAAAGAAGCAGCAGAAGGTGAGTTAAAGGAAAAAAAGCGGGAAATTCAGGTTCAGGAGAAACGGATACAGCAGAAAGAAGAACATCTGGACAAAAAAGCGGTGCTGGTTGACCAAAAAGAGATGGATCTGCTCAAAAAAGAACAGGCAGTTTCAGTTAAAGACCAGACATTGACCGCAAAAGAAAATGAACTCTTAAAAGCTGCCGACGAACAACGTGCAAAGCTTGAGCAGATTTCCGGTATGACCTCTGAAGAAGCAAAAAACACCTTGATCGAGGCGATGGAAAGTGAAGCCAAGCATGATGCGGCCAAACGGATCAAACTGATTGAGGAAGAGGCCAAGGAAACGGCTGATAAAAAGGCAAAGGAGATCATCGCTGCAGCGATTCAGCGTTATGCCGGCGAGTATGTCTCTGAGAAGTGCGTGTCCGTGGTACCGCTGCCATCCGATGAGATGAAAGGACGGATTATTGGTCGTGAAGGCCGTAATATCCGCGCTTTGGAGGCGGCCACCGGGATTGACCTGATTATTGATGACACCCCTGAGGCAGTAATCCTGTCCGGTTTCAACCCGGTTCGCCGCGAAGTTGCCCGTCTGTCGCTGGAGAAGTTGCTGGCCGACGGCCGGATCCACCCAGGCCGGATCGAAGAAGTGGTTTTAAAATCAGAAGAAGAGGTTGAAAAAGCGATCAAAGAGGCAGGTGAACAGGCCGCCTTTGACCTGGGGGTGCATGGCATTCACCCAGAGGTGCTCAAACTGATCGGACGGCTTAAGTACCGTACCTCCTACACTCAGAACGTCTATCAGCACTCTCTGGAAGTAGCCTTCCTGTGCGGTATCATGGCAGCTGAACTGGGCATCAACGTCAAGCAGGCCAAGCGGGCCGGTCTGCTGCATGACCTGGGCAAGGCAGTTGACCATGAGATAGAAGGTTCCCATGCCGTGATTGGCGCCGATCTGGCCCGTAAGTATGGCGAATCACCCAAGATTGTCCACGCCATTGCGGCCCATCATGAAGACGAAAAGCCATCTACCATCCTGGCGGTACTGGTTCAGGCAGCTGATGCCCTGTCCGGTGCCCGTCCTGGCGCACGGCGCGAGATGATGGAATCCTATGTCAAGCGGTTGGAAGACCTGGAGCGGATCGCCACTTCCTTTAGCGGTGTCAGCGGCTCCTTTGCTATCCAGGCTGGCCGTGAGATCCGGGTCATGGTCTCCAGCGAGCAGGTTTCTGACGATCAATCGGTCATCCTTGCGCGGGACATTGCCAAGAAGATCGAGAGCGAGATGACCTATCCCGGTATGATCAAGGTCAATGTGATCAGAGAAACACGTGCAACCGAGTACGCCAAGTAAATGTCAGTCAGAATTCTTTTTATAGGTGATATTGTCGGTAGTCCAGGCAGGACAGCCATCAGCCGGGAACTCCACCGGCTGGTGGACCGTCATGCAGTTGATCTGGTGATTGCCGATGGTGAGAACGCTGCCGGTGGTTTCGGTATTACCCCGGATACGGCTGCAGAGTTGTATCGTCAGGGGGTCCACTTGCTGACCAGTGGTAATCATATCTGGGATAAAAAGGACAACTCCGGTTTTCTGGACCGCGAAGAGCGGATCATCCGACCGCTTAACTACCCCCCCGGCACGCCGGGCCGAGGTTCAACCGTCGTTGAAACCCCTGCCGGTATCAAGGTTGGTGTGCTGAATCTGGAAGGTCGGGTCTATATGAAAAACCTGGACTGCCCCTTCCGTTGTGCCGATGCAGAGCTGGAACAATTGAGAAAGAAAACATCCATTATCCTGTTGGATTTCCATGCTGAGACCACCTCGGAAAAGGCTTCCCTGGGCTGGTATCTGGATGGTCGGGTCTCTGCACTGGTGGGCACCCATACCCATGTCCAGACCGCTGATGAACGGATCCTGCCGAATGGCACCGCCTACATTACTGATGTGGGGATGACCGGCTCCTTTGATTCGGTAATCGGTGTGGACAAGGGCCAGGCGATCCAGCGTTTCCTGACCCAGCAGTCAGTCAAGTTTGACATCCCCAAAAAGGATCTGCGGATTAATGCCGTGGTGATCGGAATAGATACAAAAACAGGCAAAGCCGTCAGTATTGAACGGATTAATGCTGCCTGTTGAAAGGCATAGCACGCGGATAACGCGGATCTGGCGGATTTCCACAGATAGAAATATAAGAAAAATAGCTCATTAAATCTCTTTTTTGACTATGCCGTTGTGAGTGGTCATATCGCAAGGCAGCGAAACACTTTGGAAGTTATCCGCGCTAATCCGCTCAATCAGCGTCATCCGCGGTCTATCATCATGGCTTTTCATGCCTTTACGGAGTATCACCATGAGTATCTCTGTTGCCGAACAGATTGCCGTGATCAAACGCGGCTGTGTTGAACTGCTGATCCAGAAGGAACTGGAAGACAAACTGGCCACCGGTCGCCCACTGATTATTAAGGCTGGCTTTGACCCCACCGCACCGGACCTGCACCTGGGCCATACGGTACTGATCCAGAAACTGCGTCAGTTTCAGCAGTTAGGCCATGATGTCCACTTCCTGATCGGTGACTTCACCGGCATGATCGGCGACCCAACCGGCAAGTCCGAAACCCGGAAGGTGCTAACCCGCGAAGACGTCCTGCGTAATGCTGAAACCTACAAAGAGCAGGTCTTCAAGATCCTCGATCCGGAAAAGACCGAGGTGGTTTTCAACTCCTCCTGGCTGAACGAACTGGGCTGCGGCGGCATGATCGCCCTGGCCTCCAAGTATACGGTGGCCCGCATGCTGGAGCGGGATGACTTTCACAAGCGTTACACCACCCAGCAGCCGATTGCGATTCATGAATTCCTCTACCCCCTGATCCAGGGCTATGACTCGGTGGCCATGAAGGCTGATGTGGAACTGGGAGGCACCGACCAGAAATTCAACCTGCTGATGGGACGTGAACTGCAGCGGGAATGGGGTCAGACACCTCAGTGCGTACTGACCATGCCGTTGCTGGAAGGCCTGGACGGCGTCAACAAGATGTCAAAATCGCTGGGCAACTACATCGGCATCAGCGAGGCGCCGGATGAGATTTTTGGCAAGGTCATGTCCATCTCAGACGAGCTGATGTTGCGTTACTACGAACTGCTCTCAGACAGGAGCATTGCCGAGATTGAGCAGCTGAAGCTTGATCTGGCAGATGGCTCACTCCACCCGATGGCAGCCAAAAAGGCACTGGGTCGGGAGATCGTGACCCGTTTCCATGGTGCTGGCAGCGGTGATACTGCTGAAGAAAACTTTGTCAAACGGTTCAAGGAAAATGAGATCCCGGATGAGATGCCCCAAGTCAGTTACGGCACGGCTGCTTGCCCGTTGCTACTGGCT
>NZ_JAOTRZ010000191.1 GCF_030247655.1 Trichlorobacter sp. | reverse complement strand
ATCTTGAATGTTCGCGGAAGTATGCGCAGGAAAAATCAGAATGGGACAGACTACCTTATTCGGGTGTCTACGACTGGCAGTAATAAAAGTTTAGGACCTCGTTCAGAGGAAACAGAAAAGATCCATAACAATTTTGTAGCCAGGAAAACTGCTGCACAGCTGCGCTTCAGGGATTTAACAGAATCATTGGAACGGCAACAACGAATGAACCGGGCGTTATTTGTAGGTCGGGCTCCTCGTATGCTTATTGATATTTTGAACAGATTGTATAAAGAAGGCCTTTCTGAATTCTTCACGGTCATTGGAACTCATGCACTATATGCTTATGAAGCAAGAGCAGGGGTGCTCTTTGGTGAAACTGAAGCCATGGCCACCCAAGACATTGACTTTTTGCTCGATGTGCGAAAACGGATAAGCTTTGTGACAAAAATGAGGCATGCAGCCACTTCGATGCTGAAGTTAATACAAAAGGTTGACCCGAGTTTCAGACTACGGGAGGATCAAAAACACACTGCCGTTAATAGTAGAGGGTTTGAAGTTGATATTATTCGCAGAGAGCCAAAGGATGGTGACCCTCATCCTATGCGGCTAACTGACGATGAGAACGATGAGTTTTATGTAGTACCCGCTCGAAATGCAGGTATTCTTCTGGATGGGCCACCTTTTTCAGCAATAATTGTTTCTGCCTCTGGGCATATGGCCAGAATGAATACTATTTCTCCCTTAACATTTATCCAGTTCAAAAGATGGATGGCAGAACAGGCGGACCGGGACACTATGAAACGATCAAGGGATCTTCTTCAAGCAAACTTGGTCGAGGAATTAGTAAGCGAATATCTGCCGCAACTCCTCACTCAGAAAAGTTAACGCCCTGGAGCTCCCCTCCTTCCCTTAAGGAGGGGAGCTTAAAATCAAACCAGTGCAAAGAACTAGCCGGACACTTTTGAATGGCAATCAGCTATTTATTTATCAAGTGTCAAAAGAATCACAATATTCGCACCGTAGCAACTGATGCACCAAGCTTGGAGTCCCCCTATGATTGCAAAGAATGCGTTTTTAAACGGCAGCATGATCGCCTATGATGATGTCGGCAGTGGACCGGCAGTTCTGTTGATCCACGGGTTTCCTCTGAACCGCAGCATGTGGCGCCCGCAACTGGGTGATCTGGTAGCGGCCGGTTACCGGGTTATAAGCCCGGATCTGCGAGGGTTCGGCGAAAGCGATGCCCCTGATGGGCCGTACAGCATGGATCTGTTCGGCGATGATCTGATCAGCCTGCTGGATCACCTGGAGATTGAGCAGGCGGTGGTGGCCGGGATGTCCATGGGGGGCTATGTGCTGTTTAACCTGCTGGCCCGCTACCCAGAACGGCTCAGCGGCGCTGTCTTTGTGGTAACACGCTCTGTTGCTGATGATGAAGCTGGTCGCGCCCGGCGGTTACAGCTTGCAACAGAACTGCTGAAACTTGGCCCGCAGGTGGTTGCCGACAGCTTCCATCCTCTGATGTTTGCCGAGGGCACCATAGAGGCACGCCCCAAGCTTGCTGAAGAGGTCTATGGCTGGATGGTGACAAACGCAAGCCGGGGACTGGCAGGCGGACTGCTTGCCATGCGTGAACGCCCGGATGTTACCCCGCTGCTCCAGTCAATCAGGCAGCCTTCGCTGGTGATAGCTGCAGAACAGGACAAGGCCTGCCCCCTTGAGCATCCCCGCATGATCGCCAGCGGCATTAGTGGCAGCCAGCTTGAAGTCATTGCCGATGCCGGGCATCTGGTGAACCTTGAGCAGCCGAACGGGTTTAATCACTGCCTGCTGGGATTTCTGCGGAAGGTTGCCCCTACATCGCTCAATGACGGCACGATTGGATGTCACTGCTAACCGGAAAGGAGATATCTCCCATGAACCTGACCAGCATTCCACGCCAGAACCTGCCTGAACTGCTCTGCCGGATGCCCAAGGCAGAGCTGCATATCCATATTGAAGGTTCGCTGGAACCGGAGCTGATCTTTAGCCTGGCAGAGCGGAACCGGGTGCAACTGCCCTACCCGACCATTGAGGCGCTGCGGGCAGCCTATGCCTTTACCGACCTGCAGAGTTTTCTGGATATCTACTATGCCGGGGCCAGCGTGCTGCAAACTGAAGAGGATTTCTATGAGATGGCCTGGGCCTACCTGCTGCGTGCCAAGGCTGATAATGTGGTCCATAGCGAGATATTCTTTGATCCCCAGACCCATACCGCCCGGGGGATTCCGTTTGCCACCGTTATCAACGGGCTGGACCGGGCGATCCAACAGGCCGGAAAAGAGCTGGGGCTGAGCGCCTCTCTGATACTCTGCTTTCTACGCCACCTGACTGAAGCAGAGGCTTTTGCGGTGCTGGAAGAGGCCCTGCCGTTCCGCGATAAGTTCATCGGGGTCGGGCTTGACAGCGGTGAAAAAGGCAACCCGCCGGAGAAGTTTAGCAGGGTATTTGCCCGCTGCAGGGAGCTGGGGCTGCGGCTGGTGGCCCATGCCGGTGAAGAGGGAACTGCCGAGTATATCTGGCACGCCCTTGACCTGCTGCATGCGGAACGGATCGACCACGGCGTACACTGTCTGGATGATCCCAAATTGGTGACACGGCTGGTACAGCAGCAGATACCGCTGACGGTCTGCCCGCTTTCCAACGTGAAGCTGTGCGTGTTCTCCACCCTTGCCGCCCACAACATCGCCAAACTGCTGGCCTGCGGCATCAGGGCCACCATCAACTCTGATGATCCGGCCTATTTTGGCGGCTACCTGAACCAGAACTATCTGGCAACCTTTGCGGCACTGCCGGAACTGGGCGCTGCAGAAGCGTATCAGTTGGCCCGCAACAGCTTTGAGGCAAGCTTTGTGGATGCAGAGACCAAGGCTGACTGGATCAGCCAGCTTGATGCCTTCTTTAAACAGCAATACGGTAAGTTTTAAACCGGTTGCGACAGGAAATGCTGCCCGGACTGTCAGAGGCCGGGCAGCAGCACAGACAGGTTACTTCGCCATCAACTCACGATAATCCGCCGGTGTCACCACTGAATCCCAATGCCCGCTGGCCTTGCCCAGCCGGGTCCCACCCCAGAACAGCAGCACCACCAACAGCACAAACAGAATCCCCGGCACCACCAGCCTGCCAAAGGCCCGCATGCTGAGGGCGGTATTGACCCGACAATGGCTGATACAACGCCAGCAGCCCAGGCATTCCGGGTTATTGACCCTGGTGGCATGCATGACATCAATCCGTGAGGGGCAGACCTGACTACAGACCCCGCAGGAGACACACTTCTTCAGATCACGCTGCACCGCCAGGGGGGATGCCAGCGAAACCAGGCTTAACAGCGCGCCGTAGGGACAGATATAGCGACAGAACGGATTACGCAGCGGAATGGACAAGGCCACCAGCAGCCCCACCACCGCCAGGGTGGTGACTGAGGGAGAGCGGAACAGTTGCAGCAGCTTCACGTCTGATATGGCATGGTAACCGCTGCCCAGAAACCCCTGCAGCGCCGACAGGGACCAGGAAATGGCGCTGAACAGAAAAAAGGCCAGCAGCAGGTATTTGATACCCCGTAGCCCCAGATCAAGCCAGCGGGGAGGAAGCCAGTTGCGCTGCAGCTTATTGAAACCCAGCTTCCAGAGCCATTCAGAGATTGTACCCACCGGACAGATCCAGGAGCAGAAGGCCCGCCTGAGCAGCAGAGCCACAACAACAATAGTGACAAAGATCACCACCGCTGCCGGGTGGACCGGGTTGATGCCGCCCCCCTTCAGCCAGGCTGCCGTGCCAAACAGACCGGAGATCGGCAGAAAGGCATCAACAGCAGCAGGACGCGCCACCGTGTCTACCCCCTGCTGGACCGCCTGGATAAAGCGGTAGAACCTGAAGCCGATCAGCAACGAAAGCCCCAGAAAAGCCAGCTGCACCAGCATCCGCAACGGTTGGACATAACGATCAGACATGGATTACCCCATTATAAAACAGGGGCGGCATATGCATGCCGCCCCTGCATACCACTCAATGTACCATCGTTGCCGCTTACTCCGCAGTTACGGCAACATACCCAAAGCTGCCGTCAGGACGGCGCAGCAACAGACGCACCACCTCACCTTTGGCAACCTTTGACGCCAGTGCAGCAAAGCCTTCCAGATTTTCAACCGGATGGCCGTTAAACTCAATGATCAGATCGCCCCGCACCATGCCGGCATCTTCAGCAGAGGAACCTGGTTTTACCTCAGAGACCACCACTCCCTTGGCATCTTTCAAGCCAAGCTGACGGGCCAGTTCAGGGGTCAGCTCACGGGCACTGATACCGATGCTGGCGGTGGCCGGTTCCCCAAGCGGACCAAGCCCGGCCTGCTGACCAACCACCACGGTCAGTTCAAGCCGCTTTGCCTTGCGGTAAACCACCGCCTTAACCGACTTACCCACCGGTATAGAGGCGATAATCTTGGGCAGATCGGATTCAGCGTCAACCGCCTTGCCATCAAACTGAACAATCACATCCTCAACCCGCAGACCACCTTTTTCAGCAGGAGACCCCTTGATGACATTGGTGACAATCGCCCCTTTGGCAGAAGGTAGTCCCAGTGACTTGGCAAGTTTGGGATTCAACTTATCAAAATTGACCCCCAGATAGCCTCGCACCACCTTGCCGGTGGCCTTGAGCTGATCTGCAACGGTCTTGGCCATGTTGATCGGAATGGCAAAGCCGATCCCCTGACCATTGGCAATAATCGCGGTGTTGATACCGACCACCCGGCCTTCACTGCTGAACAGTGGTCCACCGGAGTTGCCGGGGTTGATGGAGGCATCGGTCTGGATATAGTCATCGTAGGGCCCGCTGCCGATCACCCGCCCTTTGGCGCTGACAATACCGGCGGTTACGGTATGGGCCAGACCGAACGGATTACCGATGGCCATAACCCACTCACCCACCTCCAGGGCATCACTGTTCCCCAGCTCTGCAAACGGCAGGGCTGCCTTGTCACTGATCTTGAGCAGGGCCACGTCAAGCTTGTCATCCAGCCCCTTCAGTTCTGCCTTGATCTCACGGCCATCGGACAGCTTGACCATGATTTCATCGGCACCATTCACCACATGGTTATTGGTCAGGATAAAGCCGTCTGCGCTGATGATGAAACCGGTTCCCATCCCCTGTTGTTTGCGGGGTTGCTGCGGTGCCTGCTGACCAAAGAACTGGCCGAACAGGTCAGCAAAAGGATCATTGCCCCTAAACTGGCCACCAGATCTAGGCTTGATATTTTTAGTTGTTCGGATGTTGACCACTGTAGGCTTCAGACGCTTGGACAGCTCAACAAAATCAGGGCTGACCGGCTTTGCATCCACCTGCCCCGTGGTCAGGACAAACAGACTTGCAACCGCCAGCATACAAATCATTACCACATGTCTAACTTTCATTCTGTAACCTCCATCATTGGTGCAAGACAGCTACTCTGCCTTGAGGGTATAGCCCTGACCGCGTACTGTATGAATCAGTTTTTGGTCAAAGCCTTTATCCACCTTTTTTCGCACATAATTGACGTATACATCGATAATATTTGTAAAGGATTCAAAAGAATGGTCCCAGACCTTTTCTGCGATCATGTTGCGGGTTACCACCGAACCGGTGTTGCGCACCAGAAACTCCAGCAGGCCGTACTCTTTAATGGTCAGCTCGATCTCCTTGTCGCCACGCCAGACCTTACGGCTGATCGGGTCTATCCGCAGATCCGCCACCACCAGTTCTGCCCCACGGTCACGTCCGCCCCGTCGGCCAAGTGCCCGCACCCGTGCCGACAGCTCGGCAAAGGCAAACGGCTTGGTCAGGTAGTCATCAGCACCGGCATCGATGCCGGCCACTTTCTCTCG
>NZ_JAOTRZ010000190.1 GCF_030247655.1 Trichlorobacter sp. | reverse complement strand
AAATGGCAGTAATTCGCATGTGCCCCCCTTGCGTGTACAAAGCGTATTAAATATCAAATGATTAATTGCCGACAATAGGCAGCTAAGGCCTCCTGCCAAGGGCGCAAAGGGAATAATTTTTCTGATTGAATTGGAGTGAAACTGTTTTTAATTGCTTTTGTGTTAAAGGTTGTGTGAGGCACCGGTGTAATAGAAACATCAATTTTCAAAATTTTAATTATTTCCTGCATTAATTCATAAAGTGATGCCATTCCGGCATTTGCAATGTGATACAAACCATATGGTCTTTCGTCTTCGATAATTGATTTAAGTTCATTAACGCAATCGGCACTAAAGCTGGGTGAAGCAACAATATCATTTGATATTAGTAAATTACGGTGGCCATCCCGTATTTTTTGGAGCATTTTTTCTAAAAATTGCGTGTTCTTGTCACTGGGTCCAAACTGAATTGACAGCCTTGCAATATAGTACTTCTGGGCAATTGCACGGATATAACTATCGGCACCAAATTTAGTTATTCCGTATATATTGACTGGATTGACAGGACTTGATTCAAGATGATAGTCCGCCGTGGTTCCATTAAATACGGCATCAGTGCTGAAATGAATCAGAATAAAATTATATTTATTGGAGAGTTCCGCTAAATATTGCGGGAAAAGGGTATTAACATGCAGGGCCTCTCGCGGCCTTTCCTCGCAGGCATCAAGCCCGCCGTATACTACTGCATTCACGACCATGTCAGGGACCAACTCTGAGATCTTGGCAGCAACCTGATGAAAGTCACAGATATCGCAATCAGCACGATATACGTTTATCAGTTCACACTCTGTGAAAACTGATCGTATGGCACACCCCATCTTGCCGCTGGGACCAAATATCAATATCCTTTTCCCATACAAACGTTTCATGCCGCTACACAAACTCAAGATGGTCCCTGTCAGCTTCCAAATAATCAAGTATCATTCTGTTGCTGCCATCGACGACACAGTGATGATTGCAGACCGTGGCAGGCTTAATAGCATAAAATCTGTTCTTGTCTGAAAACCAGACATCTCTGAAACGCTCTTCCTTAATAGATCCGAGCAACCCCTCCTGAAGATTATAGGCCTTGTCATGACACGAATATATATTCTGGTCGGCTCCTATTACTGGAGATATCTGGAGGTATGGACACCAGTTGTACGTTTTTCTGAAAGTGTCCAACTGGGTATGATATGAGTCAAACAATTCAAAATCACTGCTGGCAAAGTCTGCGATAGCTCGTTCGGTTTGCTCCTTAACCGGTGCGAAGAGCGCTTCATGGTACTTGTTGTTTTCGTAACCGCTGTTGCTGACAATGCAGGGAGAAACCTTGACGCTGTTGACACCGGTTTGGTGCAATAGCTTTATTAGATCATAAATGTGCTCAAAGTTCCTGTTATCAACAACGATGCAGACCCCCAGATAGCATGAACCTGCAAACTTTTTGAACTGCTTCATGTTATGGATGATCTTGGAAAATTCACCATCAGGGCAGCCGCGATATTTCTGATAACTAGCGTCGTCCCAACCATCCATGGAGACCCGCAACCAGGTTGCATGGTGGGCAAATAGTTCAGCAACTTCACCGGTAAGACGCGAGCCGTTGGTGAGTGCGGCAAATTTGAGGGGACTGTTTGCTAATTTCTGAGCCGTTTCAAGTAGGTGCGGGTAACAAAAGGGGTCGCCTCCACCGCTAAAAGTTACCGCCTTAACCCCCATTTCAACCAGATCATCAATAATTTCGAACATTTTATTTTTTGGAATAAAATCCGTCACGTTCATATTCTGGCCCAACTGCAGATTCTCAGCCCGATAGGCACAGTACCAGCAGTTATGGTTACAGACATTGGTGGGCTTAAGCCGAACATTGATTGGCGGCTGTATTTCACCTGAACCTACAGGTAATGAATTCAGCTTTTCCTTAAAATGGAATATTTTCATCCTAGTGTATAGTAGTCCCATGCTATTCCTGCACCTTTCAGATTAGTTGAAGAATATGAACTCATAATCCCCGTTATAGCCGAATTCCTTAAACAGCCACTCCCATTCCCCTGGAGTAAAGAAGGCAGTGCATGTTAAGGCCCAACATTGAAGATTAAATAGTTCCTCCTCATTTCGATATCCTTCAACAACCAGGTATTTTTGTTTTCCAACCCGCTCCATCTGTTGAAGCGCAACCTTTAAATCCGGCAGATATAAATTATGTAGACTGGTAAGAGAGATAACAAGATCAAACTCATGTTTTTGAAAAGGAAGGACGTCTTGTGCTCGATGCACGAAGAGATTGCTACGGATTTCCTCTTTGGCATTGGCAATCGCATAGTCTGAGATATCAAAGCCAACAATGCGGGCGTCAGGCAACAACAACTGCAATTCATACAGCAGGAAACCTTTGCCACAACCAATATCAAGAATCGAGCAATCAGGTGCAAGAGCGTAATCTGCAATCAAACGTTCTGCAACCGGCTTCCATCTGCCATCATACCTAAATCCGCCATAACCATAGCGCCGGTCACCATCCCAGAAGTCAGCACCAAACTGACGTGCCACCTTCATGCATTCAACCTTTGCATCACACATCCTTGGCAGGTAGTCACGTTTCGTACTGGTATGCAACGGAGTGAAATAGTCTCTCAGGATTCCCATTACGTAACCTTCCAAAGCTTTTTTACCATAGCGGCTATCGCTGCAGCATCGATACCCCAAAGCCTTCTCATCCCGGCAGTATCATGTACCTCGTGAATAAACCGGGATGGTATACCCAAGGTAGTGAGTGAACAGGGCATGTCTGAATCCATAATGATATCCCGCAATGTGGCGCCAAGACCGCAGGAAGAATAGTGCTCTTCAACGGTGACGACAGTTCTCACCCCCTGCAGGCATTGCAGCAAGGCATCACGATCAAGTGGCTGCACCATTGGCACAGAAAAAACACGTGGCCTAATGCCTTCCTCTGCCAAAATCCTGGATGCATGCAGAGTTTCTTCACCGATGGAGCCATGGCAAAACAACGTAACAGATGAATCCCCCCCAACCAGAAGTTGCGGTTTACTGATATCAAATTGCTGGGTGCAGTGAATAGTCGGTTCGCCACGTTTAGCCAGCCTGATATATACTGGGGAAGAAGCAGACAGGGCATAATGAGCGGACAGTTGTGCTTCTACTGGATCAACAGGAGACAAGACGGTCAAGTTGGGCAGGGTACGAGCAATACCTAAATCTTCAACAGAGTAGTGCGTCATTCCCATAGGAGCGTAGGTCAATCCACTGCCGATACCGGCCAAGATAATTGGTAACTTCTGGTAACAGATGTCGTTACGTACCTGCTCATAACAACGGTACAGTACAAAGGGAATAATGTTATACACCAACACCTTGTACCCAGCCATTGCCATGCCGGCAGAAAAACCAATCATATTTTGTTCCGCCGCGCCGAGATTAAGGAACTGGTCGGGATATTCTTCTTTGAATACATCGAATACCCCTAATCCAGCATCTCCACTAATAACAAATAGATCGTCCCGATCTTGGCAAGCCTCCAAAATCGTATTGATAAAAGCGTTTCTCATGACAACTCTTCCAACGCCTTGCATTTGTGCGCATCTGTTACCATGTAGTAATGCCAAACAAGCTGGTCTTCCATGAATGACACTCCTTTGCCTTTGGTAGTCTTTGCGATCAGTATCTTGGGTTTTCCCTGTGAATCTTCACGCAACGCAGCGCGCAGTGCATTGTGATCATGCCCATCAACTTCCAGAGCGTGCCAGCCGAAGGCGCTCCATTTTTCACGCATCGGCTCAAAAGCACAAATTTCGTTTGGACGTCCATAGCCTTGCAGATTGTTATGATCCATGATGGCGGTAAAGTTATCCAGACCAAGTCCACCAGCGAACAACGCCCCCTCCCAAATGGACCCTTCCTGGGATTCTCCATCACCGATTACGGCAAAGATCTTCCGGTTATTATCCTGTTTTTTAAAGCCGTAAGCCATGCCAAGCCCCATATTGAAACCATGTCCAAGAGATCCGGCAGACACCTCAATCCCTTTGGCTGTACAACGATCAAGGTGAGCGGGAAGTGTCCCACAATTCTGGTAATACCCTTCAATATCCTCTTTCATCAGGATACCCTTTGCATGGAGAATACTGTAAAGCGCCATGGCGGCATGCCCCTTGCTGAGTATAAAAATGTCACGTTTGTGCCATGGTTCCAGGCGAAGGACGTCATCATATAGCACCGCCAGAATATCAACACAGGAAAGACATGATCCAACATGTGGGCTTTGGGAGCGGTTAGCCATTTCGATAATGGTACGCCGGACTTGTAGCGCGGTATCGTAAGTACTCATAATGAGGTTTGCTCTCCCATTATTTCGGTGGCTGAATTAATAATCTTGTCAAAATCAAAATGAGCCATACAGAACATTTCGGTCCTGCATTTTATGTCAAAACAGGGCATCGCTGAACATTGCGATGAAGACTGAATGAGTTTCCCTCCTGTATAGAAGTAAACCTCACTTGCATCAGTCGGCCCGAAAAGCCCGATCACCTTTTTTTTCAGCGCAAATGCCAGATGCATTCCCAGACTGTCATTTGAGACCAGCAATCGACATGAGTTAATCCAGTCCATATATTCATGTAAATTGGCTTTGCCCTCCTGCCAGGAAACCGTATACCCCAGCTCTAGAAAACGCTTTTCCAGCTCCTTCCACAACTCTAGCGGCATTCCCTTGACAGGCCATTTTGAACCAACCTCATAATTAAATCCAATATCAAACGTTTCTTGGCTCTTTGGCTGATAGCCAATAATGTATGGCTGGCCTTTCCAGACCGCCCCCATCATCTCAATCAAAACCTGCTGCCAATACCCTTTGGTTGTATCGCTTTTTTTCTTTGCGATATAGTTCATAAAATTGAGGCCCTTTTCGTAACCATGGTACAGTCCACTCACTGACTCGAAGCGAAACCCATATTTAGTCCAGGCGTCAATCATGTCGGCCAGGGCACACACGCCGGCAATTTTTTCAAGATTTATCAGAATATCAAATTTTTCACGCATCAGTTGAAATGGCACAAATTCGTCCCACACCAATATCCGGTCTATCAGCGGATTTGCTTGAAGCAACGGCTCGGCATTTGAAGTAACCAGCCAGGTTATATGGGCATCAGGGTATTTTTCTTTAACTGCCCAAAGAAGTGGAGTTGTGCGCAGAACATCTCCAAGGCTGGGAACTTTACCAATTTCAGGGTCCAAAGTTTCAGAATAACCAAGTTTAATAATCAATATTTTGGTAGACATTGTGTTAGTCCCGGCTTAAATGAAATTCACATGGTTCGGTTGGTTATTTAAAAATGCCAGAAACTCATTTATACGTGCCATTCGGCAGTTGACCCGGCATTCATGGCCGATCTCAAGTTCGAACTCTGCAAAACAAATAGATTTTTCCCGCTTCTCTCCCCAAAAAATATCCTTCATTGTCTCTAAATAAATATTTCCTACCCTGAAACGTTCATCATTAAGATAAACACTGCAGGTGTAAAAATCCCCTTTTGAGGAGATGTAGCCCCAAAACGGCAATGCACGGCAGGAGTGATAGCTCTGCACACCTTTTTGATACGCCTCTGTAGCCGCTTTGCGGAAAATTATAGCCGTTTGGGTCGTACTGCTGTTGGTAAAGCTTTGGACCGCCAGCTCTACCGAGTCTATAATTTCATCACTGTAGGTAAAACCGCTTTTATTGATCATTTGCGGATGTTCCGAGTACGGCTTAAAACTCAGATAATCAACACCAATTTCCGAATAAAGATTGAGTGCAGCCTCAATATCCAGCAGATTTTGCTGAATCATTAAAAACTGCACGCC
>NZ_JAOTRZ010000189.1 GCF_030247655.1 Trichlorobacter sp. | reverse complement strand
GCATTTTATGGTCCGGAATTTTTCAGCTTTATTCCTTCCCGTAACGGTCCTGCTGGTTTCCTGGTGGTTCCTCCTTCGTGTTCCGACACTCTCAAAGACCCATCAGGAGCTGCTGGTCATGGCTCCCTATCTGCTGGCGATGGTAGCCGTGGCCTCAGCCTACCATTTTAAACGGGGCCGCACCTGTCTGGTGCTGTTACTGTCAACATCCGCCTATTACTATGCATCGCGCTATGGCTCCCCCGGCCTGGCGACTCCCGAATCGGTTCTGGTTCATCAGGCCTTTGCTGTTCTGCTGCCGTTTAATCTGCTGATCATTTCCCTGATGAGTGAAAAAGGGATCATCGGCAGCGCCGGTAGAATGCGGATGGCTTTTGTGGTGTTCCAGCTGGTGATATTCTGGATTACTCTTCAACAGGGCAGCCAGACCCTGTGGGCAGTGCTGACCCGACCGATTGTTCAGTCCCGGCTGTTTGAGGTACACCATCTTCCTCAGATCAGTCTGTTGCTGTTACTGCTGGCTGCGGGAATAATTGCCAGGCGCACCTGGCAGCGTCAATCCCCCCTTGACGGCGCTTTTTTCGGAGCGGCGATCGCCTTTGGTCTGTTGCTGGCACAGCCTGATACACCCTATATTGCTCCGGTGTTCAACAGTGCCATCGGCTTGATCTTTATCCTGGCAATTATTCAGGACTCCCACAACATGGCCTTCCGGGATGATATGACCGGCCTGCCGTCGCGGCGGGCCTTGAATGAACTGCTGCGTGGTCTGGGTAGCCGTTACGCCATAGCCATGGTGGACGTTGATCATTTTAAACGATTTAACGATACCTACGGTCATGATGTGGGGGATCAGGTGCTGAAGGTGGTCGCAAGTCGATTGATGGCGGTCTCCGGTGGCGGACGTCCCTTCAGGTATGGAGGAGAGGAGTTTACCGTCATTTTCCCCGGTAAAACTGCCAAGGATGCTGCGCCGCACCTTGAAAAACTGCGCAAGTCCATTGAAGAGTACAAGATGGCTCTACGCTCCGATGAGCGCCCCAAGGATGATGTCAAGGGGCAGGTAAGTCGCACCAAACAGTACGGAGGTAGAGATGTTTCAGTGACCGTCAGTATCGGTGTGGCTGAGTCTGGTGGCCGTTACGCCTCTGCTGAAGAGGTGATCAAGGCTTCAGATACTGCCTTGTATCGTGCCAAGAATGGTGGCCGTAACCAAGTCTGTCTGGCAGGACAACGATAGCCCTGTCTCATGTATATAGAAGGAGGGGTAATGCCCGTTAGTACATCTTGTCAATTACCGGTTGAGAAACTGCGCTGGACCTGCGACCCGGATCAGTTTGATTTTACCACCACTGCGGATCTGCCGGATCTGGTGGATGCAGTGGGGCAGGAACGTGCCCTGCGCTCCATCGAGTTTGGCCTGGGAGTCAGGGAGACCGGCTTCAACCTCTATATCTCCGGCCAGACCGGTACCGGACGTACCTCAACCATTCGTAACCTGCTGCGTCAGCGTGCCAAGGATGAGCCGACCCCGGATGACTGGGTCTATGTCTATAACTTCAAGGATGCTGATAATCCGATCTCTTTGTCGCTTCCGGCCGGCATGGGCAGCGAGCTGACCGCTGATATGAAGGAGCTGGTGGAGGCGTTCAAGAAGGATATTCCCAAGGCGCTGGAAAGCAAAGAGTATGAATCCCGCCGTACCGAGGTGCTGGAGCAGTATCAGACCCAGAGTAATGAACTGTTTGATACCCTTGAGACAGAATCTGAAAAGCATGGTTTCGTACTGCAACGGACGGTTTCCGGGCTGGTAATTGTACCTCAGAAGGATGACCATAATTTTACCCAGGATGAGTACGATGCCCTGACCGATGAGGAACGGACCAAGCTTGAGGAACAGGGCAAGCTGCTGACGGAGCGCCTGAATGATGTTCTGCGTCAGGTCCGGGATAACGAGAAGGCCACCAAGGATGCCTTGGCCCAGGCGGACCGTGAGCTGGGGCTTTCCTGCCTGGGGCATCGCCTGGACCCGTTGCGGGAAAAGTATGCCGGTCTGGAGAAGGTGCTGGCCTACCTTGAAACCGTGCAGGAAGATATCCTTAAAAACCTTGAGGATTTTAAGCCACAGCCGACGCAGCCCCAGATTCCCGGCCTGAAGATTGCCCGCCAGGAACCCAGCTTTGAACGCTATGAAGTCAACCTGCTGGTGGATAATAAGGATACAGAAGGGGCGCCGATCGTCTTTGAGTCCAACCCCACCTACAATAACCTGTTTGGCAGGATTGAGCATGTCATGCAGTACGGTGGCGTGGCAGTGACCGACTTCACCATGATCAAGTCCGGTGCCTTGCACCGGGCAAATGGTGGCTACCTGGTGATTGATGCCCGAGAGGTACTGATCAACCCGTTTGTCTGGGATTCGCTCAAGCGTTGCATCCGTACCGCTGAAATCAGGATTGAAGATGTGCTGGAGCAGTATCGCTTTATGACCATGGTATCGCTCAAGCCGGAACCGGTGCCGCTTTCAGCCAAGATTGTGCTGGTGGGCACTCCCTGGATCTACTATCTGCTCTACTATCAGGACCCGGACTACCGCAAGTTCTTCAAGGTCAAGGCAGAGTTTGACAGCTCTGTCTCCCGTACTCCGGTTGTCATGCAGGAATATGCCCTGTTTGTGGCCACCCTCTGTCGTGACAGGAAACTGCTGCATTTTGACCGGGCCGGCGTGGCCTGTCTGCTGGAATACACCGCCCGGATGGTGGATGACCAGCAGAAGCTCTCTTCACGCTTTATGGAGATCGCTGATTTTGTGCGTGAGGCCAGTTTCTGGGCCGAGCGTGACGGGCATGAGGTGATTACCTGTAGTGACGTACGTCGGGCTGCCGAAGAGCAGCTCTATCGGGTCAACCGGATCGAAGAGCGGATGCAGGAGCTGTTTGATGACGGTACCATCATGGTGGATACCGATGGGGCCGTGGTGGGGCAGATCAACGGCCTGTCGGTCATTTCGCTGGGGGACCATGTCTTTGGTCGACCTTCCCGGATTACCGCCCGTACCTGGTTGGGGCAGGCCGGTATGGTTAACGTGGAGCGTGAGGTCAAGCTGTCCGGTCCGATTCATGACAAAGGAGTCTTGATCCTGACCGGTTATCTGGGGGGGCTGTTTGCCCGTACCCACCCTCTTTCCCTGTCCGCCTCGATCTGTTTTGAACAGAATTATGATGGTGTGGAAGGGGATAGCGCCTCTTCAACTGAACTGTATGCCCTGCTTTCAGCCCTGTCCGGTCTGCCGATCAGGCAGGGGATTGCGGTGACCGGCAGCGTCAACCAGCGGGGACAGATTCAGCCGATCGGCGGCGTGAACCACAAGATTGAAGGCTTTTATGCCGTTTGCAAGGCCAAGGGATTGACCGGCGCACAGGGGGTTGTGATTCCCAGAACCAATGAGCGTCACCTGATGCTGAAAGAAGAGGTGGTGGAGGCGATTGCCGATGGTCAATTCCACCTCTGGAGCATTGAGACCATTGAGCAGGGGATTGAGATCCTGACCGGTGTGCAGGCCGGGGTGGCCGGAAAAAATGGTACCTTCCCCAAAGGTACGGTCTTTTATCTGGTTGCACAGACCCTGAAGAAGATGTACGCACAGATGCATGAAGACGAGGATAGAAGTAAGGCCGCAGGCCATAAAAAGAAGGCCGCAACTGCACGTAAAAAAAAGTCTGCCGAAGCAGACAGGGAGGCATAAAGATGGGAATTACCTGGAGAGAAGATCTTGCCATAGGGGTTGATCAGATTGATAACCAGCATAAAGAGCTGCTGGCCCGTTTTGATCTGCTGCTCAACTCCTGCAAGGAAGGCAAAGGGCGTGAAGAGGTGCTGCACCTGCTGTCATTTCTGGATGAGTATGTGATCAGTCACTTTGGTGATGAGGAGAAGCTGCAGAAAAAGAGCGGTTTTCCTGACTATGAGGCGCATCACGCTGAGCACGTCGGATTTATTGCCCGGATTGCTGACCTGAAAGAACGGATGCGTACTGACGGAAGCGTGCAGATTGATCATGTGCTGGATACCAATAAGCTGTTGCTGGACTGGCTGCTACGACATATATCAGTCAGAGATCGGGCGCTTGGTAAGCATCTGAAGGGACAGGGAAACGTATAGCGGTATCGCAGGAGCTGCCTGCGTATACACAAAAGAGTACGCCCTGTTGGCTTATGCTGACAGGGCGTACTTTTGTCTAAGGCGCCGGAGAAATGAGTTAGTTGCAGTCTTCCCGCCAGAGGCATTGATCCTGCCCACAGACATCTGCCTTGCCGGTGGCATAGCACGGGTCGTTACCTTCAGCCTGCTGTATCTGCTGAATCAGGTCTGCCTTACGCAGTTTACCCGCTTTAATTCCCAGTTCTGCAGCAATCTTTTTGACGTCATCCAATTTCATGGTCCGTCTCCTTTCCCGCATGTTCTTATGGGGTAGTATACACACTTTGGGGGGCTGGTCAAATTTTCAGCAAAAAAAATACCGCCGGGAGGTTCCGGCGGTATGACAACAGTGAAAAAAGATGGTTACAGCTTGATTCCAGCCAGTTTAAACAGCGCTTCCTTGTATTTGTCACCGGTTTTGGCCACGATCTCCTCCGGCAGCGGCGGTGCTGGTGCGGTCTTGCCCCAGTCCAGGGTTTCCAGATAATCCCGCAGGAATTGCTTGTCAAAGCTGGGTTGGGGCCCCCCTGCCTTATACAGGTCTTTGGGCCAGAAACGACTTGAGTCAGGAGTCAGGCACTCGTCAATGATGATCAGCTTGCCTTCATAGACACCGAACTCAAACTTGGTGTCGGCAATGATAATCCCCTTTTGATCGGCGATTTCACGGGCACGGCAGTAGATCCGGATGGTGGCTTCACGGGCCTGTTCGGCCAGTTCTTTGCCGCAGACCTTTGCCATTTCCTCAAAGCTGATGTTCTCGTCATGGGTGCCCAGCTCAGCCTTGGTGGAGGGGGTAAAGATCGGCTCCGCCAGACGGTCGGACTCCTTCAGCCCTTCCGGCAGTTTGATGCCGCAGATGGAACCGGTGGCCTGATAATCTTTCCAGCCGGAACCGGAGACGTAGCCCCGCACGATACACTCGGCAGCCAGCGGTTCTGCCTTTTTGACCAGCATGGAGCGGCCAGCCAGGACATCGGCGTAGGGTTGGCATTCGGCCGGGTAGTCAGCCACGTCGGTGGAGATGATATGGTTGGGGATGATATCTTCCATCTGGCTGAACCAGAACTTTGAAATCTGGGTCAGCACGATCCCTTTGTCAGGAATCGGCTCATTCATGATCACGTCAAAGGCCGAAATCCGGTCTGAGGTGACCATCAGCAGGGCGTCGCCCAGATCGTAAATATCCCGCACCTTGCCGCGGGTGACCAGTTTCAGGCCGGGGAAATCGGTTTGTTTAACAGGCTGGGACATGTCAGCTCTCCTTTGGTTTCAACGTTACTGGTTAGCGGCGGTAAGTGCCGGATTAATGACGATTTTGGCCTTGCTGCGCAGTTCCTTCAGCCAGTTACGCAGGGCCTCTTCCTGTTTGGCAGGCAGCATCCGCTTTTTAATCTCGTCCTTGCTGACGGTAAAGACTGCTTGCGGGGCTGCATTACGCTGCTTCAGCCGTACCGCATACCAGCGGTTGCCCACCAGCATCGGCTCAGAAGCGGTTGCGCTGGCAGTGGTCAGATCAAATACCTTTTCCATCAGCGGTTTTGAACTGCCGATGCCTGGCAGGTCTCCTTTGGCGTTATAGCCGAAGGCAGGGGTTGTTTGCAGCTTGAGACCTGCACCGCCTGCAGCCAGTGTCTTTTGCGCCTCAACCGCCTTTTGCTTGGCCAGTTCCGCTGCCTTCAGGGCCCGGACCTGTTGTTCAACGGTAGCCCGTACCTGGGCCAGTGGTGGCAGCTCAGCAGC